>DASPRR010000404.1:0-3165 GCA_035624375.1 Thermodesulfobacteriota bacterium | reverse complement strand
GAACGCGAAATATAACGGGATTCGGCAGTTCGATGATTGCCTGGGAACCTGCCGCATTGCCTCCCCCCATCCCAAGCTGGTGCTGGAATGCTTCAATGCGGTCACGGGGTGGAATTGGACGCTGGAAGATGCCTTCACCGTCGGAAGACGCATCGTCAATCTCCTCCGGGTCTTCAACTTGAAGCATGGAATGAGGATGGAGGATGAAAAGCCTTCCGTCCGTTACGGCTCGACCCCGACCGACGGGCCGACGAAGGGGAAAAATATCCTGGAGAAGTGGCCCTGGATGGTGCAAAACTATTTCCGGTTGATGGGCTGGGATGAGCGAGGGAAACCTCTTTCCGAAACGTTGGAGAAGTTGGGCCTGACCGAGTTGATCGAAGACCTCCGGTCCCTCAGATAGATGCATATCCAGGTAACCCTATGGATGGGCCTGGGGGAAGAACTGGGGAGGATTTCCACTACAGCAAATACCATTTTTTGAAAGGAGAAAAAAATATGGCCGGTGCACCGTTTCTTTATTTTTGTACCGAGTGGATCTGGATCGGGCGGGGATCTCTGGAGCAAGCCATTCCCGAGGCGAAGAAACTGGGGGCTCAAAAAGCCTTGATCATCACCGATCCCGGTGTCCACCAGGCCGGCATTTCGGCGCGCGTGCAGGGAGCATTAGAAAAAGCAGGGATCAAATCCGAAATTTTCAGCTCGATAAAGCCGGAACCTCCTTTAGAGCTGGTTGACCAGTGTGCGGAAATAGCCCGCAAGGGGAAGATGGACCTGATTGTGGGTGTGGGGGGAGGAAGCTCGATGGACACGGCGAAAGGGGCATCGGTCGTGGTTACCAATGGGGGTTCCGTCTCCAAGTATTTTGGAATCGACCAGGTCCTGAAACCCGGAGTGCCAACTTTCCTGATTCCAACCACCGCGGGGACGGGGGCCGAAGCAACCCGGAACGCCATTTTTAAGGACCTCAAAGCCAAGGCGAAGAAAGCTATCGTGAGCCGGCATATCCTTCCCCGGGTGGCGATCGTCGACGCGGAACTCATGCGAACCACGCCCCCCGGGGTGACGGCCCACACCGGCATCGACGCCCTGGGTCACGCCCTCGAATCCTTCATGTCCAAGAATGCCAATCCGCTATCCGAGATGTATTCTCTCCAAACCATTAAGCTGGTGGCCGGGAATTTACAACGGGCAGTTGAAAATGGAAATGACATGGACGCCAGGGAAAACATGGCCCTGGCCGCATTGTGCGGGGGTGTTTCTCTCATGGCCGGAGCAGGCGCGATTGCCGCGACTTCCTACCCCGTTGAGGGCCATTTTGACGTGCCCCATGGCCTGGGAAATGCCCTCATGATGCCAGCGGTGGTGCGGTACAACACCCCGGGCAATATCCCCAAAGCCAAGAGAATATGCGAGCAAATGGGTATCGATATTCGGGGACTAAGTGACCAGGAGATTGCCGACCGGCTGGTCGAAAAAATCTCTGACTTATTCGGAAAAATCGGCATTCCCCTCGGCCTGGGAAAGAGGGGGGTGAAGGAAAAAGACCTGCCCATGCTGGCCGCAGAAGCTTTCCAGAACAAACGGCTCGTCGATCTGAACCCGAGAGAGCTAACCGTAGAATCGATCGTGGAAATATACCGGCAAGCTCTCTAGGGGCAGAGAATTCCTCCTACCTTTCCTTGGGAGGAGGGTTAATTGCTTGCCAGGCCAGGTCTTTGCTGGCCTATCAACCTGGGGTTTGATCATGGCCTTGCGGCTGTTACTGGGAAAGGCCATGGTGGGCATGGTCAGTAAGGCGGCAGTTGGAGATGCCGCTATGCGGGAAGCTCTGGGCAAGAACCTGAAGAAGGTTCGGAAACCGATAGCGTCCATTCAAAAATTTTGATACTGTCGGCTTCGGAAGGAGAAAAAGGTCGATGGAATATATCCTCAGCCAGCTATTCAATGGGATCATTTTAGGGCTCCTCTACGCGCTTATTGCGTTGGGATTGACCCTCATCCTCGGGGTCATGGAGGTGATCAACTTTGTCCATGCCGCCCTTTTCACCTTCGGCGCCTATCTCAGTCTGGTTCTGACCGGGTACATCGGATTCTGGCCCTCGTTGATCATCGCTCCGTTCATCGTAGGGCTGATCGGCATCCTCTATGAGACCCTCACCTTTCGGCGGGTTTACGGTAAAGACCCCCTGTTCGGCCTTCTGCTGGCATTCGGGCTGGTCCTCGCCAGCACGGAGGTCATACGGATGATCTGGGGGCCCACCGGATATGCTTTGAATCCTCCTCGTGAATTGGTGGGAAGCATCAACCTGGGATTCATGCTCTACTCGAAGTATCGCATCTTCGCCGGCCTTTTCACCCTGGTCCTGATCTTCCTGATGTGGGCCTTCCTCGAGAAGACGACCTACGGCATGGTGATCAAGGCAGGCGTCAGTGACAGCGAAATGATCGGAGCCCTGGGCAAGAACCTTCCGAAGGTTCGCACCTTGGTCTATAGCATCGGCTCCATCTTCGCCGGGATCGCCGGTGTTCTCCTCGCTCCCCTCCAGGGCGTGAAGCCCGATATGGGCATGGCGATCATCATGCCCGCCTTCGTGGTGATCGTGGTCGGGGGTGTCGGAAGTTTCCTGGGAACGATCATCGGAAGTCTCCTCGTGGGCCTTACGGTAACCATCGTGGTGATGGTGGCTCCCCGGATTTCCGATCTGGCCATGTACGTTATCTTGGCCATTATCATCCTGAAGAGACCGCGCGGGCTCATGGGTGAAAAAAGCGGTCTTGAAGCCTAAGGAGGAAAATTTTGAAAGAGAAAGCAAAGGCAATTATCCAGTCCCCCATCCTCTATATTGCCCTGATCTTCCTGATCCTTCCTTACGTTTTTCCGGTCATCGGAGGCTATACGGACCTGGGCACCGAAATCATGATCATGGCCCTGTTTGCCCTAGCCTATAATATGCTCCTCGGTCATACGGGATTGATGTCCTTCGGACACGGGGCCTACTTCGGAATCGGGGCCTATGCCCTTGGGCTGACCCAACTTCATTTTTCGTCAAACATCTGGGTCTGCCTCCTTTTTGCCATGCTGGCTGCAGGACTGGCGGCGTTTCTGATCGGCCTGGTGATCATCCGGAAGAGCGGGATCTATTTCGGCCTTCTGACGGTCGC
>DASPRR010000394.1:0-7834 GCA_035624375.1 Thermodesulfobacteriota bacterium | reverse complement strand
TTCTGATCGCTTGGGAGCCTTGATAAAAAAATTATAGGTTTTCGCTTTCCTGAGTGTCAAGGCATAAAGTGGGTGCCCCCTCTTCCCTTTTGTTTTCTTCCTTTCAGTGCAAAAGCTAGTTTGTGACCCGGAAGCAAGGCCGTTGCGCGTAAAAAGCAAAGATCATTGAATTTTGGATTTCCAATTGCGGATTTTGGATTTTTCGACTCTTCTATTATTTGCTGAAGAGTGAACAGAGCAGGATATAGTTGGTTTGGCCCCGCGGACCAAAGCCAAACATCCTGGAAGTTTCAAACTCTGTGATCCCCCTGCAGGAGGAACCGCTTTAATTGCTCGTAGGAACGAATTCCCGAAGGAATGTCGTGGCCCCGCTGCCGCAAACCTTGGACCAGGCGGAGGAGGGGGGGGATTTGAATGGAGGAGGATTCGGAGAATCGAGGGGAGGCCAGGAACTCTTCCGGGGGCCCGGAATAAAGAATCCGCCCCTCTTCCAAGTAGATCAGGTCCTTAGACCAAAGGGCCTCCTCCAGAGAATGGGTGATATGGAGGAAGGTGATGTTCCTCTCCCGGTGGAGCTTCAAGAAGAGGTCAAGGATTTCCTGGCGGGCTTCCTGGTCCACCATGGCCGTAGGTTCATCCAGGACGAGCGCTTCGCACTCCATGGCCAGGATGCCGGCGATGACGATTTTCTGCTGCTGTCCGCCGGATAGGAGATGGGGAGCGTGGGTGCGGTAGCCTTCCATTCCCACCAGGCGCAGGCTCTCATCCACCCGAAGGGACAGGAGGGCAGGGTCCATCCCCCGGTTCCCCGGGCCGAAGGCCACGTCTTCTTCCACTACGGAGGAGATAATCTGATTTTCGGGGTTGGAAAATAGGTAGCCGATGCGGGGAGAGATTTCGCCGGGTTTCAGGAGTTGCCCGGCGATCCGGATTTGGCCAGAAGAGGGAGAGAGAATCCCCTTGACCAGCTTCCCCAGAGTGCTCTTCCCCGAGCCGTTGGGACCCATGAGAAAAACATATCGACCCCGGGGGATGGAGAGGGTCAATCCCTCAAAGACCGGCTTGGACGCCCCGGTGGAAGTAGGATAGGAAAAGGTCACCTCTCTGAGATCGATCATCTCGCCCGAAAAAAAAGGGCCAGGCCAGCGGCCTCGCCCTTTTTAATATCCCGATCCTGCTTCACGGTTTCGAAGCGGCTTCCGGGAGCTTGGTCCTTTCGGCGCGTTTGCCTTTCTCCCGCTTTTTCTTGGCTTTGGCCTTTTTGGTCCCCTCCTTGCCCTCGCCGATCAATTCCACCAGGGAAACCGGCGCTCCGTCCCCCGGACGGTACCCCACCTTCACGATTCGAAGGTATCCGCCGGTTCGAGACTGGTAACGGGGGGAGAGGGTTTCGAATAATTTCTTGACCAGATCAGGCTTCCGAACCACGGAGAGGGCCTGACGCCGGGCGTGAAGGTCGCCCCGCTTGGCCAGGCCGATCAGTTTTTCCGCCAGGGGCCGGACTTCCTTAGCTTTGGCATCGGTGGTCTTCACCCTTTCATGCTCCAGGAGCGAAGTGACCAAATTCCGGAGCATGGCTACCCGGTGACTCGTGGTCCGACCCAGCTTTCTTCCCGCGACTCGATGACGCATGTTGCTATTCCTTCCCTAAACCTTCGATGGTCTTTGGTCCCAGTTCGGCGGGGGGCCAGTTCTCCAGCTTCATCCCCAGGGACAGCCCCATCTCGGACAGGATCTCTTTGATCTCGTTCAGCGACTTGCGCCCGAAGTTCTTGGTTTTCAGCATCTCCACTTCGGTTTTTTGCACTAGGTCGCCGATATAACGAATGTCGGCGTTCTTCAAACAGTTGGCCGAACGGACCGATAGCTCGAGTTCATCTACGCTCTTGAACAGGTTGTCGTTGAGCTTTCCCGGCTCCTGAACTTCGGGGGCTCTGGGAAGGGCCTCCTGTTCATCGAAGGTGATGAAGACCGCGATCTGTTCCTTCAGAATCTTGGCCGCATAGCCCAGGGCATCGCCCGGAGTCACATTTCCGTTGGTCCAGACCTCCAGGGTGAGGCGGTCATAATCGGTAATCTGTCCGACCCGGGAATGGGTCACCGTGTAGTTAACCCTGCGAATGGGGGAGAATAGTGCGTCGATAGGAATCGTTCCGATGGGGTCCCCTTCCTCCCGGTTTCGCTCCGCCGGCATGTACCCCCTCCCCCGCTTTACCACCATCTCGATGTCGAGCTCTCCGTCCTCTGAGAGGGTGGCGATCAGGTGATCGGGGTTCAAAATTCCCACGTTGGGGTTGGGCTGAATGTCCTGGGCTTTCACCACCCCCGGTTTGTTTATCTTCAACCGCAGGATTTCCGGGCCGTCGGTATGGAGTTTCACCAGAAGTTCCTTGATGTTCAGGATGACGTCGGTTACGTCCTCGCGGACCCCGTAAATGGTGGAAAACTCATGGAGAACTCCCTTGATCCGGACTGCGGTAATCGCCGCCCCCTGGAGGGAAGACAGAAGGATGCGTCGCAGGGAGTTCCCGATCGTGATCCCGAATCCGCGCTCCAGGGGCTCCACATGAAAGCGGCCGTAGGTTGGGGTCAAACTCTCCTGCTCGACCTCCAAGGGCTTTGGTTTGATTAGAGTTTCCCAGTTTCGATACATAGCGTCTCCTCGATCCCGCTCGGAGCGGGCTCATCGAAGGTTTTATTTGGAATACAGTTCGACGATCAACTGCTCTTTGATGGGCATGGTCAGGTCTTCCCGGGCAGGAAGCGAGACCAGCCGTCCCCGGAAATGGTCCTTCTCCAGCTCCAGCCAGGACGGCACCCCCCGCCGGGCCACGCTCTCCAGGGCTTCGCTGATTCGGGCAATCTTCCGACTCTTCTCCCGAAGTTCGATCACCCCTCCCACCTTCACCACATAGGAAGGAATACTCACTTTCTTGCGGTCCACCAGGAAATGGCTGTGCCGGACGAGCTGCCGGGCTTCGTTCCTGGAGTTGGCAAATCCCAGCCGATAGACCAGGTTGTCCAGACGACTTTCCAGGAGGAGGAGGAGGTTGGTCCCGGTGATCCCCTTCATCCTTTCAGCCCTCTCGAAGAAGTTCCGGAACTGCTTCTCCAGCACCCCGTACATGCGCTTGACCCTTTGCTTCTCCCGCAGCTGCAGGGCATAGTTGGAGAACTTCACCCTTCCCTGGCCATGCTGTCCCGGCGGATAGCTCCTCCGGTCGACGGCGCATTTATCGGAATAACACCTCTCCCCTTTAAGGTAGAGCTTCAAATTCTCCCGCCGGCAGAGCCGGCAGACCGATTGGTTGTACCTGGCCAATCCAAACCTCCTCTCTCAGCCCGGGACGGACTTCAAACCCGCCGCCTCTTGGGGGCACGACAGCCGTTGTGGGGAATCGGGGTCACATCCCGGATCAGGTCCACTCGAAAGCCAGCCGCCTGGAGGGAACGGAGCGCCGCCTCCCGCCCGGCTCCCGGCCCTTTGACGTAGACTTCAATGGACCGGACTCCTTGCTCCATGGCTTTTTTCGCCGCCTGCTCGGCGGCCAGCTGGGCGGCAAAGGGAGTGCTCTTGCGCGACCCCTTGAACCCCGCGCTGCCCGCGCTGGCCCAGGCGATCACATTTCCGCTGACATCGGTGATGGTTACGATGGTATTATTGAACGTAGACTGGATGTGGGCGACGCCGTTCTGGATATTCCGGCGCTCTTTCTTCTTGGCCCCCGATGGCTTTCCTGGCGACATTCTTCCTCCTGACTATTTCCTCTTCCCGCCGATCTGACGACGGGGCCCTTTGCGGGTCCGAGAGTTGGTGTGGGTGCGCTGGCCTCTCACCGGCAGGGAACGGCGGTGGCGCAGCCCCCGGTAGGTACCGAGGTCCATAAGGCGCTTGATATTCATGGACACTTCCCGCCGCAGGTCCCCCTCAATCTTCAGGTTGCTCCGATCGATGGCTTCCCGGATCTTGGCCACTTCGGCGTCGCTCAGGGTGTCGGTTTTCTTGGCCAAGTCCACCTGAGCCATCTGCAAAACCTTGCGGGCCGTGGTCCGTCCGATTCCATGAATGTAAGTCAGCGCGATTTCGACGTTTTTGTTCTTGGGAAGATCGATTCCGGCAATGCGTGCCACCCCAACCTCCTTGAAATAAGCTGTCAGCTACCAGCTTTCAGCGTTCAGCTAAACCAAATCATATTTTGCCTTTGCTGATCGCTGACCGCTGAAAGCTGTCTTTATCCTTGTCTTTGCTTGTGCCGGGTATTCGGGCAGATCACCCGGACCACTCCTTTTCTCTTTACGATTTTGCACTTGTCACAGATTCGCCGTACTGAGGCTTTGACTTTCATGTTGCTTCCCTCTGCCCCCGGAAGCGGGGCCTATTTTTCCCGATAGATGATCCGTCCTCGATTCAAATCGTAAGGAGAGAGTTCCACGGTCACTTTATCCCCCGGGAGGATTTTGATGAAATGCAGGCGCATCTTGCCCGAAATATGGGCCAAGACCCGGTGGCCGGTCTCCAGTTCTACCCGGAACATGGCGTTGGGAAGTGTTTCTATGACCGTTCCCGTGACTTCAATGGCATCTTCTTTGGGCATTGGAAACCTGTCGATTCCAATCGGGCCAGGGGCCGCTCTTTCCGTCCCGTGGGCCTCAGAGTTGACTCAAAATGTAGGGTCCGTTCTCGGTCACCGCCACCGAATGCTCGAAATGGGCCGAAAGACTGCGGTCTCGGGTGACCGCGGTCCAGCCGTCCTCCAGGACTTCCACCGCGTAACCCCCGGCGTTGATCATGGGCTCGATGGCCAGGATCATCCCGGGTTTCAGGCGGACCCCCCGCCCGGGTAACCCGAAATTGGGAATTTGGGGCCTCTCGTGCATGAACTTGCCGATCCCATGTCCCACGAAATCGCGCACCGCGGAAAATCCCCGACTTTCCACATGGCCTTGGATGGCCGCGGAAATATCGCCCACGTGATTTCCCGGGCGGGCCTGTTCAATTGCCTTCCCCAGAGCCTCCTCGGTCACCCGCAGCAGCCGCCGGGCCTCCTCGGAGATCGCTCCCACGGGCACGGTAACTGCTGCATCCCCGTAGTAGTCATCCCAGACGGCCCCGAAATCGAGGCTCAAAATGTCCCCCTCCTGGAGCACGCGTTCCGAGGGGATTCCGTGGACCACTTCCTCATTCACCGAAGTGCAAAGAACCGCCGGATACCCGTTGTACCCCTTGAAAGCCGATCGGGCCGTGTATCTGCGCAGAAGGTCCTCGGCCAGGGCATCCAATTCCCGGGTTTTCACCCCGGGCCGGACCGCGGCAGCCACCTTCTGCAGAATCTCGGCCACAATCCGGTTGCTGCTCCGCATTCTTTCGATTTCCTGCGGAGACTTCAGGATGATCCGTTCCTCCAGGGGGAGAGGATAAGCCCCCATCGTCTTTCCCTATCTCCTCCCTTTGATCCGTCCCTGCTTCATGAATCCTTCATAGTGGCGCATGAGCATATGGGACTCGATCTGCCCCACCGTATCCAGGGCTACGCCCACGACGATCAACAGAGCCGTACCCCCGAAGTAGAAAGGAACATTGAACCTCGCGATCAGGATCGAAGGCAGAACGCAAACCGCGGACACGTAAAGGGCTCCGGTGAAGGTGATACGGGTCAGGACCCGGTCCACGAACTCGGCGGTCTTCTTTCCGGGGCGGATTCCCGGGATATAACCCCCGTATTTACGCATGTTATCCGCCACGTCCGTGGGATTGAAGGTGACCGCGGTGTAAAAATAGCAGAAGAAGAAGATGAAACCCACGTAGATGAGCTCGTACAGCACCGAACCCGGGGCGAGCTGGTTGGAGACGGCCTTCATCCAGGGATGATCGATGAAATTCGCGATGGTCGCCGGAAACATGATGATCGAGGAGGCGAAGATGGGCGGGATGACTCCGGCGGTGTTGATCTTCAGGGGCAGATGGGTGCTCTGCCCGCCGTACATCCTCCGCCCCACGATTCGCTTGGCGTACTGCACTGGAATTCGCCGCTGCCCCCGTTCCATGTAGATGATGGCTCCCACTACGCCCACCATGAGGGCTACCAAGAAGAGGGTAATCAGAATTCCGATCTCTCCCGTCCTCAGGAGCCGGATACTGTTACTGATGGCAGTAGGCATTCGGGCCACGATTCCGGCGAAGATGATCAGCGAGATCCCGTTGCCGATGCCCCTTTCGGTGATCTGTTCCCCCAGCCACATAATGAAGGCCGTTCCCGCGGTTAGGCTGATCATGGTCATCAAACGGAAGGACCACCCGGGATCCAAGACCACAGCTTCTCCAGCCGGCCCGGTCATCCGCTCCAGCCCCACGCTGATCCCGAATCCCTGGATGAGGCTCAGCAGCACCGTTCCATAGCGGGTATACTGGGTGATCTTCTTTCGCCCCGCCTCCCCTTCCTTGGAGAGCCTTTCCAGATGGGGAACCACCACGGTCAGAAGCTGAAGGATGATGGAGGAACTGATGTAGGGCATAATTCCCAGGGCGAAGACCGACAGCCGCTCAAAAGCCCCGCCGGAAAACATATCAATGAAACCAAATAGGGTTCCTTTGGCCTGGGCGAAAAAGGCCGCCAGAGCCGAAGCATCGATCCCCGGCGTGGGAACGTGAACCCCGATGCGGTAGACGGCCAAGAGCAGGAGGCTGATGAAAATCCGCCTCTTCAGCTCCGGAATCTTGGGTATATTCTGGAATCCCTGGAACAAGGTTTAGATGACCTCCGCTTTTCCCCCTGCCGCCTCAATCTTTTTTTTGGCCGAAAGACTGAAGGCCTGGGCTCGAACGGTTAACGGGCGTGAGACCTCCCCTTCCCCCAGGATCTTCACCCCGGACCCGATCTTCTTCACCAATCCCTTGGACTTCAAACTCTCCACATCCACCACGGCCCCTTCGGGGAAGGCAGAAAGGTCTCGCAGGTTGATCACACTCCACTGCTTGCGGAAAGGGTTCTTGAACCCCCTCTTGGGAAGCCGGCGCTGGAGGGGCATCTGTCCTCCCTCAAAACCGGGGGATCGCTTCCCCCCCGAACGGGCCTTGTACCCCTTATGCCCTTTGGTGGAGGTCCCGCCGTGCCCCGATCCCTCTCCCCGACCGATCCTCTTTTTTCCTTTTCGGGCCCCCTCCGGGGGCCTCAGTTCGCTCAGTTTCATCGTCCCATCCTATTTTTCGACGACTTTTACCAAATGGATCACTTTGCGCACCATCCCCCGAATGGCCTCCGTATCGTTAAGCCGGACGGTCCGGTTCATCCGGGTCAGGCCCAGCCCGCGAAGGGTCCGCTGCTGGGTTTCGGGCCGGTTGACCCCGCTTCGTACCAGGGTGACTTCAATCATCTTTTTTTCCATGGTTCCCTACTGACTCTTATGAATGGGGGGCAGAATGGCGCAGATAAAACCGGAATAAATTTTCTTAATCCCATCTGCGTTCACCTGCGTCCGAAAAGAAACCCCTTAGCCGATTTCGGCTACAGCCTTCCCCCTCTTGGTGGCAATTTCATCGGGATTCTTCAAGGTCCTGAGCCCCTCCACAGTGGCCTTGATCACATTGTGGGGATTGCGGGAGCCCAGGCACTTGGTGAGGATGTTTTCGATTCCCGCCGATTCGATGACCGCCCGCACCGCTCCTCCGGCAATAACCCCAGTACCCGGGGACGCCGGTTTGAGGAGAATCCGCGCTGCCCCGAACCGCCCCACCACCTCGTAGGGGATCGTCCCCTGGTTCAAGGGAACCTGGATCAGGCCCTTCTTGGCCTGCTCGATTCCCTTGCGAATGGCTTCGGGAACCTCGTTGGCTTTT
>DASPRR010000289.1:0-10614 GCA_035624375.1 Thermodesulfobacteriota bacterium | reverse complement strand
ACTATCTACTTTTTTTGGTTCTCCTTCAGTCCTTCCCCCCTCTTTTCCATTTACCAAAGCAAAAGGGTTGCCAACGGGGACAAAGGCAAAACTCCTTATAATTTCATAGCTTCTCAAAATCGGAGGCGGATAAGAAGAAAGGAAGATTGGGGAGTAAAGAAACAACGTGTGGCAGAATGGGGCGATGGGAATGGATGCTCTGCCCTGGATGTTTGATACTGGATACTGAATGCTGGATGGAGGATATCGGAGATCCTCTATTCAGAATTAGTATCTAATATCTTTTGCTGGAATCCAGTATCAAGCATCCTATATCCAGTATCTTGCTTTAAATTTCTTCCAGCTTTCGGTAGAGGGTTTTTCGATCCAAGCCCAGGATTTCAGCGGCCCTGGTCTTATTCCCGCCTGCTTCGATGAGTACTTTCTGGATGTACTCCTTCTCTAACTGGTCCAGAGAATATTTCTTGCGAAGGCCTTTCTCGACCAGGTCTTCATCCAGCTCCTGAATCATAGAGGCGGGTAAATCCTCCGGAAAGAGGGTTTCCTGCTGGCATAGGGTAATGGCCCTCTGGATGACGTTTTCCAGTTCCCTCACATTCCCGGGCCATGAATAATCGATCAAGATTCTAAGCGTCTCCTCGGAAACTCCGGAGACCTTCTTCGGCTCTTGCCCGAATCTATGAATAAAATGCTGAACCAGAAGAGGGATATCGTCTTTTCGCTCCCGGAGCGGCGGTAACTCTATATCGATCACCTTCAGCCGATAGTACAGGTCTTCCCGGAATCCCCCCTGGCGGATCAAATCCTTCATATCCCGGTTTGATGCCGAGATGAACCGCACATCGACGGGATGGGAATTTGTATCCCCTAGCGGACGGACCTGCCTCTCTTCGACGACTCGCAACATTTTCGCCTGGAGCAAAGGGGACATTTCGGTGATCTCGTCCAGGAAAAGCGTGCCCTCCCTGGCTTCCGAAATCAACCCTTTCTTATCAGCTTTGGCATCGGTGAAGGCCCCCTTCTTATAGCCGAACAACTCGCTTTCCAGGAGCGTTTCCGGAATGGCCGCACAGTTGACCGCGATGAAGGGGCCCTCTTTCCTCGCGCCGGAATAATGGATTGCTTTGGCCACCAACTCCTTCCCCGTTCCACTCTCCCCGGTAATCAAGACATTGCTTGAGCTCTCCTTGATCCTTTCAACGAGGTCGAAAAGTTTTTGCATGGAAGGGCTTTTGCCGATCAGTTGGTGGAAGTGAAATCTCGACTCTACCTCCTTTTTTAAGCGAACGACTTCCTTCTTCAGCCAGCGATTCTCCAGGGCTTTCTTGACGATTAGAACGATCTGGTCCATCTGGAAGGGCTTGGTGATATAGTCGTAGGCGCCCAACTTCATGGCCTGGATGGCCGATTCGATGGTTCCAAAGGCGGTGATAATGATCACGGGAGTCAGAGGGGCTACCTTCTTGGCCTCCTCTAGCAAGTCCAGACCTTTTAATCCTTTCATCTTCAAATCGGTGATCAGGACGTCGAACTCTTCCCTCTGGAGAATCTTCGAGGCTTCCAAACTATCGCTCTGGGGAAAGACGGAGAACCCCTCCCCTCGTAGAACGTCGGATAGCAAGCTCGCCATCTCTCGGTCATCATCGACCACCAGGATCTTATTGCCGGACGGGTTCACCTATCACCTCCTCCCCCAAGGAAGGGAGATAGACTTTAAACCTGGACCCTCTGCCGACCTCACTTTCCACCTCCATCCAGCCTTCATGATCTTGGACGATTCCCTGGGTGACCATCAAACCTAACCCCGTTCCGGTATCCTTGGTGGTAAAGAAGGGGGTGAAAATGTTCTGCAGGACTTCCTTTTCCATCCCAACCCCAGTATCCTCCACGGAGACCTCCAGGTAGGACCTTTGGTCCCCCGGGCGCCCATCCTTGGAAATCCTTTTGGACGAACCAGAAATAGACAGGGTTCCTCCCTCGGGCATGGAATGAATCGCATTCAGGATGAGGTTTAAGAAAACCTGCTGGAGCTGGTCGGAATCCCCGATGATCGAGGGAAGGCCGTCCATCCGCCCCTTTACCACCCTAACCTTCTGCTTCCGGACCTGGTGATCGAGAAGTTCAAGGGCACACTCCAAAAGGGGGGGTAGGCTCAGGGCCTTCTGCTCTGGTTTTTTCTTCCGGACAAACCCCAGGAGCTGTTGGATGATCTTGGTAATCCTCTCGGTCTGGCGGAGGACGATATCCAAATTCTTTTGCAGCCCTTCTTTATCTTCCAGGCCCTTTTGAATCAATTCCGTCCTTCCATAAATGATGTTGAGGGGGGTTCCGATCTCGTGGGCCAGGCCTGAAGCCAACTGGCCGATGATGGCCAGTTTTTCCGATTCCCGAAGTCCTCTTTCCAGTTCTAATTTGGTCTCCGTTTCTCGGATGACCCTTTCTTGGGCTTTTCTCAAATCCACCGCCATCTGATTAAACGCCCGGGCCAGCTCCGAGAGCTCGTCCGCTTTCTTCCAATCGATCTGGTAATCAAGATTCCCCCCGGCAAAATTCTGAATTCCTTCCATCAGATTGGAGATGGGCTGATTAATCCATTTCCTTGTGCCCAAAAGGACCAGGGTGACCGTACCCAGAATGAGCACGGAGATCATGATAAAAATGCTCCATTTGGTTTGCTCAATCTCCTTTTCCATGGAAGAAGTTTCCTGAAGAATCGAAGCACCCCCGATAGTCTTTCCTTCTCGATCTTCCAAAGGAAAGGTGTAGACGAATACGGGAACCTTTCCATAGGTCTCGAATTCCTCCTGAGGGGCATTTTTCTCCATGGACCTTCTGGTCAGGTCCAAATAGGGTTCGATTTTCCCTCTCAACGAAGGAGAATGAAAGACGAGATTTCCCCTTGCGTAATAGATCACGACACCAAGATTTCTTTCATACTCCCCCATAGCACCGATTAAGCCTTGAATATACTCCCTTTTCTCCGGTGGCGATATTTCCTCCAGCGAGACCTTGAGGGTCCGGCCGGCGCTCCTCACTTCGGCTTTCATCTTTCTGATCAGGATGTCCCGACGGGAAAGAATATCGAGGTACCCGAATCCACAAAGGACAAGGACGATGATGACCGAAAGATAAAGGGTGAGCTTGGTACCGATTTTCACTGCCCAAATCTTCCTTCCATAATTCCCAAAACCCCCCGAAGAAACGCCGGGGGGCTCCCTTCATAAAGGTCTTCTTCCCCGCCAGCTTGACCCGTCCGGAATCCTGCAAGGCCCAGCCACCATTTCAGCCACACTGTCAATGCCATCCTTAATCCACACCGCCAAAGGCAGGCGAACCGAAAAAAAGCGGTAATTCCTGTGGCCCAAGGCCCGAAAAATTAGCCGCCATCCGCTCAGAGCATCTCCCAATTTATCGGATTCCATATTCAACATAAATAATCTCACCTTTTAGATGCTTTCAATCTGTCCCGCGTTGCGCCGGCAAGCCTCCCATTCTCCCCTTCAAAATTGTACCTTCCGGTAGAAGTCCCTCGCCACGGAGGGCAAAGCCACTTTTCCCCGGGAGGTGGCAAAGCGTCCCAGGATCAAGATGGTTTCTCCTTCCAGGAAGGTTCCCACCAAAATCGCCCAATGTCCATAAGTGCCCCTCAGACCTTCCAGCTCCATTCCTGAAGGGCTTGCTTCTTACTTTATCGTACCACTAGCTCGATCACTCCCTGATTGCCCGTCCGGTGGTCGAGGGCCACTATGGATATTTTTTGTTTGGGTTTTAAGGAGCTTACCATTTGGACAAAACTGTCCATCCCCTGAACAGGTTGATCGTCGATTCCCAAAATCGCATCCCCGATCTCAAAACCGGCTTTCTGGAGGGGACCTTTGGCCTCCAGCCAGTTGATCGCCACCCCTTCGTTGGCCTTCAAACCATACTTTTCAACTTCCTGGGAGTTCAAGGGCCTTACTTCCGCACCCAGATGCTCCTTCACGGCCACGGCCAGAAACTTGGTCGCGTCCTCTAAATTTCCTATCTTGACCAACATTTCCTCTTTTTGCCCGCCACGCAGGATAACGATCTTTACCTCCTCACCCACGGGCGTGGATGCTACTTCATTCCGCAAAGCACTTACCTCTGGAATCTCTTTCCCCCGGTACTCCATCACCACATCATTTTTTTTGATGCCAGCCTTATCCGCAGGCCCTCCTTTGACCACCTCGGCCACCAGAGCTCCTTTCGTAACTCCGATGTGCAAAGTCCGGGCTACCTCTGGAGACAGCTCCTGCAGGCTAACCCCCAACCATCCCCGCACTACTTTGCCATGGGCAATCAGGGCTCGGGAGACGAAGAGGGCCATATTACTGGGAATGGTAAAGCCGATGCCTTCAAAGCCCCCCGACTCCGAAGCGATCGCCGCGTTGACCCCGATCACTTCCCCCTTAAGGTTTAGAAGAGGTCCCCCGCTGTTGCCCGGGTTGATGGCCGCATCGGTCTGGAGAAAATCCTGGTAGCCGGTGGGGTCGGTAATGCCCTGGCGATGTTTGGCGCTGATGATCCCCTGGGTGACACTTTGATCCAAACCCCGGGGATGTCCGATCGCGACCACCCATTGCCCCACTTCCACCCTGTCTGAGTCGCCGAAAGTCACATAGGGAAGGGGGTCTTTGGCGGCGATATGGATCACGGCCAGGTCTGTCTTGGGATCGGTCCCCACCAACTTGGCCGGGTATCGCGCGCCATTAGAAAGCAGCACCTCGAGTTTGGTTGCGCCTCCCGCCACATGGTGGTTGGTTAGGATATGACCCTGGGCATCTATGATCATTCCCGACCCCAGCCCCTTTACTTCCCTCTGGAATTTTCGGGGCATCTTGGGTGTGCCAAAAAAGTGGCGGAAGAATGGATCGTTCTCGAAAGGCAAATAAGGATTGACCACTTCTTGCCGTTCGGTCACTTCTATATGCACCACTGCAGGGATGTTCTGTTTGGCCACTTGGATAATGGCCATGCTGAAATCAGCGGGCGACCCCGCCTTCTCCGCTGCCTCGGTATGAGCTGCCGGAGATAGGGCTAACATTCCCCCCCATACTAAAACAGCCAAAAGCCATAGCGAACGATAAAGAAAGGGCGAGGATAGGTGGAAACGGTCCATCCTTTTTCTGGTAATCAGATCGATTGACAAAGTCTTTTTCATGGAAATTCCCTCCTGATAGTTAATTATGCTTGATTTGAATGCTCCTGAATTCTTGAGGCCTTCCGGACAGGAAAAAGATTAAGGCCTATTTTCCGACTATGGTCGCCCGCAGCTCAGAACAAGGCAGGTAGTTTCGGATGGGGCTTTAGAATTCCAATTTTGACACTCGACCGCGGAGAAGGCCTCAATCAAGCATTTTGCATGTTCATTCCTTAGAGAATCCCTTTTTTAAACCCTCTTTAAAATTCTAAGGGGAAAGAAAAGAGGGCTAAAATAGGGTAGGGACTGTATTTAGGGGGGTAAAAGACTGTATTTTAATGGACTTTTTACAGTTTTACGCGAATCGGCAATATTACCGTGGTAATCGCGCTCCAATGGAGATGCCGTTGAATGGCAAAAGCGGTCTTGCTGCTCAATAGGCGGTGGTAGATTTTTTCCAGGAGGAATGTCAGCTGCCCCGTAAAAACCATGGAAGAGGGGAACTCAGCCGTTCAAAACCAGAGCTTGGGCTTTCCTTCATAGCACATTTCTGGCCAAGGCGATAAGTACCGGCCACTTCTATCCGTTTTGTTCATCCTTGCGCCCATAAGAATTCCTTTTGCGGTCAAGATTATAATAAACCTGCGTTCGTCTATGCCTCCAAAAAATTGGATGTTTTTTCTCAGCACGCAGGATTACTCTCTGAACCCTTCCAACTTCTTCCTGTATCTCCGTTGCTCACTCAGGTAATACAGGATGGGCACGGTCATCCGCGACAAGAACAATGAAGCTACTTCTCCGGCCATGAGCGAAATGGCCAGGCCCTGAAAGATCGGGTCGAACAGGATCACTGAAGCCCCTACGATCACTGCGGCTGCGGTGAGCATCATGGGACGAAACCGCACGGCCCCGGCGTCGATGACCGCCTCGGCCAGGTCCATGCCCTGCTTCAGGCGCAGTTCGATAAAGTCCACCAGGATGATGGAGTTGCGCACCACGATCCCTGCGCCAGCGATGAAACCGATCATGGAAGTGGCGGTGAAGAAGGCTCCCAGCAGGCCATGGGCCGGCAGGATTCCCACCAGGGAGAAGGGAATGGCGGCCATGATGGCGATGGGGGTTTTGAAGGACTGGAACCACCCTACCACCAGAATGTAAATTAACACCAGGACCGCGGCAAAGGCCAGGCCGAGGTCGCGGAAGACCTCATAAGTGATGTGCCATTCTCCATCCCACTTCATGGACAGCTTTTCCGTGGTGAAAGGCTGCCGGGCCACGTACCTCTCCAAGTGATATCCTTCGGGCAGTTTCATCTCATCCAGGGCCTGGTTGATCTTTAGAATGGCGTAAACCGGGCTCTCCTCAACTCCGGCCACGTCGGCGGTCACATATACCACCGGCATGAGGTTCTTGTGATAGATGGATTTCTCCCCCAGGTCCTTCTCCACCCGGACGATTTCCCCCAGAGGGATGAGGTTCCCCTGCTTTCCCATCACCCGGATAGCTTGGAGGTTTTCCACCCTTGACCGCTCCTCCCGGGGCAACCGGAGCACAATGGGAACATCTTCCTTCTCCCTCGCTTGGTGGAGGAGGCCTGCCTCCATCCCCGACATGGCCAGACGTAGGGTCACGGCCACCTGCTCGGCCGAGACCCCGTCCAGCGCGGCTTTCTCCTTGTCCACCACGAATCGGTATCGGGTCTGGTCGTCCTCCACGTACCAGTCCACGTCCACAACCCCCTCGGTCTTCTCCAGGATGCCGCGGACCTGGCGTGCCACCTCAATCTGACGGGAGTAATCCGGACCATACACCTCGGCCACCAGGGTCTGCAGAACCGGCGGACCCGGCGGAACTTCGGCCACCTTGATTCTCGATTGATATCTGGCGGCTATGGGGTCGATCAGGGGACGGACGCGCTTGGCGATGTCGTGACTCTGGGCCTTTCTCTGCCCCTTGGGAGCCAGGTTGACCTGAATGTCGGCCACGTTCGGGCCCCGACGGAGAAAATAGTGGCGCACCAGTCCGTTGAAGTTGTATGGCGAAGCCGTGCCGATATACATCTGGTAGTCGGTTACTTCGGGAACCTTGCGGATGACTTCCCCGATCTCCCGGGTCATAGCTGCGGTCTCTTCCAGGGTCGTTCCCTCGGGCATATCCACAATAACTTGAAACTCGCTCTTGTTATCGAAGGGTAGCATCTTCACGTGCACAAACTTGACCGCCAATAGGGACATGGCCCCCAGAAGAAGCAGGACAACCAGCATGAGGAAACCATAGCGGTACAGGGGTTTTTGGATAAGAGGAGTCATGGCTCTCCGGTAGAGCCGGGTTGTCCAGCTCTCCTCTCCATGATCTCCCCTCTTTTCCCGGCGGAGAAGCCGCAGGCTTGCCCAGGGAGTTACGATGAAGGCCACCATGAGGGAGAAGATCATGGCCGCCGAGGCACCCACCGGAATGGGCCGCATGTAGGGTCCCATGAGACCCCGCACGAAGGCCATGGGTACAATGGCCGCGATGACCGCAAAGGTGGCCAGGATGGTGGGATTTCCCACCTCATCCACGGCCTCCACGGCCACTTCCAGAATGGACCTTCCCCGGTTCTCGGGGAGGTGGTAATGCCGAACGATGTTCTCCACCACCACGATGGCGTCATCCACCAGAATTCCGATGGAGAAGATGAGGGCAAAAAGGGTGATCCGGTTCAAGGTATACCCGTAAAGATAGAAGACGGTGAGGGTCAGGGCCAGGGTCACAGGAATGGCAATACCCACGATGCCTGCTTCCCGAAACCCGATGGCCAGCCAGATCAGAACCGCCACCGAAAAGATGGCGATCATCATATGGAGGAGGAGCTCGTCGGACTTCTCTTTAGCGGTTTCCCCGTAATTGCGCGTTACCGTGAGCTGAACATCCCCCGGGATCAGTAGGCCTTTCAAATGATCCACCTTGTGAATGACCTGCTCGGCGATCTGGATGGCATTGGTCCCTTTCCTCTTGGCCACTGAAATCGTAACCGCGCTCTTGACCCAGGGAGAAGGGGTCTGGATATTCTTCAGAGAAGCGGACGGTCCGATCCCGAAGAGGACGTAATCCGTTGGCTCTTCGGGGCCGTCTTCAATGCGCGCCACATCCCGCAGGTAAACGGGCCGGTTCTGGTGGACCCCTACGACTACCCGGGCCACTTCGTCGGCGTTGGTCAGGAAGCCCCCGCTTTCCACCAGAAATTCCCGGTTCCCGGAAGAGAAGCTCCCCGACTGGAGCTGTTGGTTGGCCTGAGCGAGGACCGGAAGGATCGACGCCGGGGCGAGACGATAGGCTGACATTCGATTCTCGTCAAGGATCACCCGGACCTGCCTCCGCTGGCCGCCGATGATCTTCACTTCGGAGACCTCCGGCACCTCCTTGATTTGATCGTGAATCTGGGCGGCAATCCGCCGGAGCATGAAGGGGCTCTGGGTCTCGCTCCAGAGAGTCAGGGCCAGGATGGAAACATCATCGATGGAGCGGGGTTTGATCAGGGGAGGGTTGGCCCCGGGGGGAATGAGGTCGAAGTTGGCGAACATTTTCTGGTTGAGGCGGACGATGGACTTCTCTTCGTCCTCGCCCACGTAGAAACGGACGATGGCCAGGGATTGCCCGGGCGATGAGGTGGAATAGATGTACTCCACCCCGGGTATTTCCCAGAGGAGTTTCTCCATGGGTTTGGTCACCCGTTCCTCGACTTCTTTGGCCGAAGCGCCGGGCATCTGGACGAAGATGTCGATCATGGGCACGATGATTTGGGGTTCTTCTTCCCGGGGGAGCAGCAGAACGGCCCCGATGCCCAAAAGAATCGAAGCGGCCACGATGAGAGGAGTCAGCTTGGAGTCGATGAAGGAATGGGCCAATCTACCGGCTAAGCCCAGGTTTTGCCTTGTCATTGAACGTAGTTTCCTCTTTGGGTCTCAAAAAGCATTGCGTAGTTCGCAGGGGCGACCCGCCGGGTCGCCCCTACTCGATCCGATTCCCCTCATTCACCCGTTCCAAGCCCTGCACGATGATCTTTTCCCCCTCCCCCAGCCCGGAAAGGACTTCAATCCGCTCCCCATAAATCTTTCCCGTCTTGATCAGCCTCAGCCGGGCCGTCTGGGAAGGATCGACCACAAATACCTGCAGCAGTTGACCTCTCTGGAAGATTGCCTTATGCGGGATGGTGATGATTTCCTTCTTTCCCACTGCAAACCGGGCTTTGCCGTACAGTCCGGACCGGAGAATTCTCCCGGGCGCCTTTTTGATCATGCTCTCCGGGAGGTCGATCTTCACCACGGAGCTCCTGCTGGCCGGGTCCGCGATGGGCTGGACCTCCCCCACCCGGCCTGTCATTTCCTGATCCCCCAGGGCATCAATAATGACCCGGACCGAATCTCCCAAACGAATCTTTCCGAGCTTGGATTCTTCCACCGTTGCTTCCAGGCGATAGCGGGCATCGTCTTCTAGGGTCAGAAGGGGCACTCCCGGGGCGGCCAGCACTCCCACTTCGGCCTGCTTCTGGGTTACGATCCCTTGGAGGGGAGACTGAATCCGGCCGTAATCGAAGTAGACCTGGGCCTGGGATATCTCCGCATTGGCCTGATCGATTCGGGCCAGCACCTGCTCCTTCTTGGCCTGCATGGATCGCAGCATTTCCTTGATCCTCTCGACCTCTGCTGTTTTCCCTCGGTAACGGGCTTGAATTTCGTCAAACTCCTGCTGACTTACGGATTTTCGCTCCAGCAGCGCCTGGTAGCGGTTGAAGGTCGAAGCCGCAAGGGATTGCTCCGCTTCTGCTGCGGTCTTGGCCGATTCGTTGGCCTGAATCATCCGCTCCGTCTCCTGGAGCATCTCCTGGGCCTCTCGGAGTCCGGCCTGGGCCTTTCGCAACTGGGCGGCAGCTTCCCGGTTTTCGATCTCCACCAGTAGCTGCCCGGCGCGGACCCGGTCTCCCTCCCGCACATGAATGGCCACAATATATCCCATGATCCGGGAGGAGAGGACGGATGTGGTTTTGGACCGAACGGTTGCCGCAGCTTCATAAAAATCTTCCTGGGGGAAAGCCTTCACGGTTTCCACTTTCAACCCGGTCACGGCGGCTACCTTCTCCGCCGCTTTCTCTTCCTTCTTGCCGCAGGAAGAAGAGCCGGCCAGAAGCGCAACAATGCAGAGGAGGACAATTTTCTTTTTCATTTGCATCCTCAAATGATCGGGAGGCAGATTAAAGCAGACCAGCGCAGAGAAAGAATAAGAGTCGAAACCAAGTCCTTTCATTTATTCTATATCCTGAAAACCCGCGTTCATCTGCCTCCCGTTGGGAATTTATGAATTGAAGGGGGTCACGTCGGTCAGCTTTCCGGTGGCCATCAGCACTCGGGCATATCCAATATAATAATCATACCTTGAGGAAATCAGATTCAATCGAGTCCTAAGGTAAGCCGTCT
>DASPRR010000381.1:0-2435 GCA_035624375.1 Thermodesulfobacteriota bacterium | reverse complement strand
GGCGATGGCTTGGATCGTAATTCGGTTTTGGGGAACTCCTTCCCGGGCGCCGTCCAGGTCGATCAGATGAAGGAACCGGGCGCCCTGAGAAACCCATTTCTCGGCCATGGCCCCGGGGTCTTCCCCGTACACGGTCTCTTTTCGATAGTCGCCCTGGAAGAGGCGGACGCATTTTCCTCCGCGAATGTCGATGGCCGGGATGATTAACATGAAAAGTGCCTTAAGTATACTTAAATGTGCTTAAGCGCCTCAATTTGGAAAGTCAAAAAATTCGAAATCCAAGCTTTGCAAGCTGCCCAGCACGGAGAGCACAGCAGGAAAAAACCGATCTTCTACTTGAATTTTCGTCTTTCACGCTATGTATTATGGGCTTTGCACTAGACCCATCTGGAGTTATAGGTATTTCTGCCAGCCTCTCTCCTTGAGCTCCTGGAGGACGCGGCGGACGTCCTGGGACCGGCTTCGGGGACAGACCAGGATTGCATCGCCCGCTTCCACCACTAGGGTATCTTTGAGTCCGAGAACCGCAATGAAGCTCTTTTCGCCACGGACTAAACAGCCCGAGCTATCGAGGACGAGGACCTTACTCTCCCCCCTCTCCCCCCCCTGGATACAAACGTTTCCTGCGGGGTCTTTGGGCCAGAGGTTCCACAGAACAGCCCAGCTTCCCACATCGTTCCAGCCGAACCGGGCTTCGATCAAGGCCACATTCGGTGCTTTCTCCAGAACCCCATAGTCGACGGAAATGGAAGGGCACTGGGAATACACCTTCTCCAGGACCCTCCGCTCCCCCCTTTTTCCAATGGAGGATTTCAGCTCCTGCATATCCCCGTAAAGCCGGGGGAGATATTTTTCCAGGGCCTTTAAGAATACCCCTACCCTCCAGATGAACATGCCGCTGTTCCAGAGGAAATCTCCCCGACGCAGGTAGTCCTGGGCTTTCTGCAGGGCCGGCTTTTCCCGAAAGGCCTTGGCTCTGAACACCTCCGTTTCCTTGACCCGACCGAGGACCGGCCCTTTCTGGATATATCCGTATCCCGTCTCCGGCCCGGTCGGGGTGATTCCCAGAGTGATGAGATAGTTTTGGCGGGAGGCAAATTCGGCCGCCCTTCGCAGGGTACGCAGGAATTTTTCGGGGGCTCCGATGTAGTGATCCGCCGGCAGAACAATAAGTACCGCTTCGGGATTCTTCCTCTGGACGTGCACCGCCGCCAGGCCGAGACAAGGGGCTGTGTTCTTTCCCTCCGGCTCGAGGAGAAGGTTTTCTGGGGGAATGCGGTCCACTTCGCGGTGAAGCTGCCGGGCCTGGGAACGGGAGGTAACGATAAGAATCCGTTCCCGGGGAACCAGGGGCTGGACCCGGTCTACCGTTTCCCGGATCATGGTCCTGGCAGAAAGGATGGGAAGGACCTGCTTGGGCCGCATCTGCCGGCTCCAGGGCCAGAAACGGGTCCCGCCGCCGCCGGCCATGATGACCGCATATAGGTCGGGTTTATTCATATGAGCTTATTCCAGTCCGAAATCCAAACGGACATGGCGGATAGATCGTCGTGTTAGAACGAAAGACTCCCCAGAATTATTGCCTGCGAACCGTGTGGCGGGATTCGGATGTCGGGCTATCAAATGGTTCTGCTTTTCGGGCTATTGGGTATGCGCTTTGCTCTATGGCTTTTTATTCTTTTGAGAGTTCTACCACTTTCTTCTCCACCAGCGCGCAGATCTCCTCCAGCCGCTTCAGGGTTCGCGCTTCGAAGCGCAGCACCAGGACAGGCTGGGTGTTGGAAGCCCGGACCAGCCCCCAGCCGTCCGGAAAGAGGACCCGCACCCCATCTATATCCACGACGGGGTATTCCTTACGGAAAGATTCTTTGACCTTTTCAGCGATCGAGAATTTTTTGTCATCCGGACAATCCACCCGGATCTCGGGGGTGCTGTAGGTTTTCGGGACATCGCTGAGAAGGTCGGGAATCCGCCTTTCGGCCTGGGAAATAATCTCGAGGAGCCGGCAGGAAGCGTAGATGGCATCGTCGTAACCGAAATAACGGTCCGCGAAAAAGATGTGTCCGCTCATCTCTCCCCCAAGAAGCGCCTTTTCCTCCTTCATCTGCTTCTTGAGGAGGGAGTGACCGGCTCGTCCCATGATGCCCCGACCGCCATTCCTGGTAATGTCGTCATACAGGTTTTGGGAGCATTTCACTTCGGAGACAATCGTAGCTCCGGGATGGTTCCTCAGGACCTGCCGGGAGAAGAGAATCATCAGCTGGTCTCCCCAGATGATGTTTCCTAAATGGTCCACGGCGCCGATCCGATCGGCGTCGCCGTCGTACCCGATTCCGACTTCCGCCCCGGTTTCTTTCACTTTGGCGATCAGGGCTTGCATGTATTCCGGGATGGTGGGGTCGGGATGATGGTTGGGAAAACGGCCGTCGACCTCG
>DASPRR010000376.1:0-2319 GCA_035624375.1 Thermodesulfobacteriota bacterium | reverse complement strand
CCTTCAAGATGCAGGAAGCAGAGGTCCTGGCCCAATATTTCAAGCTGTATAAGAAGGCAAAAGCGGGGGCGGATTTCGTCATCACCCAGGTTGGATTCGATGCCCGGAAGTTTGAAGAAGCACTGCGGTTCATGCGTCAGCAGGGCATCCAGGTCCCCATCATCGGAAATGTGTATGTCTTAAATCGGCCGGTGGCCAGAGTGATGAACAAGGGAGATGTACCGGGATGCGTGGTGACCGATACTTTGTATCGGATTATCGAACAAGAATCCAAGGCTCCGGACAAAGGAAAAACCGCCCGTCTTACCCGGGCGGCCAAGCTGATTGCCGTTCTAAAGGGGATCGGGTACCAGGGGGTCCATATCGGGGGACCCAATATTAAATACGAAGACGTGGAATGGGTTATTGGAAAATCAAAAGAATTTTCCGCCAACTGGCAGGATTGGGTCCGGGAATTTTCCTTTCCCCAGGAAAACGGCTTCTATCTCTTCATGGAGGATTCAAAGACCGGCCTCAACAGAGATATGCCCAACTTCAAGCGCATCCACCCCCGCAAAAAATGGGGGTACCGGATGATGCGTTTCGTCCATCACTTTATTTTTTTATCGGGCGCTCCGCTCTTCAAAACGGCCTGCTGGTTCTTCCGCAACCTTGACGGAAGCCGCCTTGAAATCCCGTTTACCGAGATGGAGTACTGGATCAAGTTTGCCTCTTCCCGCTGCCAGCGGTGCGGGGATTGTACCCTCTCCGAACTGGCATTTCTTTGCCCCCAATCCCAATGCGCCAAATTCCTTTTGAATGGACAATGCGGCGGGTCCAGGGAAGGGTGGTGTGAGGTGTTTCCTGGCAAGAAGAAGTGCATCTACGTCCGCGCCTACCAGCGCCTGAAGGCCTATGCGGAGGAAGAATCCATGATGGATGGATACATTCCCCCCCGTAACTGGGGCCTGACCGGAACTTCATCCTGGGCCAATTACTTTTTGAGCCGTGACCATCATGCGGTAAATCAGGGGTCGAATCGCTCGACACTCGCTTAGCGGCAGCTGATCCTAACGCGATAAATAGGAATACAAAGAAAGAATATAGGGTGCGTTCGCCGAACGCATCGCGGAAAGGCGTCATCAGGGATCACGCCCTACAGAAATATCAAAAGAAAATCATGGCTATAATCATATCAAATTGTTTGAATATAAAGCGTTTCCGGTCAAAAAATACAGTCTTTACCCTATTTTCTTATCCCTTCAATATAATAAAATTGGGGCGGAACATAATCCATCTCTTGGCGGTCAAAGGGGCTGATCGGAGTAATTTCCGGCAAGTCAGGAATGCTGGAATCAAGGTCAACCTCGCGGAATGGTCCATGCCTGCGAAAGTCGATGGTTCAAAGCTCCTTATCAATTTTCCTCGGCAGGGTTGGAGAACCCGCTGAGCATCCCAAAACACCAAAAAGGAAAGGAGAGAGTATGAATAGTCTGCGGACCCAAAAATTCCATCTGTTGATTGTTGCTGGCTGCATCGCGTTGCTTCTTCTCCCCATGAGCGTGCAAGCGCAACTCCCGGTGGTCAAACTCATTGCCACTGGGGGGACCATTGCCATGAAAATCGATCCGGTTAAGAAAGCCCCGGTTCCAGCCATCACGGGGGAAGACCTGATTTCCACCGTCCCGGAAATTGCCCAGGTGGCCAAAATGGAGGTCCAGAACATCTCCAATGTCCCTTCGGGCTACATGGACCCGCCCCGGTGGATTGAGCTGCAAAAGGCTGTAGCCGAGGCTTTGTCCCGACCCGAGGTGGCCGGAGTCATCGTTTCCCACGGTACGGACACCCTGGAAGAGACCGCTTACTTCCTAGACCTCACGGTGGCCAGTGAAAAGCCGATTGTCCTCATCGGCGCCCAGCGAAACGCCTCGGAAAAGGATTTTGATGGTCCCCGGAACTTATACAATGCCGCCCGTATCTGCGTATCCCCCGATGCTAAGGCCAAAGGGGCCATGATCGTGCTGAACAACCAGATCAATGCGGCCCGCGAGGTCACCAAAACCCACACCTCCGATGTGGAGACTTTCAAGTCAGGGGATTACGGATTTCTGGGGATCGCCGACGCAGACCGGATCATCTTCTACCGGTCTCCTCTCCGGCGCCAACATATCCCCATCAAGATGGAAAAGCTCCCCTACGTAGAAATTATTCCCGCTTACGGAGGAGCCGATGGGACGCTCATTCGAGCCGCGGTGGCGGCGGGGGCCAAGGGCCTCGTCATTCAGGCGCTGGGATGGGGAAACGTGAACATCCCCCAGTATGAGGCGATCAAAGAGGTTA
>DASPRR010000374.1:0-3592 GCA_035624375.1 Thermodesulfobacteriota bacterium | reverse complement strand
CCCCCGTGCCTTCTTTTGATCCCATCTACTCAACCTCTTCCTTCATACTACTGACGTTCCATTTCTCCAATCATCCTTCGTCTCCCTCGCTTCCTTTTGACCCCGTTTCAGATATTCTTTGATGAAGTTCACCAACCCCTGGGGAGCGTAGAGAATGGTGAGGATATAGATGGTCCCCAGAATGAGGAGCCAGCGCTGGGTGTAGGCGCTGATAAAGTTCTTAAGGAATACGATAATCCCCGCCCCCAGAGCAGGGCCGATTAAGGTTCCCGGGCCCCCCAAGATGACCATCAGAATGATTTCGATCGAGGCGGTCAAGTCCATGTCGTAAGGACTCGTGAACCCGTTGAAATAGGCCCACAGGACCCCCGCGAAGCCCCCGAAGGTTGCCGAACAAATATAACTCAAGTATTTATGCAGCCAGGTGTGATACCCCAGGACCCGCATGCGGGACTCGCTCTCGCGAACCCCCTTCAGGCTGTGGCCGAAAGGGGAGCGGACCAGAATGGCCATCAGGATCAGGCCGATCAGGAAGAAAACGAAGATGACGTAATAGAAGGTGAGGGGATCCTTCAACGAGAGGGGCAATCCAATATCGGGTCGCCCGATTCCGGAGATCCCGTTGTCTCCTCCGGTCATGTTGACCCAGCGAAAGGCCAGACCCCAGAGGGTCATTCCCAGGGCTAAGGTGATGATCAGAAAATACACCCCGGTGGCGTGGGCGACCAGGAGACCGAAGATCGAGCTGATCCCCGTGGACAGAGCAATCCCGCTGAGGAAGCAGACCAGGAAACCCATCTTGTAGCGGGTGGAGAGAATGGCCACCGCGTAAGCTCCCGCTCCGAAAAAAGCCGCGTGGCCGAAGGATGACAAACCTGTGTATCCCAGGAGGACATCCAGGCTCATGGCCAGGATGGCAAAAATCAGCATCTGGGTGAAGAGGGTGACCCAGTAGGAGCTGTAAAATGGGGGCAGGACCGCCAGGACAAGGAACGCCAGGAGGAGGCCGGCGATTTTAGCTTTCGTTGCCCAGAGGTTTTTCATTTTCTGTGCTTATTCTGACCTTGGAAAGATCTTCACGAATTTTCAAGCACCAAACGCCAAGCACCAAATCTCAAATAATATCCAAAGTCAAAATGACCAAAATTCAAAAGGGTTCGTCAATTGGAGCTTGGATATTATTTGGAATTTGGGATTTGGTAATTGGAATTTCATCCATGAACTCCGATGAAAAGCCATTATTTCAAGCTACCGAATTGGTGTCCTACTCCTTCCCGAAGAGCCCGGTGGGCTTGATGGCCACCACGATCGCCATGGGGGCGAAGAGGGTGAAATAGGAGAGTTCCGGGACCAGCGCCTTTCCGAAGTTGTCAACCAAACCAACCAGGATACTACCCACGGCAGACCCCTTCAAGCTTCCTCTTCCGCCCACAATCACAACGACGAAAGCCAGAGAGAGGAGCTCAAAATCCAGGCCAGGATACACTCCGAAGATAGGGCCCCCCATGACCCCTCCGAAGGCGGCCAGAAAAGCTCCCAAACCGAACATGCACCCCGAAATCAAGGGAACGTTGAGGCCCACCCCTCCCGCCATTTCATGATCATCCACCGCCGCCCGCAATTTGGCCCCCACCAATGTCTTATCATTGAAGAGCCAAAGGGAAACCGCAACCGCGGCAGCCACCCCGATGACGAAAAGGCGGTAGACGGGAAACACGACTTTGTAGATTTGGGTCGACCCTTTCAGGAATTCCGGGCAGGGAAGGGTATAGGGATCGCCCCCCCAGATCAGGAGGGCCAAATCGCGGAAGAGCAGGGCAAACCCCAGGGTGATCATCATTTGGGGAAGGGCCTGTAGGGGAAACTTTCTCAAGAACCCGCGCTCCATGACTAGACCGAGCGCTCCGACGGCCAGGCCTCCGGCCAGGGCTCCTAGGATAAAGCTTTTGGTCCGCAGGATGACCGAAAGCCCCACGTAGGCGCCCAGCATGAAATAGGACCCGTGGGCGATGTTCACGATCTTCATCACCCCGTAGATGAGGGATAGCCCGCTGGCCAGCAGGAAAAGAAGGGCCCCGAAAGAAATCCCGTTCAGGGTTTGGACCAGTAGAAATTCGCTCAAGATTTTTCTTCCTTCGTAGGGGCGATTCATGTCGGAGACTCGACTCTACGAGAATCGCCCCTACAAGCGGTACGGAAAGCTATGCCGTTCTCTACCCGGCTATGGCCGCTTAAGGTTTCAAAGGAGGATATTCCCGGGAATAGACCGGCTGTTTGAGAAATTCCTCCGGTTTGTATTTCCAGAACTGGGACACCTCCGGATAGGTTTGAATCACCGTGTTCTGAAGCTCTCCCCCCACTCTTTCTACCTTCCGGATATAGATATTCTGAACCGGATTTCCGTAGCTGTCTAATTTCATGGGCCCCCGGGGAACGTCCTTGAGCTCCACCTTTTTCAAAGCCTCCAGGAGCTTCCCGCGATTTTCGACGTCCCCATTGATAGCTTTGATCGCCTCCACAATCCATCGGGCTCCGGTATAGGTCCCTTCGGAATAATAAGATGCGGCCTTTTTGGCCTTCTCTCGAAAGGCTTTGACAAATTTCCTGTTGGCCGGGTTGTCCAAGGCCTCGCTGTAGTGCAGCGGGGTAATGACTCCGATGGCTTCGTCACCCATGGAGGGGAGGGCATGTTCGTCCGTGGTCGTTCCTCCGCCGATGAGAGGAATCTTCCCTTTTAGGCCGAACTCCTGATACTGCTTGATGAACTGCATCGCCTGCCGGCCGGAAAAGACCGCGAAAACGGCATCGGCGTCCTTGGAAATCTGGGAGAGATAGGGGCTCATGTCCTGGGCGGTCAAAGGAACCCAGATCTTCTGAATGATGCGGCCCCCGGCATCCTCAAATGCCTTATGGAACCCCCCCACGCACTCCCAGCCGAAGGCGAAATCATAGGCGACTACGGCGATCTTCTTGAATTTGAGAACATTATATGCGTACTCGCCGAAAGGCTGATGGGGCTGGCTGCTAGACCACCCCGTCCTGACGATCCATTTGGGAATTTTTCTTTGGGTAATATCATCCGCCGACATGATCGGGTAGGTCATGGGGATCTCTTTGGAGTCGATGTAGGGCGCAAGGGCGTAGGCCGTCGAAGCCATGAGTCCCCCGGTCATGAGGTGAACCCCGTCCTTCTCTACCAGTTTTCGGGTCTTGGTCAGACCGGTCGCCGGGTTCGCCTCGTCGTCCTCCACAATGAACTCGATCTTCCGGCCGGCGGCCTGGTACCCGATCTCTTCAAGATAGAGCTGAATCCCCCCCAGCATGTCTTTTCCGTTGGCCGCCATCATGCCCGAAAGAGGCGAAATGTACCCGATCTTGATCGGGCCCTTCCCCTGAGCCGGTGAAACCGAAGGATTCAAAATGACCAAACTCACCGCCGCCGCCATCCAGAGAATACTGAATAATGCTTTTTTCATGGTCCCAATCCTCCTCCTCTGATTTGGGTGCTGACTCAATCTCCTCCCCCGTTCACGGCTTCAACGGAGGATACTCCCTCGAATAGACGGGTTGTTTCAGAAACTCCTCGGGTTTG
>DASPRR010000356.1:0-9273 GCA_035624375.1 Thermodesulfobacteriota bacterium | reverse complement strand
CTACCGTGCATGGCTTCGATAAACCTTGCATTCTGCCCCCCTGGATATCCGAAGATATATTTCGTTCCCGCCTTTTCCAGGGCCTCGACAACAATCTCAGCGTTGCTCCGCATTTTTTGTCCCTTTCTTAAATTTGTGTGGATGCATTTTTTCGCAGATTGGCGCAAAAAAAGAACCCAGGACCTGATGTCACTTTTCTTCGAGTAGCCACTTTTTTAAAAATCCTGATGATCTGCGTTCATCCGCGTCCCAACTGTATTTTTATTCGGTTTTCGGTGCTCGGGATTTGGTGTTTTCGGCGGCCGATATATGGAGCCGGGTCAAGACCTCATCTTTCACCCGACGCATGGGCCAGGCGATGAGAAGACCGATGGCCGCCCCTCCGATGACATCCAGGGGGTAATGGATTCCGATGTAGATGCGGGAATAGGCCACGATGGCCGCAATCCCGAAGAAAAGGGGGGCCAACCTTTTGAACGGCTGCGATAAGAAATAGGCCGCCGCAAATATGTTCACTGCGTGGGAGGAAGGGAAAGAGTACGAGGTATTGCAATCGGTCAAAAGCCGAACTCCGGGGAGAACCTGGCACGGGCGAATCCTCCCGATCCATTCCTTGAGAACGAGACTGGAAAAGGGATCGGTGATGGCCAGGGTAAGTCCGACAAAAACCAGGAAGACCAATCCTGCTTTTCTTTCCCGCCACAACACCAGAGCCCCCACCAGGACGAGGACGTAGGTAAAGTTCTTCAGATCGGTCATGAAGGGCATGAACCAGTCGAAGAAGGAGTTCTGCCCGCCGCGATTGATGAGCCCGAAAAGTGCCGCGTCCAGTGATTCCAACCAAGAGGGCATGGCTGACCCGCGAAAAATCCATCTCCCAGAAAAAAAATATCCCCTGAGATTCTACATCCACTCAAGAGACGACGATCATTATTTTAATGAAATCCGCCCTTTCTGTCTACGGGTTTGCAATGCTTAAAAAGAGGGAAAGCCTTACATTCCCAGAATGGAACGCATCCTGAATTTGAAAAGGAGCCCAGAATCCTTGCTTTTCCCTTCTGACCGGCTGAATTTCCTTGAAACTCCCCCGGGAAACCGCTAGGATATTATAAAAACATGGAATCCTTCACGTTTTGAGAAATTCCGGGCCCCGGGGGCCAACCTAAAGGTCATATGAAAAGAAGGGATGTCCGCCTTTTCCTCCTCCAATGGGGATGGGCCTTTTTTGTCTTCCAGTCCATCTATCTTTGGACTTGCCCATTCGCCCAGGCCCGGGCGAAGATCAAGGTGGTAACTACCCTGTTCCCTTTGCAGGAATTCTCCAAGGCCGTAGGGGGCGAAAAGGTCCAGGCCGACCTCCTTCTTCCGCCCGGAGCCGAGGCCCACGCCTGGGAGCCCAAGGTCAGCGACCTGGGTAAGGTCCATAAAGCGGATGTTTTCATCTATATCGGCCCGGCCATGGAACCCTGGGCCCACGACCTTCTCAAAGCCCTGAAGGGAAAAGAATCGAAGGTGGTGGAAGCCAGCGCGGGGGTTCAACTCCTGGAGGCTCGGGATTTCGATCACCCCAAAGAGGGAGGCCATTCTCAAAAGCACCCCCGGGATGAGGCGCTGGACCCGCATGTCTGGCTGGACTTCTCCCTGGACCTGAAAATCATCGATGCTATAGCCGCAGCTTACACCGAAAAGGACCCGGGGAACGCTTCCCAATACCGTACCCGGGCGAGAGCCTACCAGTCACGGCTGGAAGCTCTGGACCAAAAGTACCAGTCTTCCCTAGCCCGATGTCGTCATCGCCGCATCATCCTGGGCGGTCATTCCGCCTTTGCCTACCTGGCCAAAAGGTACGGATTGCAGCAGCTCGCTCTCTACGGAGTAAGCCCCAACGCCGAACCCACTCCCAAGAAACTGACCGAGGTCATCAACGCCGCCCGGAATGACGGGGTGAAATTCATCTTCTTCGAAGAATTGGTCAACCCCAAGATGGCCCTGGTTCTGGCCAAGGAAGCTGGAATTCAAACCCTGGTCCTTCACGGGGGGGCCAACCTGACCCGGGAGCAGATCGAAAAGAAGGTGACCTTCCTGGAATTGATGGAGAAGAACCTGGAAAATTTGCGAAAGGGATTGGAATGTGAACCCTAAAGACCCGCTCCTTTCCGTGGAGAATGTCTCTTTCCGGTACAACGGCCTGCAGGTCGTCCAGGACGTTTCTTTCGCCGTTTTCCCGGGTGACTTTTTGGCCCTGATCGGACCCAACGGATCGGGAAAGACCACCTTGATCCGGATCATCCTGGGAATTCTGAAACCCACCCGGGGACGGGTGGTTTTCATGGGGGAGGAGATGGGTCGCTTTTCCCAGTGGCAGCGAATCGGCTACGTCCCCCAGAAGGCCACCCACAAGGACCCTTATTTTCCGGCTTCGGTGCGGGAGGTAGTGGCCATGGGGCTGCTTTCCCGGAAGCGCTTCCCCCGGTTCTTAAACCGGCGAGACGAAACCTCCATCGATCGAGCCCTGGATTTGGTGGACATAAAGGACCTGAAAGACCGGCGCATCGGAGAACTCTCCGGTGGCCAGCAGCAGCGCGCGTTCATCGCTCGGGCGATCGTCAACCGTCCAAATGCCCTCTTCCTGGACGAGCCGACGGCCGGGGTGGACGCGGAGACTCAGGCCCACTTTTACGATATGCTCGCCGGCCTCAACCAAAAGGAGGGCCTAACGATCATCCTCATCACCCATGATATCGGGGTGATCACCAAACACATCAACAAGGTGGCCTGTCTCAACCAGCGCCTTTTTTTCCACGGAAGCCACGAGGAATTCTGCAATTCTTCCGTCGTCGAGCAGCTCCTTCAAGGCGAACACCATCTGGTTTGCCACCGCCATTAATCATTCCCATGGAAGAACTCTTTTCTTTTGCCTTCATGCAAAGAGCTTTCCTGGCCGGGTTGGGCGTTTCCGTAACCTGCGCCATCCTGGGGGTGTTTCTTGTCCTGCGCAGGGACGCCATGATCGGCCACGGCCTGGCCCACGTGACCTTCGGGGGAGTGGCCCTGGGGATTCTCCTCAATGTGGCCCCCCTGTCGGTCGCCCTGGCAGTTGCGATCCTCTCCGCCCTGGGAATCCTGAAATTGAAGGAGCGAGCCGGGCTTTACGGAGACACGGCCATCGGGATCATCAGCAGCCTGGGGATGGCCTTGGGAATCTTTCTCGTCAGTCTGGCCGGTGGCTTTAACCTGGACCTCTTCGGTTATCTCTTCGGGAACGTCCTGGCCATCGACCCGCGAGAAGTCTGGGTGGCGTTCCTCCTGGCCCTTGCCGTGCTGGCTACGCTCGCATTTTTCTACCAGGAGTTTCTTTTCCTCACCTTCGATTCGGAGTCGGCCAGGGCCTCGGGGGTCCGGGTGGAGCGGCTCGACAGCCTGATGGCCGTTCTAACCGCCGTGACCGTGGTCGTGGGGATGAAAGTCGTGGGCATCCTTCTGATCTCCGCCCTTCTGGTCATCCCCGCCGCCGGGGCTTTGCAGGTGGCCCGCAATTTCAAGGGAGCCATGGCCCTCTCCGCCGTTCTGGCCGGACTCTCCGCTGCAGGGGGGCTGATCGCCGCCTTCTATCTCGACTGGCCCCCTTCGGGGACAATCGTACTGGTCTCCGGAGTCCTCTTCCTCATCCTTTTTGCCTCCCGCCAATGGGTCAAAAGGCCGGGGAGGACCGGGTCGTCTCAACCGTAAATCCCGGGGAAGGTTCTCAGGACCCTTCACCGAATCGAGAACCTTCCCCAAGGAAGGAAGTCGCTGTTATGGACGAAAAAAAAATTTCCCTGACCGGCGATCAATGCGAGATTGAGATCGACTTTGTCGAAGGATACCGCAGCCAGCTTCCCCGGGTGATTGAAAAAATCATCGGGAGCATCCAGGAGGAACGGTCGATCTCTCATTTCAACTCGGCCTTGATCCCCTCCAAGGAATCGGTCACCGAAATCATCGAGAACCTCAAAGACCTCCTTTTCCCCGGCTACTACCGTAAGCAGGAGATTGACACGTACTCCCTGAGCTATCAGATCGGCAGCGGGGTAAACCGAGTCTTCGAGAATCTCGCTTCCCAGATCGCCCGCTCCATCCGGCATGAATGCCGGCGCCTCAACAGCCTCTGCACCCGTTGCCTGGACCGGGGCCAGCAGGAGGCCCTTGCCTTCCTCGAAAAGATCCCCCCGCTGCGCAAGGTGCTGGCCGGTGATGTGCAGGCCGCTTATGATGGAGACCCGGCAGCCAAGAGCCTGGACGAAATCATCTTCAGCTACCCCTGCATCCTGGCCATCACCGTCTACCGGGTTGCCCATGAGCTTCACGTCCAAGGGGTCCCCCTTCTCCCCCGGATCATGACCGAGTACGCCCATTCGATCACCGGCATCGACATCCATCCCGGAGCTATCATGGGAAGGAACTTTTTCATCGATCACGGCACGGGCGTAGTGATCGGCGAGACCACAGAAATCGGGGACCGGGTCAAGATCTATCAGGGCGTCACCCTGGGGGCCCTGAGTTTTCCCAAAGACAGCGAAGGAAACATCATCCGGGGGCGGAAACGCCATCCGACCCTGGAGGAGGATGTCACCATCTACTCCAACGCCACCATCCTGGGACCGGTGGTTATCGGGGCAAGGTCGGTCATTGGTGGAAACACCTGGATCACCCACGACCTTCCTCCGGATACCATCGTGACCATCGAGCAACCCGGGCTAAGGTATCGAAACGGGAATGAGGAGAAATAAAGTGCCTCAAGTGCCTTAAGTGCACTTAGGTGCGCTTAAGTTGGTTTAGGGGGGAGTAGGGGCGCACGGCCACGAGGCCGTGCGCTCGGAAGCCAAAATGGGTTGTTGGTTATTCGTTACTGGTTGCTGGTTTCAGGATGGGTCCTTGATTCGATCACGAGAAACGAGTAACCAGTATCCAGTACCATGGCTTTAAAATTTGCTTGACTTTCCCAGGGAATTCCTGTTATTCGCTTCCTGGAAGGGCATTTTGAAAAAGAGAGTCTACACCCTAAAACGGGCTGAACCAAATCGATGCGCATCGGACGGATTCCGAGGAGGGGAATCCATGCATCGTCTCCTGAAAACCATCTGCATTCTCTTGGCCTTATTTTTCATTTTCCAGATGGCTTTCAGCCCCGGCCTTTTGGCCTTCACCATCATCGAAAAAAAGACCTTCAAAGAGGGGCCCCTTCATTTCCTGCTCGAAGTTCAGGTCTACGGCAGCGGCAGCTCCAAAAAAATCCCCCTGCGGGTCAATTCGGTCAAAGTCAAAATAAAGAATGAACGTGCCAGTTCCAAAATCCTGGAAGTCAAAGCGGTGCGCGCCTACCTGGAGCCGCAGGTGTTCCGGGACCTTGAAACCAGGGGATATCCCGTCTCTCCCGGCCAATGGGTGACGAAGTATTACCGCTTCCCCAAGGAAAAGCGGCCCCTTCTGGGTGAGAAGGGATTTATCCAGATCGACTTTGACGGCTTTGCCCTCACCTTCGACCCCAAGGAACGCAAATTTCAGGGACCCTTGAACTGAGCCATCGGGGAGGAATTCCAGACTTTCACGGTAGAACCATCGGAAAAAGGGACGAACTTTTACGTCGGAGGAAGGATATGCAGCCGGTATTAGTCGCCGAAGGGAAAACCGTTCCCGAAATGTTCCACTCCCGCGTTCGGTTGTCCGGAGACGGAGTGTCCTTGCGCTACAAGAAGCTGGGCATCTGGCACGACGTCTCCTGGAAAGAATACGCCCAGAGGGTACGGGAAGTGTGTATGGCCCTTCTCGCCCTGGGGTTGAAGCCCGGGGAGTGCGTGTCGGTCATAGGGGAAAACTCCCCCGAGTGGGTCTATATCGATTTGGGGACCATGCACGCTGGGGGGACGACCGTCGGGGTCTACGCCACCAACAGCTGGGAGCAATGTCAATATGTGGTAGATCATTCCGAGTCCCGCTTTTACTTTGTGGAAAACGAAGAGCAGCTGGATAAAGCCCTTCGCTTCCGGGCCAACGTTCCCCGCATGGAAAAGATCATCGTCTGGGACCTCAAAGGCTTGAAACACTTCAAGGACCCCATGGTGACGAGCTTCGACGAGTTCCTGGCCCCCGGTAAGGAACTCGACCGGAAGGAACCCGACCTCTTTGAAAAACGCTGGAGGGCGGTCAAATCGGAAGACCTGGCCCGCTTGATTTACACCTCCGGCACCACGGGGCCGCCCAAAGGGGCCATGCTGACTCACACGAACATCACCTGGATGGCCCAGGCCATGGCTGAGGGCAACCCGATTGAAGCGCAGGATGAATTCCTCTCCTTCCTGCCCTTGTGCCACATTTTCGAGCAGCTCTTTACCATTTTCATGAACATCAGGTATGGGGCCATCGTCAACTTCATCGAGAACACGGATACGGTGACCGACAACATGAGAGAGGTCTCCCCCACCGTGGCCTACGGCGTGCCCCGCGTCTGGGAGAAATATTTTTCCGGAATCATGATCATGATGTCGGACGCCACCTGGCTCAAGAGGCTCATCTTCCAGGCTAGCCTCAAGACCGGGAAAAAATACGCCGCCCTCACCACTAGTCATCAACCGGTTCCGGGCTGGCTCCAATTGGCGTATTCTGTGGCCCACTTCGCCACCTTCCGCAAGCTGAAAGAGCGATTGGGTTTCGACCGCGTCCGTCTGGCCTTCTCCGGCGCGGCTCCCATCTCCCCCGATGTACTCCGCTTCTTCCAGGCCATCGGCATCCCCCTCCGGGAAGGTTACGGGATGACCGAGGGCACCGGGGTTACCTGTGCCAACCAGGGAGACCGGGTGAAGATCGGGACGGTGGGCCAGGCCCTGCCTGGCGTTGAGGTCAAGATCGCCGAAGATGGAGAGATCTGTTTCCGGGGAGGGAACGTGTTCAAGGGGTATTTCAGGAATCCTCAAGCCACGGCGGAAGTCCTGGAGCCGGATGGATGGATGCATTCCGGGGACGTGGGGGTGCTCGACGCCGAAGGCTTTCTCAAGATAACCGACCGAAAGAAGGACCTGATCATCACCGCCGGCGGAAAGAACATCGCCCCTCAGAATATCGAGAACCAGCTCAAATTCAGCCCCTATATCAACGACGCCGTGGTCATCGGCGACCGGCGCAAGTATCTGGTGGCCATCATCGTCATCGACGAGGACAATGTGGTCAAATACGCCCAGGATAACAAGTTCCAATACACAACCTACGCCACCCTGACCCAGCACCCGGAGATCAATAAGGTGATCCAGAAAGAAGTGGACGCGGTGAACAAAACCCTGGCCAACGTGGAGACGGTGAAGAAGTTCACCATTCTTTCCAAGAAGCTCTTCGTGGAAGACGGTGAAGTGACCCCCACCATGAAGGTCAAGCGGAAATACATCAACGAGGCTTTCAAGGACGCGATTGAAGGGATGTATAGGGATTAGGTTGGAGGTTGGAGGTTAGAGGTTGGAGGTTAGAGGCTGGAGGTTAGAGGTTGGGGGCCGAATCTCCGCATTGAATAAGGGAGGCTGAGGGGATTTAGGGATTGCCGTACGATTCTGTAAGCATGAGTCTTGAAGACTCGCAATGAATATCGTTGACCATATGAAGTTATTCTTCGAACCCCAATCCGTGGCCATCCTGGGGGTCTCGAGGAAAACCGGTCCGGGCGCTTTCAATATCCTTGAATGCCTTCAGCTCTATGGCTACCAGGGCAAGGTTTATCCCGTCAACCCGAACGCCCGGGAGATTCTCGGCATCCGCTGTTATCCTTCTGTCGAAGACATCCGGGGACCCATCGAGCTTGCCGTCATATCCCTGGACCGAAGCCAGGTTCTTTCTGCGGTTGAATCCTGTGTGAATGCCGGGATCAAGGCCCTGGTCATTATCTCTCAGGGATTCGCTGATCTGGGCAAAGAAGCGAAGATTCTCCAGGATAAGACCCGCGACGTCGCGAGGGCAAAAGGGGCCCGAATCGTCGGCCCCAACACCATGGGGGTGGTCAACAATTTTCATAATTTCACCACCTCTTCCCTTCCGCTGGTGAAATTTCATTCCCCGGTTTCGACCATCTGCCAGACCGGAATCTTCATCACCGGGTTTTACACCTTGACCGGGCCGGTGGGTAAAGCCATCGATCTCGGGAACACCTGCGATGTGGATTTTGCCGATGTTTTGGAATATTATGCCGCTGACCCCAGCACCCAGATCATTGTCCTCCATATCGAAGGAATACAGGAGGGGAGAAAGTTTCTCCAGGCGGCCAGGAAGGTTACTCCGCATAAAGTCGTTTTGGCATTGAAGACCGGCAGGACTGAGATGGGAGCGCAGAGAGCGGCTTCCCACAGTGGCTCCATGGCAGGAAAGGATTTTCTTTATAGTGCGGCTTTCAAACAGAGCGGGATCATTCGGGCAGGGGATTCGGAAGAATTAAGTGACCTGGTGAAGGGATTTTCTTGCCTTCCCCCGCCTCGGGGGAACAGAATTGCTTTACTGACCTACACCGGGGGCGGGGGAGTCATGGCGGTGGACCGGATGATGGAGCTGAATTTCCCCCTGGTCCAGCTCTCTCCAAAGACCCTTGAAAAATTCTCTCTTTTGAATCCGCCCTGGCTGCCCCTGGGGAACCCGCTGGACATGTGGCCGAGCACGATGAAATACGGCGCCCGCCCGATGTATAAAACTTACCTTCAGGGTCTCTTGGAGGATGATGGGGTCGATGCAGTGCTTTGCATTATTCTATCTCCCCAACTTCCGGGCCAGGAGTATTTCGACGTCTCCGACGAAATCATCGAAGCTGCCACCCGATTCCCCGACAAACCCATCGTCGTCTGGGCCTACGGCCCCGACCTGGAAAAAACCCAGGGGAAGCTGGATTCCTCAGGCCGCGTCGTCATCCTTCCCTCCGCCGAAAGGGCCATCCAGCTTCTGTATGCCCTAAGGGAACGCCGGAGGTTCTTGGAATAGAAAAAGGCTTTCTCCCGGTTAAAGGGGGAGGGCGGAAGATCAACCTGCCACGATCCAGATTGGGTTGGTGACACAGCGAAATAAGGCTTCGCCCCAAAATCGACTATTTCTTACAGGACGACCCCGTAGGCTTCGCTGAAGGCCGATTCCGCGTAGCGGAAAGAGGCGTAGGCATATCCTTTGTCTCCCCAGGCGGTTCCCCAGCTGTTCCGAATGATGAATCGGGTACGGGTGTAGCCTACCAGGGCACCGGCGTGGCCCTCCATTTTCAGCCCGTCTTTCCTTTTTCTT
>DASPRR010000339.1:0-23667 GCA_035624375.1 Thermodesulfobacteriota bacterium | reverse complement strand
TTCTGCCAGATATCATCCATGGCCCCTTCATACTGGATCACGCCTTTTTCCATGATGTAGCCCCGGCCGGCGACCTTGCGGCAGAATTTGATGTTCTGATCGGCGAGCAGCAGGGTGACTCCGGACTTTTGAATCTGCAGGATGATTTCGGTCAGGTTTCTGACCACCAGAGGGGCCAGACCCTCCGAGGGTTCGTCCAGGAGCAGAATTTCGGGGTTCTTCATGAGACCCCGCCCGATGGCCAGCATTTTCTGCTCTCCCCCGCTGAGCGTCGTCCCTTTGCTGGACTTCAGCTTTTCCAGAACGGGAAAGGTTTGGTAAACCCGCGCCAAGGTCCAGGGTCCTTCGCCCTTCTTCGCCAGGCGCCGGGCCATTTCCAGGTTCTCTTCGGTTGTCAGGTCAGGGAAGATCCTCCGGTCGTCGGGAACATATCCGATTCCCAACCGGGCGATCTCGTAGGATTTCTTCCCCCCCAACTCCACCCCTTTGAGCCGGATGCTTCCGGAGCGGGGCGGAGTCAGTCCCATAATGGAACGGAAGGTGGTAGTCTTTCCCACCCCGTTCCTCCCCAATAGGCCTACCACTTCGCCCTGCCCCACCTCCAGAGAAACTCCGTGGAGCACCTGGCTTTGTCCATAGCGGGTGATGATCTCCTTGACTTCCAGGACGGCGGTCATACTTCCTCTCCCAGGTAAATCTCCCGGACCTCCCGGTTGGCCCGGATCTCGTCTGGCCGGCCCTCCGCCAAAATCTCCCCGCGGTTCATAACCACGATCCAGTCGGAGAGGGAAAAGACAATATCCATGTCGTGTTCCACGATGATGAAGGTGGTCTTCCGCTCCGCGGCCAGCTTCTTGACTAGCTCCAGGACTTTGATCCGCTCGATGGGGTTCATGCCCGAAGAAGGCTCGTCGAGAAAACAGACCTGGGGATTGCTGGCTACCGCAATCCCCAGTTCCAGAAGCCTCTGGTCGCCGTGGGACAGTTCCCCGGCGGGGAAATCCTTTTCGTCCTTCAACCAGACTTCAACCAGAATTCTCTCCGCCTCCCCCACCGCTTCTTTCTGGCTCAGGAGGGAAGAGAAAGCGCTGGAGGTCTTATTGAGGCGGGACAAAACCGGCAGCAGGATATTTTGGAAGACCGTCATCCTCGGGAAGATATTCATCACCTGGAAGGATCGGCTGATCCCCATCTTTACCCTCTTGTCCGGACCCAGCCGGGTGATCTCGCTTCCTTGGAATAGAACCTTGCCCCGGTCCGGAAGCAGATAGCCGGACAGAAGGTTGATGAGCGTGGTTTTCCCCGCCCCGTTCGGTCCGATGACCGAAGTGAACAGGCCCTCCTGAAGGGTGAGGGTAACCTCGTGGACCGCCGCCATCTTGCCGAAATACTTTGCTAGGCCCTCGGTGCGGATGATTTCTTTCAACGCCGGCTCCCCTCTTTCAGGAAAATGCTCACCACCCCTCCCCGGAATCCCATGACCAGCACCACGACAATGATCCCCAAGCAGATCAGCCAATACTCCGTGAAGCGCACAATGATGTCCTTTAAAAGGTAGAAGAGAACGGACCCCACGATCGGTCCGGAGAAACTGTAGATTCCTCCCAGCAAGGTGGCCAGTACGGGCTCCGCGGAATAGCTCCAGTGAGCCACGGGAGGAGTCACCGTGCTCTCCAGCGGGGGGAGGAGGGTTCCGGCCAAGCCGGCGTAAAGCCCGGCGATGGTAAAGGAGAGAAGGCGGTATTTTCGGACCGAGACCCCGACGCAGGCCGCGCGGGTTTCGCTGTCCCGGATCCCCTGCAGGGTCAACCCCAGGGGGGAACGAACGATCCGCAGGAAGAGATAAATGGCCAGCAGCGACAAACCCAGGACTACGTAGTAATAGCTCTCCATGGCGGCCATGTTGATCTTGAAGACCCCCGGAACCTCCAGCGGTGCCCGGGGGATCCCCACCAGTCCGTCATCCCCGCCGGTCACATCCCGCCACTTCCAGGCCAGGGAAAAGATCATCATGCCGAAGCTGAGGGTGAGCATGGAGAAATAGATGCGGGTGTGCCGTATGCACAGAAAGCCTAGCAGAAGGGAAGCGACCCCGGCCAGGGCCACTCCCCCGAGGATCCCCGCCAGGAGCGACGGGTATACCAGCAGGATCTTGGCGCAACCGTAAGCCCCCACGGCGTAGAACCCCGCCTGCCCGAAGGACAGGAGGCCGGTATAGCCGAAGAGAAGGTTGAATCCCAGGGAAAAAATCGAAAGAAGCAGGATGTGAATGGTGACGTAGAGAAGGTATTTCCCCGCAAAGGCCGGCAGAAAAGCCAGGAAGATAATGAGAAGCAGGATCGCCAGTCTGGTTTTCATCGCTCAGCTCCCAAAGAGTCCCTGCGGCTTGATCATGAGGACCACGGCCATGATCAGGAAGATCAAAAAGAGCTCAAAGACCGGGAAGAGCAGGATCCCATAGGCGCTGAGGGTTCCCACGATGAGAGCGCCCACGAAAGCCCCCTTCAGATTTCCAAGGCCTCCGATCACCGTGATGATGAAAGCCTGGATGATCATAGCCGCGCCGATCCCCGGAGCCACCACCCGAACCGGAGTCCCCAGGGCTCCCCCCAGGGCAGCCAGTATGGCCCCAAAGGCAAAGACGCCGGTGAAGAGGGTGGAAATATTGATCCCAATAGCCCCGGCCATCTCCCGGTCGGAGGCGGAGGCCCTCACCATCTTTCCCCACCAGGTCTTTTCAAGGAGCAACCAGACCAGGATGGCCACGAACACGCCGGCGCCGATGATGAACAGGTTATAGACCGGGAACGGCCTTCCCACCACCGACACCGTTCCTTCGAAGAAACTGGGCATGGCGGGAATTTTGGCCACCCCTCCCCAGACGATCTTTACGGCGTCATCGAGGATAAGGATGAACCCGAAGGTCAAGAGAAGCTGGTAGGCATGGTCCTGGTTATAGATGTGCCTTAGGAAAAAACGCTCCATGAGGTAGCCCACGACGGCAACCGACACGAGGCTCAAGGCAATGGCCAGCCAAAAGTTGACCCCCCACAGGCCGTAGAATGTGAAGGCGAAATAGGCGCCCAGCATGAAAAGGCTGCCGTGGGCGAAATTGAGAACCCCTAGCACGCCGAACACGATGGTCAAGCCGGCGGCCAGGAGCCAAAGGTACATGGCCACGCTCAGGCCTACGAGTCCCTGGAAGGCTAACGTCTCCATCTCTTTTCCTTCGATATTGAAAGAGGGAGAGCCGGTAAGGTCCGGCTCTCCCGGCGGAATTATTTACCCATTTTCAGAGGTTCAAAAGGGGGATTTCGATAGTAGGCCTGGGCGGGGAACACCTTCAGGTCACCCAGGACGGGAATGGGATAATTGGGGTCTTTCACCACCCTGCCTCCGGGCACGGCGTAAATCGCCTGATGGTCCTCGGGCCGGAAGAACCTTTCTCCTGCGGGGGTCATGATCTTCATTCCTTCTATGGCCTTCACGAGGTCGGCGGTCTTGAGGCTTCTGGACTTTTCCAAGGCCGCCTTGAAGACATAAATGGTGGAGTAGGCATTTTCCGCGGAGTAGTTGGGAAAGCGGTTCCACCGCTTGCGGAAAGCTTCGACGAATTTCTTGTTCTCCGGGGTATCGGGGTAGTTATGAATATAACGGGCCGTGGCCCACAGTTTATCCTTGAATTTGCCCGCCGCCACTTCATTGGAAATCCCTTCGAGGATATCCACGGAGGCCCCCATGCATTGGAACCAGGCCTGGATCTTGTCGAAGACCCCCAGCATGAGCGCCTGCCGGAGGAGCATGACCCCTTCGCCGGCCCACGGGGTGGCATGGATGCCATCGGGATTGGCGGCCATCACCGCCGAGATGTGAGAGGAAAAATCCATCGTCCAGAAGGGGGCCCAGGCGATGGCCACAAATTCCACATCCGGGCGGTACTTCTTCAAGGTATCTTTGAAGAGGGCCCAGCTGGAATATCCGTATTCATAGTCGCAGTGAATCCCGGCCCACCTCTTGATGTTGGGAAACTCCTTGAAAATCATGGCCGCCAGGTTGCCCTCCTGGTAAACTGGGGCGGCGATGCGGAAGATCTGTTTGATTCCTTTTTCATACACCAATTCCTCGGTTAGCCGGTGGGTGGAGGCATGGTCGAACATGCAGATCCGATCCAACTCGGGAAGGATGGGGCCGATGGCCATGGCGCTGCCGCTGGAATCGACTCCGAAGAGAAGATGGGCGCCCCATTCCGTGGCCAGGTACCTGGCATTTTTCACGGCCACCGCGGGCTTGAGCTCCTCATCCATGAATTTAAGCTCCAGCTTGCTCCCCAGGACCCCTCCTTTGGCATTGATCTCCTCGATGGCCAAAGTGGCCCCGCCCTGGATCTGCCAGCCGTAATCGGCATGGGCCCCGGAGATGACCCCCTGTCCCCCAAGCTTGATGACATCCACGCCCAGCGCTTTTCTGGCGGGGTTGGCTTTGGCCGGGGTCTTATCCTGGGCAGAAGCCTCGATTCCCTTTAGCCCCAGGGTGATTCCGCCGATTCCTGCCGCGGCGGTCTTTAAAAATGCTCTACGACTGATCTTTTTTCTTTCCCTCATCGGTTTTTCCTCCCTTCCTGGCTAGAGATGGTTTGGACTCCCTTTGCTGGCCCCCCCGGGGGGGATCCTCCAATGGTAAACCCATCATCCCCCTTTCCGGGGGAAGAGGAACTTCCGCATGCCGAAGGTTGATAATCCTGTGAAAGTTAAAATCCCACGAAATTTGTCATTCCGGCGAAAGCCGGAATCCAGGTCTTTCAATATTTCCTGGACCCCGGCGCCTGCCCCGGACCTGATCCGGGGTTCGCCGGGGTGACGATCCAAGAGACTTTTGCGAGATCATCAATGTTGAAACCAGAGTGACGCAATCTTCGTGCGCGGAGCGCGCGAACTTAGCACGCCGATCGGTTCTTTTCCAGGAACCGCGCGGCCTCCTTGGCGAAGTAGGTAAGGATGAGGTCGGCCCCGGCCCGTTTAATGGCCGTGAGCACCTCCATCATCGCCCGTTCTCCGTCGATCCATCCCCGCTGAGCCGCGGCCTTGATCATGGAGTACTCGCCACTCACGTTGTAGGCTCCCACGGGCAATTCAATCTCCTCCCTCACTTTCCGAATGATGTCCAGATAGGCAAGGGCCGGCTTGACCATGATGATGTCCGCCCCCTCCTGGACGTCGAGCCTCACTTCCCGGATCGCTTCGCGGGCATTGGCCGGGTCCATTTGGTAGGACCGGCGATCTCCGAACTGGGGGGTGGACTCGGCGGCTTCGCGGAAGGGGCCGTAGAAAACGGAGGCGTGCTTGGCCGCGTAAGAAAGGATGGGGATATCTTCAAACCCTTTCCGGTCCAGGACATCCCGGATGGCTTTGACCCGGCCGTCCATCATGTCCGAAGGGGCCACCATATCGACCCCCGCTTCGGCATGGGAAAGGGCCATCCTGGCCAGGAGATTCAAAGTAGCATCATTGTGCACTTCGCCGTCGACCACCACCCCGCAGTGGCCGTGGCTGGTGTATTCGCAGAGGCAGACATCGGTGATGACCACCAGGTCCGGAAGCTCCCGTTTCATGGCCCGGATGGCCTGCTGGATGATCCCCCGGGGGGCGTAAGCCTGGGTTCCTTTGAGGTCTTTCCTCTCCGGAATGCCGAAAAGAATTACCGCCGGGATGTTCAGTTTGCAGACCTCTTCCGCTTCGCGCACCGCCAGGTCAATGGATAGCTGGAAAATTCCCGGCATGGACTTGATCTCGTGCCTGGCCTTGCGCCCGTGGACGATAAATAGGGGATAGATGAAATCCTCCGGAGAGAGCTTGGTCTCCCGGACCATCCTTCTCAAGGCTTCGCTCTTCCTCAGGCGACGGGGACGGTAGAGGGGAAAATACATGGCAACCCCCTTTTTAAATTGCGGATTGCAGATTTCGGATTAAAAACTAAATCTTCTGGCCGTACCTCAATCCGCAATCCGAAATCCAAAATCCGCAATCATTTAGGTTTCTTTCCTCCAGCCCTTCACTCTCTCCAGGCTTTCTTTGAGCTTGGCCTCTTTCTCCGACAGGACTCTGGCCTTCTCTTTTTCCTTTTCTACCGCTTCCGGCCGGGCCCGGCTCAGGAAATCCTGGTTCTGGAGTTTTCCCCGGGCTCGGGATAGGTCTTCAAAAACCTTGGCCAATTCCTTCTGGACCCGCTTTTCTTCCTCGTCCAGGTTGATCAGCCCTTTCAAGGGCAGAAAGACCTCGACTTCATCCACAATCGCCGTGGCCGAGGCTTTGGGCCTCTGCCCCCCGGACTGCAATCCGAGCTTCTCGGTTCGGCCCAGATTTTCCAGGTACGAGCGGTTTTCCTCCAGGAAATGCAGGGGTTCCTTTTTCGGAAAGTAAAGGATTGCTTCCACCTTTTTCCCGGGGGCGATCTCCATCTCGCTGCGCAGGTTGCGGATCGCCCCGATTACTTTCATGATCAATTCCATCTGGGCCTCTTCCCGGAGGTTGACTTCGTTCTCCTGAATCCGGGGAAACTCCGTCACCATGATGGACCCATTGTTTCCCGGAAGATTTTGCCAGATTTCTTCGGTAATGAAGGGCATGAAAGGATGGAGGAGGCGCAGAGAAGTATCCAGGACTCGGGCCAGCACATTCTGGGTTAGCCACTTTCGGCCGGGGTCCTGATCCTGATAGAGGGCCGGTTTGATCAGCTCGATGTACCAATCGCAGAACTCATGCCAGAGAAATTGGTAGACAGCCGAAGCGGCCTCGTTGAATTTGTAGCTGTCCAGGCCCTCGCGCACCTCAGCCACCACCCGGTTGACCCGGCTCAAAATCCACTTGTCGGCCAAAGTCAATTCGGTCTTTCCCGGGGACTTTTCCGGATTAAAGCCCTGGAGGTTGGTGAGGGTGAACCGGGATGCGTTCCAGATTTTATTGGCGAAGTTGCGGTACCCTGAAATCCGGTCTTCGGACAAACGGATGTCCCGCCCCTGGGCGGCAAAAGCGGCCAGGGTGAAGCGGAAAGAATCGGTGCCGAACTTCTCGATGACTTCCAGGGGGTCGATCACGTTGCCCCGGGACTTGCTCATCTTCTGTCCTTCGGCGTCCCTCACCAAGGCGTGGATGTAAACCTCCCGGAAGGGAACCTCTTCCATGAACTTCAACCCCATCATCATCATCCGGGCCACCCAGAAAAAAAGAATGTCGAACCCGGTGACCAGGACCGAGGTGGGGTAAAAGACCTCCAGGTCCTTGGTCTTCTTCGGCCACCCCATCGTGGAAAAGGGCCAGAGGGCGGAGCTGAACCAGGTGTCCAGGACGTCCGTCTCCTGCCGCACGGCAGAGCTCCCGCAGGCCGGACATTGGGTCACCGGCTCGATGGATACGATCACTTCATTGCATTTTTCGCAGAACCAGGCCGGAATCCGGTGCCCCCACCAGATCTGCCGCGAGATGCACCAGTCGCGGATGTTGTTCATCCATTCGAAGTAGGTACTCTCCCAGGCCTGGGGGATGATTCGGGTTTCCCCTTTCACCACTGCGGCGATGGCCCGCTCCGCCAGCGGTTTGACCTTCACGAACCACTGCTTGGAAACCAGGGGCTCGATGACGGTTTTGCACCGGTAACAGTGGCCGACGCTGTGGGGAAAGGGCTCGATCTTCTGCAGCAGGTGGAGGGCCTTTAGGTCTTTGACCACCTCGTCGCGGGCCTGGAAACGGCCCAGGCCCGAGTACTTCCCCGCCTCCTGGCTCATGTTCCCCGCCTCGTCGATGACTTTGACCACCGCGAGGTTGTGTCTCCGGCCGATCTCGAAGTCGTTGGGGTCATGGCCGGGGGTCACTTTCAAAACTCCGGTCCCGAAATCCAGCGCCACGTACCCGTCGCCGATGACTGGGATCTTCCGGTTCATGAGGGGGAGGATGACCCTCCGGCCCACATATTTTTTATACCGTTCATCCTCGGGATTCACCGCCAGGGCGGTGTCGCCGAGCATGGTCTCCGGCCGGGTGGTGGCCACGGTCAGGGCCTCCTGCGATCCATCCACGGGATACTGGATGTAATACAGGTGCCCCGAGTCATCCTCGTGCTCCACTTCCAGGTCCGAAAGGGCGGTCTGGCAACGGGGGCACCAGTTGATGATGTAATCCCCCCGGTAGATCAAACCCTCCTGGTACAGGCGGACGAAGACCTCCCGGACCGCCCGGGAAAGTCCCTCGTCCATGGTGAAGCGCTCCCGGCTCCAGTCGCAGGAACTCCCCAGTTTCTTCAACTGTTTGATGATGTGCCCGCCGAACTGTTCTTTCCACTTCCATACCCGCTGGATGAAAGCCTCGCGGCCCAGCTGATGCCGGTCGGTCCCCTCCTCGGCCAGCTGTTTTTCCACCACGTTCTGAGTAGCGATGCCGGCATGGTCGGTGCCGGGCAGCCAGAGGACGTTGAAACCGTCCATGCGTTTGTATCTGGATAAAACGTCCTGAAGGGTGTTATTCAGGGCATGCCCCATATGGAGGGAGCCGGTTACATTGGGAGGAGGGATCACGATGGAGAAAGGGGTTTTTTTCGAATTCTCATCCCCCCGAAAGAAATTTCTCTTCTCCCAGAAGGTGTACCATTTATCTTCCACTCGGTGGGGGTCGTAAATTTTACTCCATTCCTTCGCCTCTTCTTCTTTCACTCCTTCTCCTCGGCTTCCGCTTTGATCTTTTCGATTTCCTTGCGCAGGACCTCTTCAGCTATCTTGGGAAAAATCTCCCGGGCCACCCGCTCCAAAGCCTGAACCCCTTCCTGGGATACCCATCTCTCCACCCGGGAAAGCATGGCTTCCCGGATGATTCGAAGCTCCGCTTCCACATCCATAACGGGCGACTTGGGGGGTTCAGAAGGGGCCTGCACAGGTTCAGGCGGCATTGGGGGGGGTTCTGGGTGCGGTCTTGGGGCCTCGGGGAACGTAACCTTCGGCGCGGGCGTTGGTTTGGCGGGCTCGGGCGAAATCCTCGGCGGCTGCGGGGAGAGGGTTGGAAATTCTGGTGCTTTTGCCGGCGGCGGTAGGATCCCGGTGGTTTCATCTTCCGAAAGGATAAATTTCTTTAGGGGGGAATCCGGTATCCTTTTCAGCGCCTCATCCATTTTTTGGGCATTCTCCCGCGGAAGAACCGGAGGAGATTCGGGTTCCCTTATCTGCTGAGCCGGAGGAGGGGCGGGAGGATGGGAATTTTCCATCCAGGGCCCCCCTGAAGACTCTGGAGCCTCTTCCACAACCTCGGTCAATTCAATGATCGGCTCATCCTTTTTGTCAGTCATAGGGTCCCCCTAAAATGAAGATCATGTACCACAAATATTACTAAATTTCAAGAGCCGTCGCTGCTTCCTTGTGCCTTCTCGAAAAAAAGATCGTTGCCAGTCGCTCGTTCGGCCCGGAAATGGCCTATCCCCGAGCAGTGGCCTGGTATCCGCAAAGCGACGCTGCCGGCCTCCGGGAATTATGCCAAGAGCGCAAAAATAGACAACTCCCGAAACCTTTAGTAAGAATCAACTTTTTCAAAGAGGAACGAGCTTCTTATTTTGGCAAGCGCAGCGGTTCTTCGCCCCGCTCCCTGCTCGGGGACAGAATTATGCAGCTTATTTCTGAGACGCGACACTAGCCTTTTCCCGGTCAAATAATCATCCATGGCTGGGGGAGGAATATCTTCTCATAGAGCTTGAAAGCATAGCGGTCGGTCATGCCGGCGATAAAGTCAGTGATCGACCGCTCGACGGGTTCGTGACTAAAGGCCTCCCCTGCCTCCATTCGAAACTCCTGCGGGTGATCCAGGAAGTAGGCATAAAGCTCCCGCAGGATCTTGGCCGATTTGACAAAATCCCCGTGAACCGTGGGCAGGTCATAGACCCGGTCGTAGAGAAAATCGCGGAGTTTCAGCGTCGCCTCCAGCTTTCTTTCACTCAATCCGATCGTTAGGGAATCGCCTTTCATGGCCTGTTCCAGAATATCCCGGACCATGCTGTCGATCCGCTTTCCGTGGGAATCCCCCAGTTCTTCGACGCAGTCCCGGGGAATGCTGTCGGGAAAGATCAATCCCGCCCGGATGGCGTCATCCAGGTCGTGGTTGATGTAGGCGATGATGTCGGCGACTCGTACCAGCCGCCCTTCATAGGTAACCGGCAGTTCTTCCGGGACATCGGGGATCAAGTCCCCCTTCCCCTTGGAGTGCTTCACGATCCCATCCCGAACTTCGAAAGTGAGATTGAGCCCTCTCCCGTCTCTTTCCAGATGGTCGACCACCCTCAGGCTCTGGAGGTAATGGCGGAAACCTCCCGGGCAAATCTCGTTGAGGGTCTCCTCTCCCGCGTGGCCGAAAGGAGTGTGCCCCAGGTCGTGGCCCAGGGCGATGGCTTCGGTCAAATCCTCGTTCAGAGACAGGGCTTTGGCCATAGTCCGGGCAATCTGGGCCACCTCCAGGGTGTGGGTGAGGCGGGTGCGGTAATGATCTCCCCCGGGGACCAAAAACACCTGAGTCTTGTGTTTGAGGCGGCGGAAAGATTTCGAATGGAGGATCCGGTCCCGGTCGTGCTGAAAAGCAGGGCGGATACTGCATTCGGCCTCAGGCACCGCTCTCCCGCGGGATTGGGAACTGAGTTGGGCGTAGGGGGAAAAAATCTTCGCTTCTCTTTCTTCCAGCATTCTACGAATGGACATCCTTCATCCTCGGAACCCCCCCTCCGGCAGAAGAGGGAGGGATTTACAAAACCCTTGCCCTTAGGCTAAGATCATGACATGAAACGAACTTTATATATCTATCTTCTTAAAGAAACCGTTCCCGCCTTTTTGCTCGGCCTCTTCGGCTTTACCCTCGTCTTGCTTACGGGAAGGATTTTACAGCTTACGGAGCTATTCGTCAATAAGGGCGTCCCCCTGGGATACATCCTCCGCCTGCTCTACCTCCTCCTTCCCCAATTTCTAAGTCTGACCATCCCTATGGCCACTCTTCTTTCAGTCCTTCTGACTTTTCACCGCCTCTCGGGCGATAACGAGATCACCGCCCTCAAGGCCTCGGGGATTAGCCTCTATCAGATGATTCCCCCGATTCTTATCTTTGCGTTTATCACCTATGCGGTTACCACCCTCCTTTCCCTCTACGCCGTTCCCCTGGCCAATGAGGCTTCCCGGGCCCTCCTGTTCGAAGTTGCCAGCACCAGAGCCAATGCGGGAGTCCGGGAAAGGGTCTTCAACGACGACTTCGATGGGTTGGTCCTTTATATAGAACAGGTGAAGCCCAAGACCTTGACTTGGGAAAACGTTTTCATCTCCGATTCACGCAATCCGGCCGAGGTCTTTACCATCTTTGCCCGGGAAGGGGAGGTGCTTTCCGATCCGCAGGCCCTTGCCGTCACCCTACGGCTCAAAAACGGGTCCATCCATAAGCTGGGAACGGACCCTCATGCTTACCAGAAGGTCGAATTCAACACCTATGACCTTCGCCTCTATCTCAAGACGGGGCTTCAGGAAAAGAAAACCGAAGAGAAACACCCTGCGGACATGACCTTGGGGGAGCTGATCCAATCCATCCACTCCCTCAAGGCCAAGGCCGAGGATACCAGAACTCAACGGGTGAAAGTCCATGAAAAGTTCTCCATTCCCTTCGCCTGCCTAGTCTTCGGGATCATCGGTGTCCCCCTGGGGCTCCAGTCAAGGGCAGGGCGGGGGAGCAAGTCCCGGGGGCTTTCCTGGTCCATCGGGATACTCCTGATCTATTACCTTTTTATCAGTGCTGGGACCTCCTTGGCCGAAAGGGGAACCATCTTCCTTGAGGTGGGGATGTGGGCACCCAACTTGATTTTTCTCGTCCTGGGCATTCACCTTCTGGTCAAAGCGGCCAATGAATCCCCGGTTCTTATATTCGTCTGGGTTCAAAAGGGGATCGAATGGCTGCGGCTGAAGCGTCAGCATGGCGGAGGGATTCCGGGATGAAGGTCATCACCCGCTACCTGGCCCGAGAATTCGCCCAGTATTTCTCCATCGGACTCGGGGGCTTCAGCGCCATCTACCTCATCATCGAATTTTTTGAACGGATCAACGTTTTCCTTTTTAACAAGGCCACTTGGCCCTTGATGGGTGCCTATTTCCTGAATAAGATTCCCTCGATCCTCTTCCAGGTGTCCCCCGCCGCCGTCCTTCTCGCTTCCATGATCACCCTGGGCCTCATGGCGAGGCACAACGAAGTCATGGCCATGAAATCCGGGGGCGTCAGCCTGGGATTTCTGGTTTACCCCGTCCTGGGCGTGGTGATCCTGGTTTTTGGGGGCATGCTGGGGCTGAGCGAATTCATCATGCCCTGGGCGAACCAGAACGCCCGGTCCATCTCCGACTTCATTATCCATAAGAAGAACCCAGTGGCCACCTTTAAGCAAAGCCAGGTCTGGATCCATGGCCGTCAGTCCATCTATAACATCCAGCTCTATCATCCGAATAGGAATGTCCTCGAGGGCTTGACCATCTACCGTTTCGGCCCGGATTATGACCTCATCCAACGGATTGACGCTCGCAGCGCCCAGTGGAAAGAGGGCCAATGGATTCTGTCCGAGGCATCGGTAACCGATTTTGACCGGAAAGGGGTACCGGCTCGAAACTACTACCCGGAACTGATCCTTTCCCTTCCCGAAACGCCCAGCGATTTTCAAATTGCCGAAAAAAACCCCGATGAGATGAATTTCCGACAACTGAGAGAATACGTGCAAAAGATCGAGCAGGACGGCTACGACAGCCGAAAATATCGGACAGCCATGCAAGGCGCCATTTCCTTCCCCTTCACCGTGGTTATCATGGCCTGCTTGGGGATTCCCTTGGCTCTGCGAAGCGAACGGGGAGCCGGTTTCGCCCGGGGGCTCGGCTACAGCATTTTCATCAGCTTCATTTACCTGGTGGTATATTCTTTTATCCTGGAACTCGGCAAGGGAGGCACCTTTCCCCCCTTCTTGGCAGCCTGGCTGGGAAACTTCATCTTTGCCATGGTGGGAGTGTATCTGCTGTTGTCGGTGAGGCACTAAGAAGCAATCAGCGGTCAGCTTTCAGCCAAAAAGATATCTCTGAGATGGCCTCCGGCTGACAGTTGAAAGCTGATCGCTGATCGCTGTTTTTCAGGTCCCCATCTCCCAGGAATTGAGGTACTTTTTCTGGCGGGGGGTCAGGGTGTCGATTTTGATTCCCATGGACGCCAGCTTGAGGCGGGCGATCTCCTGGTCGATTTCCGGCGGGACCCCGTAAACCTTCTTGGCCAGTTTTCCCCGGCTTTTGACGATGAACTCCGCAGCCATGGCCTGGTTGGCAAAGCTCATGTCCATGACGCTGGAGGGATGTCCCTCTGCCGCGGCCAGGTTGATCAGCCGGCCCTCCCCCAGCACATAAACTTTTTTCCCATTCCTCAGCCGGAACTCCTCCACGAAATCGCGGATGGTCCTTCTGCCGGTGGATATTCGTTCCAGCGCCTCCAGGTCGATTTCCACGTTGAAGTGCCCGGAGTTGGCCAGGATGGCCCCATCTTTCATCTTTAAGAAATGCTCTTGGCGAATCACCTGGATGTCCCCGGTCAGGGTGCAGAAAATATCCCCCACCGAAGCAGCCTCCCCTATGGGCATGACCCGATATCCGTCCATCACCGCTTCCAGGGCTCTCAGGGGGTCCACTTCAACGATGATCACGTTGGCTCCCATTCCCTTGGCCCGCATGGCCACGCCCCGCCCGCACCATCCGTATCCGCAAACCACAAATGCGCTCCCGGCCATGAGGCGGTTGGTGGACCGGATGATTCCGTCAATGGTGCTCTGGCCCGTCCCGTAGCGGTTGTCGAAAAAATGCTTGGTATTGGCGTCGTTCACGGCGATGATCGGGTAGCGCAGAACCCCCTTGTCGGCCATGGAACGAAGGCGGATGACGCCCGTGGTCGTCTCTTCCGTTCCCCCTTTGAGTCCGGGGAGAAGCTCTCTGCGCTCGGTGTGCAGGGTGGACACCAAGTCCGCCCCGTCATCCATGGTCAGCATGGGCTTCAGGTCCAGGACCGAATGGATGTGTTGATAATAGGTTTTATGGTCTTCCCCCTTGATGGCATAGGCGGGAACCTTCAGGTCTTTGGCCAGGAAGGCGGCTACATCGTCCTGCGTGCTTAAGGGATTGGAGGCGCAAACCCGGGCCTCCGCTCCTCCGGCCTGGAGGGTCATCATTAGGGCGGCGGTTTCCGTGGTCACATGCAGGCAGGCGGCCAGACGCACCCCCTTCAGCGGTTTCTGCCGCTGGAACCGCCTCTGGATGAGCTTCAGGACGGGCATGGATTTCATGGCCCATTCGACCCTCATCTTTCCCTTCTCCGCCAGGTGGATGTCTTTGACGTCGTAGTCCACGATTTCCTCTCCATTTCTATTGGACGCAGATGAACGCCGATTTTCAGGGTCAAGTTCAAAAAAGACACCGGAAATCGGGAACGAGCCCCGCCGAAAGGGGATTGGGATTTTCCGGAAAAGACCTTTCTCGGCGTGTATCCGCGAAAATCTGCGTCCCAAATTTTTTTAAAGTTTGGCCGCCTTCCGCAGCGTCTCGGCCATATCGGTCCGCTCCCAGGTGAAATCCTCGTCGTTGCGGCCGAAGTGGCCGTAGCAGGCGGTTTTTTTGAATATGGGGCGGAGGAGGTTTAACTTTCGGATGATCGGTGAGGGCCGAAGGTCGAAGACCTCTCGAACGAGCTTGGCGATGTCATCGGGTGGAATCTTCCAAGTTCCGCCGGTGTCGACCATGACCGATACGGGCTGGGCCACGCCGATGGCATAGGCAATCTGGACTTCCACTTTTTCCGCCAGCCCGGCAGCGATGATATTCTTGGCCACGTAGCGAGCCATGTACGATCCGCTGCGATCAACTTTGGAGGGGTCCTTCCCGGAGAGACATCCACCCCCATGGCTACCCACCCCACCATAGGTGTCGACGATGATCTTTCGGCCGGTGAGTCCGCAATCGCCCCGGGGGCCGCCGACGACGAACCTCCCGGTGGCATTCAGGTAATACTTGGTCCGTTGGTCCCTAAGTTCGGCCGGAACGACTCTTTTCACCACTTCTTCGATCAACCCTTCCTGCAGCGCGGCGTACTTCACTTCCGGGATATGCTGAGCCGCCAGGACGATGGTATCCACGCGGATGGCTTTCCCGTTCACATATTGTATCGTTACCTGGGATTTGCCGTCCGGTCGCAGGAAATTCAGAATTTTCTTCTTGCGGACCTCCGCCATTCTCCGGGTGAGTCGATGGGCCAGAAGGATCGGCAGGGGCATCATCTCGGGAGTCTCGCTGCAGGCATATCCGAACATCAAACCCTGGTCTCCCGCACCCTGCTCATGATCCGGGCTTTCGTTCACCCCCATGGCGATGTCGGGAGATTGGCGGTCGATGGAAGTCACCACCGCGCAAGTCTCCCAGTCAAATCCCATGGCCGAGTCGTTGTACCCGATCTCCTTGATTGTTTCTCGTACGATGTCCGGGATATGAACATAACAGGAGGTGGTGATTTCTCCTGCGATCATGGCCAGGCCGGTGGTCACCAGAGTTTCGCAGGCGACCCTTCCCCTGGGATCCTCGGCGATGATGGCATCCAGAACGGCATCGGATATCTGATCGGCGACCTTATCCGGGTGGCCTTCGGTGACCGACTCGGAAGTGAACAAGAAATCTGTCATCCCCATAGTTTGTCTTTGCTCCTCTTTTTTATGAGTTTCCGGAAAGCTTGGAATTAAAAAGCTCCCTGAATTCTTCAGGGAATTTCCGGTGCAGACTGGCCCGAACCAGCGCTTCGATCTCCTCGGGAGTGGAGAGGCCGAGAGAGGCTTCCACCAGTTCTTTGCATTCCCGCAAGGTGTAGGCGCGAAGGATCTTCTTGACCCGGAAGATGGAAAGGACGTTCATCGATAGATCGTCCAGTTCCAGGCCCAAGAGAACCGGGACGTAAAGCGGGTCCCCGGCCATTTCCCCGCACATGGCCACCCGGATGCCGGCGTCATGGGCGGCTTTCACCACCTGGCGGACCAGCCGTAAAATGGCCGGATGAAGGGGTTCATAGAGGTGGGTTACGTATTCATTCACCCGGTCGATGGCCAAGGTGTATTGGATCAAGTCATTGGTCCCGATGCTAAAAAAATCCACCTCTTTGGCCAGAATGTCCGAAATGGTAGCCGCCGAAGGAACCTCCATCATGATTCCGATTTCAACCTTCGGGTCATAGGGGATCCGCTCAGCGGTGAGGCTCAGGCGCACTTCATTAAGGGTCTTTTTCACTTCCCGGATTTCGCGCACCCCGGAGATCATCGGAAGAAGAATCTTCACTTTTCCGTAGACGCTGGCCCGGAGCATGGCTCGGAGCTGGACCTTGAAAATCTCCGGTTCTTTCAGACTGAAACGGATGGCCCGGAGGCCCATGGCCGGGTTCATCTCCTCGGCCAACTCGAGGTGGGATATGAACTTGTCCCCGCCGATGTCCAGGGTCCGGATGACCGCCGGGTGGGGGGCGATGGCTTTCACCACCGTTTTGTAAGCCTGGAAATGGTCCTCCTCGGTGGGCAATTCCTTGCGATTCAAATACAGGTATTCGGTTCGGTAAAGGCCGATTCCTTCAGCCCCATGGTCCAAGACTGCGGGAATCTCCTCCACCAGCTCGATATTGGCCAGAACGTTGACCCGGAACCCGTCGAGCGTTTCCGCCGGCAGGTCTCGGAACAGGAACAGTTCCCGTTCAATCCTCTGCCGGGTCCGGTTCCGGTCCATGTATTCTTGGATGATCTCCGGGCTGGGGTTTACCACCACCACCCCGGTGATTCCATCCACAATCAGCGTATCCCCGGTATTGACGGAATGAGTGGCCGTTTCCGATCCCACCACAGCCGGGATCTCCAGGGAACGGGCCATGATGGCGGTATGCGAAGTCGTTCCGCCCACGTCCGTGACGAATGCGGTGATTTTGTCTTTGGCCATCTGGGCGGTGTCCGCCGGGGAAAGGTCATGGGCGACCACGATGACCTCTTCCTTGATTTGCGAGAGTGCCTCGGTGCCCCGGCCGGTCAAATTGCGCAGGATGCGTTGTTCGATGTAGTCCAGGTCGGTCTTTCGGCTCTTCAGGTAGTCATCGTCGATGCTGTCGAAAATCTTGCGGAGACGGTCCAGGTTGATCTTGAGCGCCCATTCGGAATTAATCCAGCTCTGTTCAATCGTTTCCCGGGTGCTTTGGATGACGTTCTTGTCTTCCAGAAGGAGCAGATGGGCATCCAGGATGTAAGTGGGACCCACGGCATCCTCGTGCAGGAGCTTCTCTTTTGCCGAACGCAGCTGCTTTTTGGATTCCTCCACGGCATCCCGGAAGCGCTCGATCTCCCAGGGGACTTGGTTCTCGGGCAGCACCCGGGCCGGGGCTTCGATCTTTCCCCGGTCCACCAGGTAAGCCTTGCCCATGATGATTTGGGGAGTGACTCCGATCCCCTTGATGACTTGGGTCTTTTTGGGCTCGCGGGTCAAATTAATCTTCTCCGAACCGCCCCTCGATCAAATCCCCCAGGGCCTTTAGCGCCTCCTGGGCATCTGCTCCGCGGGCTTTTATGGTGAGCTGAGTCCCCTGGGCCGCAGCCAGCATCATCAAATCCAGGATGCTCTTGCCATCAGCTACCAGACCGTCTTTTTCCACTTTGATTTCGCTCCGGAACCGGCTGGCGGTCTGAACGAAAGAAGCGGAGGGCCGGGCGTGCAGGCCGAACTTGTTTTTGATCATGAAGACCCGGGAAAGCACAGTTTCCATGGTTTGGGGTGGAAATAATTGAAGCGGGTCATTTCCCGCTCCTTAATGAAACCATTAGAAAACAAGGGTTTACTATTGAAATAAGTTTACTTTCAGCAAGTTCTCTTTGTCAAGGCTTTTTCCCATTCAGATTCCGTTGCCCAAAGAAAGGGGTTAATGATATAAAATATAACATGGGGGAAAAACTCCTTTGCCAGAATAAGAAAGCCCATCACGATTATTTCATCGAAGAGACCTACGAGGCAGGGATTGCACTGGTGGGGACGGAAGTGAAGTCTCTCCGCCTGGGCAAGGGGAATCTCAAGGATAGCTACGTGCAGATTGAAGAAGGAGAGGCTTTCCTCCACAACACCCATATCAGTCCCTACCCCTACGGACACCAGTTCAACCACGACCCGGAACGGGTGCGCAAGCTCCTCCTGCATAAGCGGGAGATCCGTCGCCTCATGGGAAAAACGCAGGAGCGCGGTTTCACCCTGGTTCCCTTGAAAGTGTATCTAAAGAATGGTAAAATCAAGCTGCAATTGGGTTTGGCCAAAGGAAAGAGTCTTTACGACAAGCGGGAAACCCTGAAAAAGCGTTCCGCCGACCGGGAAATCGAAAAGGTCATGAAGGATGCCAAGGGCCGCCGCTGACGCTCTTTGAAAATTCGGGTCTGGCTTTTCCCTCTAACCTCAAACCTCTTACCTGTTTTTTGGGGGGGGCGCCACGGTCTCGACGGGGATCATTGAGGCGAGGGCTGCGTGCCGAGGTTCCGACTGGGTCTCGTTAAAAAGGTCGGGAAACGATAAGCGGAAACAGCAACTACGCTTACGCCACTGCTTAATTGACAGTGGCCGTTCCTCCAGCCTTCTCCTGTAAGGCTGAAAAGGGGCGTCGACACTACAGGATAGCTTACCGCTGAAGCTTATAGGCGGAGGGCGAAAACACATAAGCTGGCTTCTCCAGGAATTCTGCCGCTGGAAGTCCGGAGAGGCGAGATTCAAATCAACGGCTACGCACGTAGATGCTCCTTACTGAAGGTTTCCGGACGCGGGTTCGACTCCCGCCGCCTCCACCAACGAATTTCGGAACTGGGATTATCTCTATCCATCCAAATTTTTCGCGCCCATCAGCATTCCGGTGCAAATGCCCAAAAGGGGTGTCGAAAAGACACTTGAATAAGATTCTCCCTTGTTCAAGCGCTCTCGGGCGTCCTTGGCCCAGCTGAGCCCGACTCCTGAGCTTAGTTTTCCGAGGGGGTTCCCAGCAGTATGCATGAGGGAGGTTTCTCTGCGCATGCTGACCGAGCCCCGACATTCAAAACATTCACTGAAGTGCTCCCCAGGGTACGCAGGGGGCTCAGAAAATTGAGGAGAACCAAAAATGAGAAAACGAGCGGTCAAAAGAACCCCGGGCCTGCCGGTCCGATTTTCCTTGTCTCTCTCGAATAAGAAAGAGAGGGAAATTTACCTTGCTTCTATTCAGCAATTGGACGAGCAAAGCGACCGGCTGGGGATTTTCGATCCCCTGGATACCGAAATAGCAATTCTCTATTCGCCGATGGAGCAGAAAGAATGATCTCCCCCAATCCTGAAAACTGGACTGTCACCTCTCTTTCGAAAGCGCTTCGGAAAAGGGAAATTTCTCCCGTCGAGATCACCCGCGCTTATTTGGAAAGGATTCAATCGAACGACCCGAAAATCAACTCCTTCATTACCCTTCTCCCCCGGGAAGCCTTGTGGGCCGCCCGGCAGGCGGAAAAGGAAAGAGGGAAAGGGAAGGTTCAGGGGCCCCTCCACGGGATACCCTTCGCAGCCAAGGACCTCTTTTTCACCAAGGGGGTCCGGACGACCTGCGGGTCCAAAATCCTGAAGAATTTTATCCCTGCTTACAATGCAACGGTGATTGAGCGGCTTCAGGCTGCCGGGGCTATCCTCCTGGGAAAACTGAACATGCATGAATTCGCCTACGGCACAACCTCCGTAAACCCCCACTTCGGGGCAGTCCGTAACCCCTGGGACCGGGAGCGGGTTCCCGGAGGTTCCAGCGGAGGGTCGGCTGCCGCCCTGGCCTGCTCTTTCGTACCCCTCACCCTTGGGACAGATACTGGAGGGTCCATTCGCATTCCTTCGGCCCTCTGCGGGACCGCCGGCTTGAAACCCACTTTCGGACGGGTCAGCAAGTACGGTGTGTACCCCCTCTGCTGGTCGCTGGACCACCCTGGCCCCATGACCCGATGCGTAGCCGATCTGGCCATCGCCATGAATGTGCTCGCAGGCCCCGATCCGCTCGATTCCAGTACATCTCCCGTTGCGGTCCCTGATTACACCAGGGGTCTGTCCACCCGATTGAAAGGGGTCCATATCGGAGTCCCTGACACCTACTACTTCGAACGCCTGGACCCCGAAGTCCGCGCCAGGGTGTTGGAGGCCATCCGCGTATTCAAGGCATTGGGAGCGGCGGTCAAGAATATCTCTATCCCTTTGTTGCCGGAGGCCTCGATCGCCGCCTTTATCCTTCTCCTGGCAGAGGGGGCAGCCACCCTGGAGAAATGGCACCGGACGCGTCCCATGGACCTTGGGGATGATGTCCGGTCGCGGATCAACCTGGGGGCCGCCATCATGGCCACTCAATACCTGAAGGCTCAGGCGGTCCGCCGGAAGATTCGGGAAACTTTCTCCCGCGTCTTCCAGAAAGTCGACGTGATCGTCACCCCTCAGCTCCCCATCACTGCGCCGAAGATCGGCCAGGGGACCATCTCATGGGGAAGGAGAACGGAAGCCGTACCCTCAGCCCTGACCCGGTTCACTCGAATCTATAATCTGGTCGGCATTCCCAGCCTCTCCATTCCCTGCGGTTTTTCCAAAGCCGGACTTCCCGTCGGACTCCAGGTGGCGGGAAAACCCTTTGACGAAGCGACGGTCCTTAAAGTGGGACATGCCTACGAGTCGAATACCGCCTGGAAGGACTGCCATCCACGCCTTGATGGTTAATGTAGGGGAATTTGCGGATTGGCTCTAAGGGCCCTGCCTGGGCTGAGCTTGAAACGCGCGCCTGCTCTATCTTCTGACCGGTCTTCTCCCCCACCCGCCCATCAGGTGCATATGCAGGTGTGGGATTACCTGCCCCGCATCTCTTCCGCAATTGATGAAGACCTTGTACCCCGATTGGATTCCTTGGGATTCGGCCATCTTCTTTGCGGCCAGGAACATCTGGGCCCCGATTTGGGCGGTTTTTTCGTCGAGGGAGTTTAGAGAATCAAAATGCGTTTTGGGGACGATCAGGAGATGAATGGGAGCTTCAGGGTTGATGTCCTTAAAAACGATCAGGTCTTTATCTTCAAAAAGGATTTCCGCCGGCAACTCTCGGGCTATAATTTGGCAGAATGTACAGGTCATTTTTACCCTTTCCCACCCTCCCCTCCCCCTCAAGAGACCATGTCGTAATGAAAGAAAAGAGCTGTCATTCCCGCGGAAGCGGGAATCTAGTATTGAATTTATTCAACATTCGAACTTCCTGGATGCCCGCTTTCGCGGGCATGACGGATTACGACGCACCCTCCAAGGGGGGAGGGTTAGGGAGCGGGTGATGTCATTTAATTTATTGCCTTTGCATTAGGTTCCTTTTTACCATAGCCTAGAAGCAAAGGGAAGACTTGCCCATTAAGGGTTGCAGGTTGGGAGGGTTCAGGACTGTCTGGTGTGAGACGGCCTGAAGCCGGTTCCTCGGCGTGACGGTCCTTTTTGTTGACAAGTCACCGATAAAATGGTAGAAATTTTTTGGAGCGCCTGTAGCTCAACCGGACAGAGCAACAGCCTTCTAAGCTGTGGGCCGGGGGTTCGAGTCCCTCCAGGCGCGCCAGGCCACGCGAAAAAAAAGCGACCGATGGCTTGACGGTCCTCAAGCGGTAGCGATTTTTTTTTGTGGTGAGTGTAGCTCAGCTGGATAGAGCACTGGGTTGTGGCCCCAGCGGCCGAGGGTTCGAATCCCTTCACTCACCCCATCTTTTTGTGTGCTCTCCGCCCTCTTGGCGGTGTATCAACTTTTTCTATTTTGCTTTCATGCGTATTTGTCCGTGTCCATCCGTGTCCAATATTGATAGTTTTTGAAATCCTGGAAATCTGCGTTCATCTGCGTCCCATTGGTTTTTTCTTGCGCCCGTAGCTCAGTTGGATAGAGCGTCGGACTTCGAATCCGCAGGTCGCCCGTTCGAGCCGGGCCGGGCGCGCCAATAAATACAATGAGTTAGGCAAAATTGCTTAACTCATTTTTTTGTTCATCCTACCCTAGCAAACTCTGCTTTCTTCCGATAAGCTTCTCTTGGGTGGTCATGATCTTTACCTCCTTTTTTTGATTGTCGGCTAACAATCCAGGAGGTATTATCTGACCACCTTCTTCCCTACACTGTCAACTCAAGTCCGTCTTGGGACACTTTTTTTTATTTTTCTCTTGAATCTCCCCTCCCTTTCCTTCCATATTTCCATCCAGGAGAAAAAATCGACTAACCGATCCTCTTCAGCCTGCTCAGGCCAAGATCGTCGCTTAATCGATCGAGAAGCTTTACGGTTGAACCCAGAAGCGGAATTCCTTCCTTGAGCCGTTTTTCTTTCCTCGCAAAGCCTCTTTCGCCGGGGTAATAGATCGGCTCTGTGCTTCCCTCCGGGAGTTTAGCATCTTTCATCTGCCCAACCATTTCATCCATTCTTTTCTTGAAATCATCGAGAGGGAGGAATAATTGAGGGTCAAGAGCCATAAAGAAGTGCCCGCAACCACGGGAGCCGGGGCCAGAGACGAAATTTCGGGCAAACAACGACCCTGTGAGCACACCGGCCAGAGCATCGATTACCATTGCCAGCCCATACCCCTTATAGCCACCTTCCCCCAAGGGCAACATAAAAAAGGCTGCTTCAGGATCATCGGTCGGCTTCCCCTCTCGATCATTCGCCCAGCCGAGAGGGATCCGACGCCTTTCTTCCACATACTTTTTGATCCTACCCTGAGAGACCACGCTGGTGGCCATGTCGAGTACGATTGGTGGTCTTTTCCCTGAGGGTATGGCAAAGGCAAATGGATTATTCCCATGGGTCCGGGTAATACTCCCTGGGGGTGCCATAACCGGATAGGAATTGGAGGTGGCAAAACCAATCAGGTCTCGTTCGGCCGCCATGCGGGCGTAATAGCCTGCCGCCCCGAAATGGGATGAGTTGCAAACCCCTGCCATGGCGATTCCGGTTCGCTTCGCTTTCACGATACAGAGGTTCATGGCCTTCACACTACCCAGGAACCCGAGGCCGTACCCATTGTCCACAAGCGCATGATTGGCCGACTCATTAACAACCTTAATCTCAGGCCGCGGATTGATACTGCCTTGTTTTATAAGGGTTACATATTGGGGCAGTCTTACAGTACCGTGAGTGTCCAGTCCGTGCAGCTCCGCGTCTAAAAGAGCGGTGGAGATAACTTTAATATTAGCGAGAGGAATACCCACAGCCTGAAGCACTGCCGCAGAGTATTCTCGCAGGTCTTCTGCTCTTACCAGCCATACGGAAGTCATAAATTATGCCTCTTCGCCTCGCTCTCTCCCCGCCCTTCATATAACGCCCAAAAGCCCCGTCTCTTTTCCTTCTATCACCGTCATCTCTCCTTGGGTTTTACTGAGCCTGAAAACGGTCGTTATGATTTCGCGTGGGCGATTTTCATAATCATTGCTTCCAGCCTTTTTATCATCTCCAAGACATCTTTTTCCTTGGCCCTGAAATTCTTGGCAATGCCTTTCTGGGCCCAGGAACTATCCGGCTTCCTTTCGCTTGTCCTCCCTATTATTTTTCTCTTATCCCGTATGGCTTTG
>DASPRR010000335.1:0-5104 GCA_035624375.1 Thermodesulfobacteriota bacterium | reverse complement strand
AGGTCATGAGCGATAAAGAGATACGTCAGGTTGAGCTTTTCCTGCAGGTCCTCGAGCAGGTTGATGATCTGGGCCTGGATGGACACATCCAGGGCCGATACCGGCTCGTCGCAGATGAGGAACCGGGCCTCCATGGAAAGCGCCCGGGCAATCCCCACCCTCTGGCGCTGCCCCCCGCTGAGCTCATGGGGATAGCGGGTCGCCATGTTCGGGTTCAGTCCCACCGTGTTGATCAATCCGGCCACTCGTTCTCTCAATTCCCTTCCGCTCTTCACCAGTTTGAAAACGGCGGGTCCCTCCCCCACGATCTGGCCGATGGTCATCCGGGGATTCAGGGAACTGAAAGGGTCCTGAAAGATGACCTGGATCCTCGGGCGAATGGACCGCAGCTCCCGGTCGGGAACCTGGGTCAGTTCCTTCCCTTCGAAGAGGACCTCGCCCGAAGTGGGCCGGTCGAGCTGCAGGATACAGCGCCCCGTGGTGGTCTTCCCGCACCCGGATTCTCCAACTAGTCCCAGCGTTTCTCCCCTTCGGATGGAGAAGCTTACCCCGTCGACAGCCTTGATCCACCCCACCACCCTCTGGAGGATCATGGAAGAAGTCAGGGAAAAATGCTTCTTGAGGTTGCGAACCTCCAGGATCGTCCCGTTTGAACTTTTGGCAGCGATCGGTTGCCTCAAACTATTCACCCGCTGACCTTTCTTGCGGTAATCTACTCCCCCGATCCCGGGGATCGGGCAGAACCGCCTCCCACCCGTTCCCACATCCAGCAGGAACTCCAGTGGTTTTCCCCCACTTCGAACAGAAACGGTGCTTCCTGGGCGCATTTCTCCCTGGCGAATTTACACCGTGCCCGGAAGCTGCAGCCCGGGGGCAGGTCCGCCAAGTCTGGGGGCTGACCCTCGATGGGGTCCAGTTTGGCCTTCCGCGGCTGATCCAGCCTGGGCACGGAACGAAGCAGCCCCAAGGTGTAAGGATGTCGGGGGGACAGGTAGATATCCAGGGAACTCCCGGTTTCGATGATTTTGCCCGCATACATGACATTCACCCGGTCGGCGTAGCGGGCCACGACTCCCAGATTGTGGGTGATGATGATGATGGCCACGTGGAGGCGCCGACAGGTGTCTTTCAGCAGCTCCAGGATCTGGGCTTGAATGGTCACATCCAGGGCCGTGGTCGGCTCGTCAGCCAGAATCAACCGGGGTTCGCAGCACAGGGCCATGGAGATCATGACCCGCTGGCGCATGCCCCCGCTGAACTGGTGGGGGTACTGGGAGAGCCTCCGCTGCGGGTCGGGGATTCCCACCAATTTCAAGAACTCTATGGCCCGGTTCCCCGCCTCTTGGGTCTTCATCTGGAGGTGCATCTCCAACGCTTCGGTCAGCTGGCGGCCGATGGTCAGAACCGGGTTCAGGCTGGTCATGGGCTCCTGGAAGATCATGGCGATCTCTTTGCCCCTGATCTTTCTCATTTCCTCCCGGTCAAGCAGACGTAGGTCCCGGCCGCGAAACTGGATTTCTCCCTCTACGATCCGCCCGGGAGGGTTGGGAATGAGACCCATGATGGAAAGGGCGCTAACCGACTTGCCGCAGCCGCTCTCCCCAACCAGGGCAACGGTTTCTCCCTCCTGGATGTCAAAAGAGACTCCGTCCACGGCCCGGACCACCCCCTCCGGGGTGAAGAACTGGGTTCTGAGATTTTTCACTTCCAGCAGCATGCTCGTTCCTTCATTTCCCCAACCTTCATCAGCCCTTTCCTCACCCGGCTCTCTTCTCCACGAATCTCTCTTCGCTTTTCCTCAGGAGGAAGTCCGGAGCTTGGGGTCCAATTCGTCGCGGAGGGAGTCTCCGAAGATGTTAAAGGCGAAGACGGCTGCGCTGATGGCCAATCCCGGAAAGATCGCCATCCAGGGGGCAGTTTCGGCAAACGTCACTGCCGCCCCTTTCAGCATGAGACCCCAAGCGGGCGTGGGCTCGGCCACTCCGACTCCCAGGAAACTGAGCGATGCCTCGGTCAGGATCGCTCCCCCCAGATAAGCGGTAACCAGGATCAGGAAGGGAGCGGCCACATTGGGCAGAATATGCCGGAACATGATCCGGATATGGCCGAATCCGCAGGCCCGGGCGGCGTCCACAAAGGGCATACTCCGGATGGACAGGGCAGACGATCGAATCACTTGGGCGCTGCGCGGGATCATGGGAATGGTGATGGCCACGATGACGTTGAGGAGGCCGGTACCCAGAACGGCCATCATGGCCAGAGCCATCACGATGAGGGGGAAGGAGAGGAGAATCTCCATGAATCGCTGAACGATCACATCGGTTTTTCCCCCGAAATATGCGCACAGGACTCCGATGACTGCTCCCAGGATGGTCCCGCAGAAGGAGGATGAAAAACCCACCAGTAGCGCGGTCCGGGATCCATAGATGATTCGGGAGAGCACGTCCCTTCCGTGGGCATCCGTGCCCATGAAGTGGTTCATGCTCGGTGGGCTAAGCATGGCCTTGTAGTCGTTTACCATGGGTTGATAAGGGGAAATCCAATCAGCCAGGAGAGCCGTGAAGACCATGATCAGGAAGATCAATCCCCCGACGGCCCCCAGCGGCCGCTGGCGGCAAAAGCGTTTGACCCGCTGCATCTTGCCTGAGAAAACCATTCCCTTTCTTCCTTTCTCTTTTCCTTGCCAACGGCAAAAAGCTCGGCAGGGATTCGGAAATCTCCTTCCCTATTTATAACGGACCCTCGGGTCAAGCCAGGCGAAGAGGAGGTCGGTCACAAAGTTCATGACGATGAAGAAGACCGCTGTCAGGAGGACCAGACTCTGCGTCATGGTATAATCGCGCTGTTCGATACTCTGGACGAGCAGGCGGCCGAGGCCGTTGAGATTGAACACCTGCTCGGTCACCACCATGCCCCCGACGAGAAAGGCCAGCTCCAGGCCGATCACGCTGATCACCGGCAACATGGCGTTCTTCAGGGCATGGCGTACCAGAATCAGCTTCTCCCGCAACCCCTTGGCCCGGGCCGTACGGATGTAATCCTCCCGCAACACCTCCAGGACCGAAGACCGGGTCATGCGCATGATCATGGCCGAGTAGCGGTACCCGATGGCTAGGGTGGGCCAGATCAATTGGGCAAAGTTGGAAGCGGGATTTTCCCAGAAGGGAGAGAATTCCATGGGGGGAAGCCAACCGAAGAGGATCAGGAGTCCCAGGATGACGATGATGCCCAACCAGAACGAAGGGGTGGCCAGGCCGGCGATGGAAAAGACTCGGATGACGTAATCCACCCAGGTGTCCTGCCTTAGGGCGGCCATCGTACCCAGGGGAATCGCTAATAGGACCGCCAGGAAAGCAGCCATGATGGCCAGTTGCAGGCTCAACTGGAACCGGATAGAAATTTCATAAAGGACCGGGCGGCCGGTCCACATGGAAACGCCAAAGTCCCCCCGGAGGATGTCCCAGACCCACACTCCGAACTGATACCATAGCGGTTTGTCCAGCCCAAGAAGCTCCCGTTCCTTCTGCAGGGTCTCCGCCGAAAGGGCGCTGCCTTCTCCCGCATGCTTCAGCTCCACCAAATCGCCGGGCACGACCCGCATCAAAAGAAAGATAAGGACCGCCACCCCCAGGAGGGTGGGAACCATAAGCAGGATCCGCTTTAAAATGTATTGCCGCATACTTTTTTACTAATCAGTCCATAATTGTATGAACGCTGAAGACTAAGCCGTTCATGCTGAGTTTGTCGAAGCATGAACGGCGTGGCGACCCACCCTTCGACAAGCTCAGGGTGAACGGAGACAGTCCAGGTGATGAGCACCAGGGTTAGAGGAGATTTTCGGAAGATTATGTCTTTTCAATTATGGACTCCATAGTAACTTTTAACTCCGCCGTTTTACGCTCTCCCGCCGGTGGCCGCCATCGCTGTTTCCTTCTCGGCTTCCCGCCGGTCGATGGCCTCCGCCCGCTCCAGAATCTTCTGGACCTGTTTCAAATTAGCCACGTCAACCATGCGGCCGTCAACGGCCACCGATCCCAGCCCCTGACTGTAGGCCTCTTCCAGAGCAACCTTGACCCGACGGGCCCAATCCAACTCGGAGGCCGAGGGTTTGAAGCCCTCGTTGAGTGGCCGGACCCAGGCCGGATGGATGGTGGAGCTTCCCAAGTATCCCATCTGGAAGGACCTTCGGCAGGCATGGAGCATGGCTTCGTAGGACAGGGTGGTGTCGGTGAAGTCCACATTGTTCTGCGGCCAAAGCCCGGCCGCCTGGACCCCCGCGGCCCTCGCAGCGTAGAGGAGTTTGCCGGCCGGATAGGAGAATTGCTCCGCCAGCAGGTCCCGTACGCGGGTAAAACCCATATCCTGGGTCAGGTCCACGCCGCCGATGCTGGCCTGCACGATCCGGGGGCTGGCTGCCACGATCTCCTCCATCCGGACCACGCCCCGGGCCGTTTCGATGAGGAGGGAGAAGTCGGTTCTTCCCTCAGGGACCCCACGTTCCTTCTCGAGCTGGGCCACCCTCCGGTCAAGCCGCCGGAGTTCCTCCGCTGACTCGCACTTGGGGATCATCAGGCTGGCAACCTCCGGCCCCACGACGGCCGCCAGGTCCTCTTCCTCATAATCCCGGTTGATGCGCACCTCGATCTCTGCTCCGCCCTTTTTCACCAGAGGGATCACATCCTTCACCATCCGGCGGGCCGAGGATTTCTCCGCCGGGGGAATCGAATCTTCGAGGTCCAGGATGAGGCAGTCGGCCCCCCGGGTCCAGGCCTTGGCCACGAATTTCTCCCGGTTCACGGGAATGAACAGTTTGGATCGGCGTACGACCTTAAAAGGGTCTTTACAGGAAGGAAGCATAAAACCTCTTTTTATTACCGCAAGGGTCTGGGAATTAAGCATGTTTGTAAGGGCGATTCATGAATCGCCCCTACGCAAGCAAAAGCGGTTCTTGCCTCAATCCTTTTCCAACCACACATCCACCAGGTCTACATTGAGAAAGTGGTGGGGGAGTGCGACCCAGCCCTTTACCTTGGCCGAATGTATGGTAATCCGCTTGGTCCATCCCACCGGCGGGAACCCATAAGCCATCTCATCCAGGACCCGG
>DASPRR010000332.1:0-4516 GCA_035624375.1 Thermodesulfobacteriota bacterium | reverse complement strand
CCTGTATGACGTCACAGTCAATCCAGATTGTGCGTGTCCCGAAAGAGGTGAAATCCACCACCGAACGAAGGGACCGGCCGATCAAACGCTGAATTTCCTGGGTTCGCCCTCCCACCCGGCCGGTGCTCGACTCTCGGGCTGTTCGGGTCAAGGTGGAGCGGGGGAGCATGGAGTACTCGGAGGTCACCCAGCCCTGTTCGGAATTCTTCAGAAACCGGGGAACGTCCTCTTCCACGCTGGCCGTGCAGATCACCTTGGTGTTGCCCAGTTCAATGAGAACGGAGCCTTCGGGGTGTTTGAGGAAATTTCGAGTCATCTTGACGGGACGGATTTGCAGGAGAGACCTTCCATCGGGTCGCATATTTTCCCTTTCTTTTAGCCACAACAAAATAATTTAATGGGACGCAGATGAACGCAGATAAACGTAGATTAAGATTCATGGAAAAATGGGAAATTCTTTTAATCGGAGAAGAAAATTCTAAGGCGAAAGGAAAAATCCTGGATTCCTACTTTCGCAGGAATGACCCCCTAATAAATCATCCGATTCTTTTCGTTTTCAATCAGCCAAAAGAATATACTTAAAATAATCGATTCACTTGGGGAAGTCAAATGAGTTAGGGCGGTCTGGGAAAGCCCCCTTCACCCGCAGGCTGTAAGGAGGGACTTTTATTCCGCAATCCGAAATCCGCATTCCGCAATTGAATAGAGGCTTTATTGAATTCCCTCTCCCCCTGTGCTACATTAAAATCTCATTTTTCAAAATCAGACGGGGAGGATCTCATGGGTAGAATGGCCATCATTATTATTCCCGTGGTCATCATTGGAGTACTGGTGATTGGGGCGTTTGGGGTTTACAATGGGCTGGTCAGTTCCCAGGAGGAGGCCAAAACGGCCTGGGCCCAGGTTGAAAACCAGTATCAACGGAGGGCGGACTTAATTCCGAATCTGGTGGAAACGGTCAAAGGCTTTACCCAGCAAGAAAAGAGCGTCCTGGAAGAGGTCACCCGCCTCCGGAGTCAGTGGGGAGAAGCGCGCCAGTCGGGGGATATCAGTAAGAGTTTGCAGGCTGCGCAAGGGCTGGACGGCGCCTTGGGAAGGTTGATGGTGGTGGTGGAAAGGTATCCCGAACTCAAGTCCAACCAGAACTTCATGAAGCTTCAGGATCAGTTGGAAGGGACGGAAAACCGGATCAGCGTGGAGCGCAAGCGGTTCAATGATAGCGTCCTGAATTATAATAGAAAAATCCGCACCTTCCCGGGGGCTCTCTTCGCCGGCCTCTTCGGATTCGAGAGAATGCCTCTCTTCGAGGCGGAGCAGGATGCCAAGAAAGCGCCGAAGGTAAAGTTTTGATCGAGCGGGCCCTCGGAAATCGAAATTTGCGCAGTCTTTTCCTGGCAGGAATTTTGTGCCTCCTTTACTGCCTTTCCGCATTTGGCCTTCAGGTCCCGGAACGGCCTGAAGGAAGGGTGACGGACCGCACGGGAACTCTCACCCGGGACCAGGTCAAAGCTTTAGACCAGAAAATGGCCTCCTTTGAACGGGAAACGAGCAATCAGATCGCCGTTCTAATGATCCCATCCCTGGAAGGTGACAGCCTAGAAGACTATTCCATCCGTCTGGCCGAGAAATGGAAGATCGGGCAGGAGGGGAGAAACAACGGGGTCATCTTGCTCATCGTGAAGAATGACCACAAGCTCAGGATTGAAGTGGGCTACGGGCTGGAAGGCGCGCTTCCTGATGCTTTAGCCGGCACGATCATACGCAACGAAATCGGCCCCCGGTTTCGTGAAGGGCAGTTCTATCAGGGAATCGACGCAGGGGTTAACGCCATCATCGCCGCAACCAAAGGAGAATACAAAGCAAGGCCAATAAAGAAGAGCAGTCCGATCGATTTCTGGCTTCCTTTTTTGGTCGTGGGGGCGTTTATCATTTTCTTTACCCTGGCGGCGTCCCAGGCCAGGAGGAGGCATTACCATTCGGGGGGCTCCCGGGGGTGGAACTCTGGGGGAGGGTTTTGGTACGGCGGGTCTTCCTGGGGGGGAGGAGGGGGATCTGACAGCGGCGGCTTTTCCGGCGGCGGTGGCGATTTCGGCGGGGGCGGTGCCAGCGGCGACTGGTAAAAAAAACGAATGGGACGCAGATGAACGCAGATTTCCAGGATTTCAAATACAGAGAATTGACTGACGGATCGATGGGACGCAGATGAACGCGGATTTTCAGGATTTTAAATGCAAAGAACTAACCGATCAAATTATCAAAATATTCTATCGGGTTTATAATAAGCTGGGTTATGGTTTTTTGGAGAAAATTTATGAGAATGCTTTTATGATCGAGTTAAAAGAAGAGAAAATCGTTGCGGTTGCCCAAGCCCCTATCCAAGTATTTTACAAAGGCCAAATCCTCGGAGAATATTTCGCCGATATCTTGGCGGATAACAAAGTCATAATTGAAATAAGGGCAGCCAAGAATTTGATGGAGGAACATGAGGCGCAACTTTTGAATTATCTAAAGGCAACGAACATTGAAGTCGGATTGCTCCTAAATTTCGGCCCAAAACCTGAAGTCAGACGGAAAGCTTTTGACAATAAAAGGAAATAATTCTTTGAATATCTGCGTTTATCTGCGTTCATCTGCGTCCCATGTTATTTAAAAAGCATCCGAAGAAGTTTTTCAGCCTCGAAGAACAGGACCGGATCGTAGAGGAGATCCGGAAGGCGGAGCACCGCACCTCAGGGGAGGTCCGGGTCCACCTGGACTGCTGTTCCCGGGAAATCCCGCTGGAGAAAGCCAAGAAGGTTTTCCATCGGCTCGGAATGACGCGGACGAAGGCCCGCAACGGAGTCCTCATTTATGTGGCGACGGAAGACAGAAAATTCGCCATCCTGGGGGATGAGGGAATCCACCGGGCAGTTCCGGAGAATTACTGGGAAGACGTGAAAGAAAAAATGCAAAAGAAATTCCGGGAAGGCAGAATTTGTGAAGGAATCTGCCTGGGGATTCGGGAGATCGGAGAAAAACTGAAGGCCTATTTCCCGGTGGAGAAGGATGATCGGAACGAGCTTCCCGACACGATCAGCGAGGAGAAGTAAATTTGGCTTACGACCCGGTCGAACGACACAGGAAAATCGAAAACCTGGTCATCCAGAAAAAAGTCGGCGGGGATTTGAAAAAATATTACCGATTCCGGCATGACCGCTGGTATGGGGGGATCATCACCGCTGATTGCGCCGGTTGCGGCCTGACCTGCAAGTTTTGCTGGGTACGGAAGGAATCGATTCTGGAAGGCCGGGAACCGGGAGAATTTTTGAGCCCCGAGGAGGTGGCCCAGCGATTCCTGAAGCTCATGAAGGAGAACAAGGTCTACCAGGGGCGGATCAGCGGGGGGGAACCAACCATCGGCCGGAGCCATCTTTTCCGATTTCTCAATGTCTTTCAACACAAGAGATTGAAGTTCATCCTGGAGACGAATGGAATCCTGATCGGAGAAGATGAATCCTACGCCCAGGAACTGGCCCTCTATCCCTTCGTTCATGTAAGGGTGTCCTTAAAAGGGTGCACCGAAGGAGAATTTGCCCGTCTGACCGGAGCGGACCCCGGGGGGTTCCACCTGCAACTGAATGCCCTGCGGCATCTGAAAAAGGCCGGAGTGAGCGTCCACCCGGCGGTGATGCTTTCTTTTTCCGGACGGGAAGCGGTGGACCAGCTATACAGCGTACTCTGGAAGATCGATCCGATCCTGCACAGCGAGATCGAAGAGGAGCGGGTCATCCTGTATCCTCACGTGGAAGATAAGCTAAAGCGTGAGGGTTTGAAATATTTTTCTGGACACACACCGGAAAGGAAAGGGCCGGGTAAAGACGATAGGCACGAGGAGAAAGAGGGAAAAAGGGGAAACGGCGAAAGGGGGAAGAAGGAAAGGCCGAGGATCGTGGAAGGGGGTGAGGGGAGCGAGGTGCCAGGTGCGAAGCAGAAGGAAGGCGGTCAGGAAGAACCGATCAAGGGAAGGAGGATAAGGATCATTACGAAACAATGAACGATAGCAATAGGATCGATCCCCTATTTTTCCCCTCTCACCTCTGACCTCGGACCTGTCTGGGCAATACCATCAGCCCCTCCTCCGGGTCCCCGATCACCATTGTTTTCCCTCTAAGGTATTCCCTGGCTACCAAAGCGCATGTGAGGGCGTCTAATTCGTCTTTCGTAACCTCACTCCCTTGCCAGTTACCGCCCACCTTGAATCGGCCCAGGCCCCGCTTCAAACCCTCCGGGTTTTTCTGCCGCGGAATTTCCCAGATATCCTGGGCGGCGCCCGGATAGGTCTCGAAAACCTCAATGCCCCGGGTTTCGAGCTTTTCTTTCAATCTGAGCCCGCGGATGGTCAACTGACGCATGGGTCCCAGGGTGATGGGGAAGAATTTGATCTTCATGGCCCTCAGTTCCAGGTCGCAGACCCGGAAGTGGGCCTTTCCCGCGCAGGCGCAATCATCCCGCAAGCAGCACCTCCCCCTGGGCAGAG
>DASPRR010000304.1:0-8067 GCA_035624375.1 Thermodesulfobacteriota bacterium | reverse complement strand
AGGAGATTCCTCCAAGCAGAAAAAAGAGCCAAAGCATTTTTCCGTTTCAATCCCCCCCAGGACAGGCCCTATCCAATGGAAGAACCACTGCCTCAGGATGATGATCCAAATTTCTCCGCCCTGAACCCTATGAGATCCCCCCTCTTTTCCAGAAATCTTATTTTCGAAGGACTCTTTTTTAAGAACTGGGGGTGGGCAAGGAATCTCAACCCTGCCCACCCCAAGCTATTTGTACACCCCGGGTTCAGGGCGGTGAATCTCAAAGGAAAATGCCGAAGGCAGGGGAATCGCCAAACTATCCGTTCGGAGTTTGTGGGGGCGAATGGCAAGCTGCGGTACCGAATTCGGAACAAAAAGGATGTGGAGGAAAAATCAAAGCCCCATATAGGCCTTCCGGACCTTGTCATTGGAGATGAGTTCCTGAGAAGTCCCTTCGAGGGCAATGGAGCCGGTCTCCATCACATATCCCCGGTTGGCCAGCCGCAGGGCCATCTGGGCGTTCTGTTCGATGAGCAGAAGGGTCACCCCGTCTCGGTTGATCGTTCGGATAATCTTCCCCACCTCCTGGACCAGGATGGGAGCCAGCCCGAGCGAGGGCTCGTCTAACATCAGGAGGTTCGGAGAGGCCATGAGTCCCCGCCCCATGGCCAGCATCTGCTGCTCTCCGCCGCTGAAGGTGCTGGCCAGTTGTTTTTGTCGTTCTTTCAGGATGGGAAAGTAACCAAATACCCGGTCCATCCGCTGCTGGATCGCCTGGCGATCATCGCTCAGGTAGGCTCCCAGGCGTAAATTCTCAAGCACATCCAGGTCGGGGAAGAGGCGCCTGCCTTCCATGACTTGGGTGATTCCTTCGCGGATGATCTTGTGGGGAGGAAGATGATCGATTCTCTCTCCCTGAAAAAGGATGGACCCGGAGGAGATCCGCAGGAGCCCGGAGATGCATTTCAGCGTGGTGGACTTCCCCGCCCCATTGGCCCCGAGGAGGGTTACGTTCTCCCCCTGGTGGATCGTCAAGCTGATCCCCTTCAGGGCTCTCACATGGCCGTACTGGGCAACGATGGACTTCAGCTCAAGCAAATTCTTCCTCTTTTCCCAGGTAGGCCTCGATGACCTGGGGGTTGCGGCTGATCTCCAGGGGATTACCCTCGGCGATCTTTCGGCCGTAATTGAGGACCGCGATCCGGTCGCAGATCCCCATCACCAGCTGCATATGATGTTCGATCAGGAAAATGGTGATCCCCTTATCCCGGATCTGCCGGATCAGCTGGCTGAGGGTCTGCGTCTCTTCCGGGTTCATTCCCGCAGCCGGCTCATCCAGGAGCAGGAACTCTCTGCGGGAAGCCAGGGCGATTCCGATTTCCAGGCGCCGCTGGTCTCCGTAGGAAAGGTTCCGGGCCACCGTGTCCTTGCGGTCCTCCATATGGAGAAATTCCAGGATCTCGCCCGCATGCTTCTCCATCTCCTGGCCCTGGCGGGAGTACCCTTGGGAATGGAAGAGGGTGTCGAAAAAAAGGGTCCGGGTCCAGCAGTAGGTCCCGGTCAAGAGGTTTTCCCGGACGGTGAGGCCAGGAAACACGCTGGTGATCTGAAAGGTCCGACAGATCCCCAAAGAGGCGATCCGGCTCGGAGGGAGCCCGGCAATATCTTTTCCCTTGAAAAGAATCCGGCCGGACGTGGGGGTCAAGAATCCGGTGAGCAGGTTGAAGAACGTGGTTTTCCCCGCGCCGTTGGGCCCGATCATGCCCAGGATCTCCCCTGGAGAGACGGAGAGGTCGATCTGGTTCACGGCCACCAGGCCCCCGAAGGCTACGGTCAGTCCTTGGGTCTCAAGCATTCTTCCGCTCCAAAGCAGGCTGGGCGTCTTTCCCTCTCCATTGGGCCACTTTCCCCATGATCCCTTCGGGGAAGAAGATCACGATGAGAATGAGCACCGCTCCCACTAGGATATTGCGGTAGGTTTCCACGGCGCGGAAGACCTCAGGGAGGACCGTAAAAATCGCCCCACCGATGAAAGGCCCCCAGATGGTTCCGATCCCGCCGGTGATCACCATGATGAAGGTGAGACCGATGAAATACCACTGGAACTCGATCGGGCTCACGAATTTTACATAGTGGGCGTAGAAGCTTCCCCCCATGCCGGTGATCACGCAGGCCAGCATGAAGGCGATCATCTTGACCCAGAAGGGGTGAATGCCGATGGAGGCGCTCAGGTCCTGGTTTTCCCGGATGGCCACGAAACCCCTTCCCAGGCGGGTCTCCATGAGCCGGGACAGAAAGAACAGGGTGACCAGGGAAGCGGCCAGCACTAGGTAGTAGTATCGCAGTTCGCCGATGAAGACGAATTGAAAATGATCGCCGAATCCGAAGCTGGCCGGCGGAATGTCTACCAGGCCCATGGGCCCCCGGGTCAGTTCCACCCAATTAGAAACGATGTAGTACAGGATCTGGGCAAAGGCCATGGTGGTGATGCCGAAGTAGATGCCCCGCAGTTGCAGGCAGGGATATCCGATCATGAACCCGAACCCGGCGGAGAGCACCATGGTGCCCAGGAGGCAGAGCCAGAAGGGAAATCCAAGTTTCAGGGCCAGGAGAGAGGAGATGTAGGCTCCCAGGGCGAAGAAGGCCGGCTGCCCGAAGGCGGTCTGCCCGGCGAACCCGAAGATCACGTTGAGCCCCATGGCGCTGAAGGTGAAGATCAGGGCCATGACCAGGATGTGCCGGGTGTAGGCGGCCTGGAGGAGCCAGGGCAGAAGGAGAAGGATCAGAACGAGTCCGGAGAGACAAAGGAGCTTCCGCCGGTTCATGGTCAGACCCTCTTCCCAAAGAGGCCGGCGGGTTTGAACAGCAGGATGATGATCAGGATGGCAAAGGCGATGGCATCCGAGAGGCCGAGAGAAATGAAGCTGGCCGACAGGCTCTCGGCCACCCCCAGGATCAGCCCGCTGAAGAGAATCCCCTGGACGTTGCCCATACCGCCCATGATGACCACGGCGAACCCCTTGACTAGCGGCAGTTCCCCCATGGAAGGAAGCACGTTGAAGATGGCTCCCAGGAGGGCGCCGGCCAGGGCCGCCGTTCCGGCCCCCAGGGCGAAGGTGAAGCTGTTCATGGCGTTCAGGTTGATGCCCATGAGCGCCGAGGCCTCCCGGTCCCGGACGATGGCCCGCATGGCCATTCCGACTTTATGCTTCTTGATGAAAAGGTAGAGGAGGCCGATCACCACTACCCCGACCACGAAGACGAAGATGCGATGCTCAGTTAGGAAAATGGGTCCCAGCACGACCCGCTTATGGGAAAAAGGGGATACGATTTCCCGGGGGTCCACCCCCCAGATGATCTGGGCTCCATCCCTCAGGATCATGGAAAGGCCAAAGGTGGTCAGGAACGTGGAAAACCAGGGACGGCCGACCAGGGGACGGATGGTCATCTTCTCGCTGGCGATCCCGATCGCCCCCACGACCACCATGGAAACCGGGAGCGAGACCAGGTAAGGAAGCCCCATCTGGGTCATCAGGAAGAAGGAGACGTATCCCCCCAGCATGTAAAACTCGCCGTGGGCCATGTTGATAACCGTCATGATGCCCAGGATGAGCATCATGCCGATGGACATGAGGGCATACATGGACCCCATAACCAGCCCGCTGGCGATCTGCTGAATGGCCAGAATGAACGTCGCTTCCCACATCGTCAGGAAAATCCTTAGGTGCTCAAAAGTTAATTTGTCCGCAAGGTGGTAAAAAACTGTAGGGGCAACCCCCCGTGGTTGCCCATTTTGCGGGCGGCCACAGGGGGCCGCCCCTACAGATTCCCGTTTGGTTCCGGCTAGGCTGGGTTAGGGTGCAAGGACCCTAGGATTCAAGGGATCGAATGAATAGAAGCCATCCCCCGTTGGCTCCTCGCCTCCTCAGCCCCTTGAACCCCGGAACCCAAGAACCCTTTATTTAATCAGGTGATACTCCCCGTTCTTGAACTGCAGCACATAAGCGGGAACTCCGGAATCCCCTTTGTCGTCAAAACCGTTGATGGGCCCCTGGGGGGAGTTGTACTTGAGCCCTTTTATCGCCAGGCGGATTTTTTCCTGGTCTTTGTCCGTCCCCGCTTTGTTAATCCCCATGGCCGCGACCATGATCGGGCTCCAGCCCAGGGAGACGGAGTCGTTGGGGTCATCCCCGTACTTGGCCCGGTACGCTTTCACCAGCTTCTGGGATTCCTCGTCTTTGAACACTGGCGCCCAGGAGACCGTCATCACCGCCCCCTCCATGAGGGGGCCCACCCGTTTGGCCAGGTCCTTATTGAAAAAGTTGACGCTCGAAGAGAGGTATTTTCCCTTCAGCATGGCCAGGTCTTCCATCTGCTGGAGGACGATGGCGCTGGCCGGCCAACGGACGTTGATGTAGTAGCAGTCCGGGTTCAAAGATTTCATCTTGAGGAGGATGGTGTTGAAGTCCGTCTGGTTCCTCTCGTAATAGGCTTCATAAACGACTTCCGGGTTCCCGATCTTTTTGAAGACGGCGATCATCGAAGCGAGGTCGCCCCGGCCGTAGTCGTCGTTGGGGGCTACCATGGCGATCTTCTTGTTGTTGGGAAGAGCTGCTAAATACTCTCCCAATACCCGGGTGAGGGATTCGGCCCGGGTGCAGACCCGGAAGTGATAGGGATGCCCCTTGTCGGTCACATCCGGGGCAAAACCAAACCCGGTGAGCTGCACTACTTTCATCTCCTTGCTCACCACGTGCACCGCGATGTTGGCGGAGCTGGGCAGGTCGATATCGATGACCGACACCTTGTCTTCGGCGATCAACCTCTTGGCCAGGGTCACCGCCTCGGCGGGAATCCCCTTGTGGTCCCGGACCACCAATTCAATTTTTCGGCCCCCCAGGATACCGCCCGATTTGTTGATCTCCTCGGCGGCCAGCTGGGCACCCTTGAGAAATTCAGTCCCCAGGAAGGCCAGGGGCCCGGTCAGGGGTAATCCCACACCGATCTTCACCGGCTCCGCGGTCCATCCCGCTGGGAGAAAGGCTCCGAAGAAAAAAGAACCGACGGCCAACGCCCAAATCAGTTTTTTCATGATCCTCTCCTTTCGTCGCTGAGAAAATTCTATGCGTTTTTAGAATGCCGAAAATCTTTTGTCAAGAAGAAATCCGACTGTCCGGAAATATCTTCTTGACAATTTCCAGCGCTGGATATAAGCCATATGGGAAATATTGGTCCTATGTTACATGAGAAACAATGGGGTTGAAAAGAAAAAAGGAGAAAAAAGATGGCCAAGATGAAAGGCGGTCAGATTGTTGCCGAATGTTTCGAGAAGCTGGGGGTTGAGTATTATTTCGGGTACAACGGGCATGGCATCTGGAACATCCTGGACGCCCTGATCGATAAGCCGCACCTCAAAGGGATCCAGCCGAAGCATGAGATCACCGCCGTCCACATGGCCGACGGGTATTTTCGCGCCAGACACAAGGTCGCCCCGGTCATGGCCAGCGTTGGCCCCGGCGTCTTGCACCTCCTGCCGGCTCTGGGAAATGCCATGCTGGACTCCTCGGGGGTCCTGATCATCCCCACCGGTCCTCCCACCCATTATTTGGATAAGGGCAGTTTGGAGGAACTTAGCGTACATGGCGGAGACGACACCCCGAACATGTTTAGGCCCATTACCAAGAGAATCTGGTATGCCATGCGGCCCGACATTCTGGCGTACCAGATCATGCAGGCCTATAAGCTCGCCGGCACCGGAAGGCCGGGACCCACGGCCGTGTACATCCCCTTTGACGTTTCCTCCCACGAGGTGGAGATCGACAGCACCTCGACCTGGGAGAAAGACCACCTCACCACCCGGGCGGGCGGCAACCCGGAGGCCATCCAGGAGGCGGCTAGGCTCTTCGCCCAGGCTCAGAAACCCCTGCTCCTGGTCGGCGGCGGGGCTCACATCGCCGAGGCCTGGATTGAGGTGAAAGAGTTCGTCGATACCCTGCAGGTCCCGGTCGTGACTACCATGCCGGGCAAGGGAGCCCTCACCGAAGATCATCCCCTCTGCCTGGGTCCGGCCGGCCGGAGCGGCTGGGGGAGTTCGGTGAAGGCGACCCAGGCCGCCGACGTGGTTCTCTCCATCGGATGCCGCTTCTGCGACGCCCACACCTCCGGATGGAGGAAAGGGGTGGTCTACAATTTCCCGGAGACCAAATTGATCCAGGTCAACATCGACCAGCTCGACATCGGAAGAAGCTGCCTCGCCGATGTGGGAATCCTGGCGGACGGAAAGATTGCCCTGCAGCAGCTCCTCGAAGCAGTGAAACCGCTGTGGAAAAAACAGGAGAAGGCCCGGCAGCCCTGGGTCGCCCAGACGAAGAAGTGGAGAGAGGAATGGCTGGCCAAGATCGAATCGGACTACCAGGGGACGGAAGACCCGGTCTCTACCAACCGCCTGGCCGTGGAAGTGAATCGGGCTTTGCCAAAGGATGCCAATATTGTCACCGATACGGGGGACATTCAACAGGCCTATGAAGGTCTGGCCGTGGTCCACACGCCCAACACCTTCTTCAACAACTCGGGAATGGCCCAGATGGGGTGGGCGGCCGGCGCGGTCATGGGAGTAAAGCTGGCCCGGCCCAACAAAGTCGCTTTGTCAATCGTGGGCGACGGGTCCTTCATCATGTCCAGCTATGTCCTGGCCACCGCAGTGGAATACAAGATCCCTGTCATCTGGGTGGTGATCAACAACTTCGGCCAGTCCATTGAACGGCACGGTCAATTGATCAATTACGGACGGGAAGTCTGGTCCAGCTTCCAGAAAGACGGCAAGCCTTACAATCCCGATTTCGTGAAAATCGCCGAAGCCTACGGGGTGAAAGGCAAGAGGATTCATGCCTCCGGCGAAATCAAGCCCGCGATCCTGGAGGCGATCCGGCTAAACGAACCGTACCTGATCGAGGTCGTGACCGACCGGAACAGCCCGACCTACTTCTGCCCCGGCGTTACCCGCGGCTACCCGATCCGCTGGGACAAGCTGGCTTACCTCAAACAGTAGGGTCTGATCCGCGATCAGGTCGGACTTTTTTATCATCTCTGTAGGGGCGACACGACGGGCCGCCCCTACGAACGGTTCGCCACCCCCCAGGTCGCAGCAGCGCGTTCCGCGAACGCGCCCTACCAGGGACTACCGCAGCATGATCCCGCCCTCCACATAGAGGGTGGAGCCGGTCGTGTATCCATTGTTCATCAAATAAAGCGCCGTCTCAGCGATATCCTCGGGTCTGCCGATCCGCTTGACCAGGTTCGCTCCGGCCACGGCGTTAAACATAGCCTTGCGTTTATCCTCAGGCATTCCAGAGTAAATCGGTGTATCCACCAGGCCGGGGGAAATTACGTTGACCCGGATTGGAGAAAGCTCCAAGGCCAGGGCCCGGCCCAGGCCTTCAACGGCACTGTTGATGGCGGAAAGAAGAGAGGCGCCCCGGCCCGGCCTCTGGCTGTAGGCGCCGGAAAAGAGGGTGATGGACCCCCCTTGTCGAATCTTGGGGGCTGCATATTTAGCCGCCAGATACTGGCCCCAGAATTTACTGTCGAACCCGGACTTTGCCGGATGAAGGTCCATCTCCAGGAAGGGACCCCAGGCAGCTTCGCTCCCGGGAGTAGCCAGATGATCAAATTCTCCCACCCGGACGAAAAGCGCTTTCACCAAACTTTCCTCCAGGGTGTTCACCGTAATGGATTCCACCTTCCCTTTGATTTCTGCAGCCGCTTTTCGCAGCTTCTCCTCCGAACGACTGGCGATGATCACTTGGGCCCCTTCCGCCGCTGCAGCCTTGGCCGTTGCCAGGCCGATCCCCGAGCTGCCGCCGATGATGACCACCTTTTTCCCCTGAAGCGTCATGTCTTCATCCTCCTTTCCCATTTTTTCTGCTATCTTGACATTCGGCAAAACGTTCCTTCGCCGCCTGGCGATCTTTTCGGATCGAATCCAAAGAATAGAGTTTCCCCGTATTCCAATTTATTTTTTCCAGCTCCTCCCAATCTTCCTCCAGGACTACCGAGTCGTCGTAAACCAACTTTCCCTTTTCGATTACG
>DASPRR010000301.1:0-5145 GCA_035624375.1 Thermodesulfobacteriota bacterium | reverse complement strand
GGGAGAACCCCTATTGCTCAAACGGGACGAGCATCCCCGGGCCGATACATCCCTGGAGGCATTGGGCAAACTGCGGCCCGCCTTTCGCGCCGGCGGAACGGTGACCGCGGGAAATTCCTCAGGGATCAACGACGGGGCAGCCGCCGTTCTGCTGATGAGCGATCGCAAAGCCCGTGAACTTGGGTTGAAGCCCTGGGCCCGGGTCCTGACCTCGGCTGCTGCCGGAGTGGAACCCCGGGTGATGGGCCTCGGCCCCATCTCCGCCACCCGCAAGGCCCTGGCCCGAGCCGGGCTGACCCTTGACCAGATCGGCCTGATCGAACTGAATGAAGCCTTTGCCGTCCAAGCCCTCGCGGTGATGAAAGAACTGGGGTTCCGCCATGAAATCACTAATGTCAATGGCGGCGCTGTGGCCCTGGGCCACCCTCTGGGATGCAGCGGAGCCCGACTGATGACTACTCTGGTTCATGAAATGCGGCGCCGCGCGTCCAAGGAAAAAAGGCCTTATTATGGTCTGGCGACCCTGTGCGTGGGGGTCGGCCAGGGCGAAGCGACGATCGTGGAGTGGATCGGGTATTGAAAACCGATTCCTGCGGGGAGATCACACGCTTGGGGTGATTCCCCTATATTCTATTACTGGATTTTCAGGTTCTGGCCGCAATGGGGGCAGGTCTTCGGGTCACCCGAATAGGGTTGGCCGCAATAGAAACAGCGGGTCGCATAGGTCGGAGTCGGCGCCCGTCCTGGGGCAAGGGCGGGTTTCCTTCTTTTATTCCGGTAGAAAAAGTAGAGGGGGAGGAAGACGATCAGGAGGAAGAAGACGCCAATGGCCCAGAGAAGGCCTTGCCAGAAGGTATACCCGTGCTTCTGGGAGTCAAAAAAAACCCAGAGGGCCACGAACAGAGGAACCACATAAAAGAGGATGAAAAAGAAACCCACCCTGCATTCTCCCAAAAACAGCTATCAGCTTTCAGCCGTCAGCAAACAATCCTGATGATCTCGGAAAGAGTCTTTTGGAGGGTCACCCTGGCGAAAGCCGGGGTCCAGAAATTTTTTAAATAACTGGATTCCGGTCGGAGACTCGACTCTACGAGCCTCCGCCGGAATGACGAATTCTATGGAAATTCCATTTTTTGCGAGATCAGCAATCTTTAATAAAAAAAATAAGCTGAATGCTGAGAGCTGATCGCTATTTTTTTAGACTATCATACCACTCCAGATTTTTCTTGATCAGTTCCGGAATGGGCAGTTGGTAAGGACAGCGGGGCAGGCATTCCCCGCACTCCGTGCAGTCCCGGGCCTTCTCCGCCAATCCCTTTACCCAGGCGATCTCATCGGGGTTCCCGAATCGCCGGATGACCGATTTGATTCCCATCATGAGCTGAATGTTGATCCCCTGCGAGCAGGGCTGACAGTAATCGCAGCGGCGGCAGAATTGCTTGTCAAACTGCTGCCGGACCTCTCGGATCCGGTCCTGATCGGCCTCACTAAGGGGTCGGCCCTCGGCATAGACCTTCCAGTTCTCCCGTACCCTCTCCATCGTCTCCGATCCCGGGATGGGGACGATGTCCGGCGTCGACAGGACATACCGAAGGGCCAGCCCGGCATCTTCGATGACTCCACCCGAAAGGGGCTTCATGGTCAGAACTCCCACGTCTTTGGCCCGCGCCAGGGGTAGGATCCTGCGGGCGGCGTCCGGCTCGAGGAAGCTGTAACAGGCCATGACCACCTCAAACCGGTCCTCCTTGAGCACTCTCTCCAGAATATCCAGGCTATGGCTGGTCAGCCCGATATGATCGATCAACCCTTCAGCCCGGGCTTTCTGAAGGCCTTGGTAGGCCCCGCCGGCGGCCATGACTTTCTCGTAATCCTCCGTTTTGGATACATTGTGGAGGTGATAAATATGTAGTTTTTTCACCTGGAGCTGGCGGAGACTCTCCTGCACGTCGTCATAGATCTTTTCCGTCCGGTTGGCGGACTTGGTGGAAAGGATGACGGGCCGGGAAGTCTTTTGGAGCGCCAGCCCGATGCGCCGCTCGCTGTTGGTATATCCCCGGGCTGTGTCAAAGATTTCCACCCCCAGCTCCATCGCAGCCTGAACCACTGATACCGCCTGGTCGTCGCTTACTCGCTGAATGGGGATTCCCCCCCATCCTAATTTCTTAACCGAAATGTTCGTCCGACCCAGTCTGACTTTCTGCATAAAATTCCTTTAGCGAACCGCGCCCGGCCGTAGGGGATTAGAATCCCCCCCAACCTATTCGTTCGGCTGTCTTCGACCCTGAGACTTCGGCGAGTCGTTCGACCCAGAGGCTCTCGACGGGCTCAGTCGAGCCGCTCAGACCGAAGGGAGCTCACGATGAAGCCTTCTCCTCCCGAGACGGACAAAGGAATGAAATAAGAGAGGTGATCGCTGACCACTGACCGCTGAATGCTGGCTCGCTTCTTTTTCGGGTCCCATTTCCTCGGGTCCCAATTTTTAGGGTCAAGTTTCCCCTGGATGAAAAGAAAAGCAAAAAGAATCAAGAGACCGACCAGGATATAAATGATGAAACGCCCCATTCCGGAGGAAGGGGCGATGGGTCTGGGTACAGGCGAAGGATAAGAAGGGGGAACTGGTTCGGAGGGACCCGTTTCTGTGGCAGCCGGGCGAACCGGAACCGGGGCTGCCTCCGGTACCTCCATCAATACGGTCCCTTGCACAATCTGGCCCTTTCGCGAACCCTCCAAGAGAAGGCTGGCTTCCTGCCCCGCCTGGGCCTCTTCCACGAGGCGGCGAGAGACCTCGATGGCCGATACGACGGCCCTGGAAAGCTGCCCGTCCGAGCCGATGAACCCGATTTCATCGCCAACCGACACAGACCCCCTCTCAACTTTCCCGGTCACCACCGTCCCCCTTCCGGGGATAGTGTAAACCTTGTTGGCCACAAACCGGAATTCAAGTTCCTTTTTCATGTTCCTTCCTCCGCCGGCTCTTCCATCTAGTTCAAAAAAATGTCTCTCGCAGAGGCCGCAGAGTTCGCAGAGAAGAAAGAAAAACAAATGATTGACCGAATACTTTCTGCAATTGCATTTTGATCACTTTTGACTTTCTCTGTGTACTCCGCGGGCCAGCGGAGCGGGCGAGAGAAAAGCCATTGTTTCTCAGAGCCCCCGCTCCCGATTTTCGGCCCTACCCTTTCTCTACCGTTACACAGGTCATTGTCCGGGAAACCCCGTCCGTTCCCCGGATTTTAGTCAGGATGACCTCTCCCAGTTCATGGAGGTTCCTGGCCTCCACCAACAGAATGATGTCGAAAGGGCCCGTCACCGTGTGAGCTGACTTTACTTCCTTGAGTTTGGTCAGCGCCTCAAAGGCCGTCTTGGTTTTATCCGCCTCTACCCGGATTAGTACATACGCTGAAACAGCCATAGAAACCTCCTTTTGAACGACAGCCCTCAGCCATCCGCTTTCAGCGATCAGCCAAAAAAAACATCTCTTTCATGGGGCGGACACCTGATGGCTGAAAGCTGATCGCTATCTTATGACTCCTTCTTTGCGCAGCCGTTCGATACTCTGTTGATTATATCCCAATCCCTTCAGGATTTCTTCGGTGTGTTCTCCTATTTCCGGTGCAGGCGTCAGAACTTCACCGGGGGTCTCGGAAAATTTGATGGGGACCCCAATCTGTCTGATCCGCCCGGCTTTGGGGTGTGGGACCTCCACCAGCATATTGCGGTGAAGGACATGGGGATCGGAGAAGGTCTCTTCGAGGGAATGGACGGCGGTTACGCAGGTATCTTCTTTCATCAGGATGTCCAGCCATTCCTGTCGGGTCTTGGTAAGGAAAATGCGGATCATTTCCTCTTTGATCTCCTGCGTCCGGGGCTCCTTTTCCTTGGGAACCCGTTGAGCCCAGTCCGGCTTACCCAGGGCCCGGGCCAGGTTGGCCCAGAACTTATCTTCCAGGGCCCCCACGGCCAAATACTTCCCTTCTTTGGTCCGGTAGGTCTGGTACTGCGGCAGACCGCCGGTTAGCCTCCGTTCCCCCATTCGAGGAGATTCCCCTTCGGCAAAAAAGAGAGCGGCGGAATCCGGAATCAAGGAGACCACCCCGTCCAGCATAGATACATCCACGAATTGACCCCGGCCGGTTTTCAGGCGGCCCATGAGAGCAGTCAGAATCCCGATCACCGCGTAAAGTCCCCCAGCCACCAGGTCGGCTATCTGGGTTCCGGGGAGGGCGGGTGGGCCGCCTTTCGGCCCGGTGATGCCTAAAATTCCGCCGATTCCGATATAGTTGATATCGTGCCCGGCAAGGTCCCGATACGGTCCGTCCTGGCCGAACCCGGTGAGTGCACAGTAGACCAGCCGGGAGTTGACCTTCTCCAGGTCTTTATACCCGACCCCCAGGCGGTCCATCACTCCGGGGCGAAATTGTTCGATCAAGACGTCGGCCCCCTTTTCAACCATTTTCAAAAGAATGGATCGCCCCTCAGGCTTTTTCAGGTTCAGAGTGATGCTTTTCTTATTGCGGTTCAGCAAAAGATGCCGCGAGCCCACTTGATTGATATGCGGAGGATACCAGCGAGCGTAGTCCCCCTGTTCGGGCTCTTCGATTTTAATGACCTCGGCTCCAAGGTCTCCCAGGAGCATGGTTCCGTAGGGCCCCGGCAAGAGCCGGGTTAAATCCAGGATGGTAATTCCCTCTAAAGGTCTCATAAATAATACCTAGTGATTAGTGTGAGTGTCAGTGTCAGAAAAAGAAAGGTCCTCTCCGCAAAGACTGAACCTGTATCCTTGTTTTTCACTGACACTCACACTGACACTGTGTTTAAAGCTTCACGTTTTCCTGCACGTACTTGACGATGTTCTCCGTAGAAGTTCCCGGTCCGAAGACATCCTTGACGCCCACCGCCTTCAGCGCCGGGATATCCTCTTCGGGGATCACCCCTCCCCCCAGGACCAGGATATCCTTAACCCCTTTTTCCTTGAGGAGTTGCATCACCCGGGGAAATAAATAATCATGGGCGCCAGACAGGATGCTCATGAGGAGAGCGTCCACGTCTTCTTGGACGACGGCCGAGGCGATCTTCTCCGGCGTCTGGCGCAGTCCCGTGTAAATCACCTCCATCCCGGCGTCGCGCAACGCCCGGGCGATTACC
>DASPRR010000283.1:0-3839 GCA_035624375.1 Thermodesulfobacteriota bacterium | reverse complement strand
GGAGAGCCGGGTTGTCATGCTGCTCCACCGAGGCATAGAAGGCGTCCATGTCGATGTGGATGATTTTTCTAGTCATTGGGGAGTAGGGTCGCGATGTCCACTAGTCAATCAGGCGCGCGGTCAATGCCCTGCCTGGTTTGGTCCACTTGCCATAAAATCCCTATCGAGATCGATTCGCGTGCCTGAAGCAGAAATAGGCCTTCCAAATTCCAAAGAACGGGGGAGGGCCCAATCAACATTCAAAGCGGAGGAGATTACAACCAAGCGACTATGCGGGCCATATCACTAACCGATTGTGCGGCAATCCGAACATGGCCCGGACCCCTATTGATCTTACTTCTTCTCCTGCATCTTCTGCCGAATATTCTCACGGAACTTTTTGGCGTTTTCGTGGCCCGGGTCGAGTTTCAGGAGGATATCGATCTCCTTGAGCGCATCGTCGTATTTCTGTAGTTGGTAATAGGCCAGGGCCAGGTTGGAATGGGCTTCCTTGAATCGAGGGGAGGTCTGGATGACTTTTTCAAACTGTTCAATGGCCAGGGGGTATTCTTTCTTAAGGTAAAGGGCATAACCGAGATTATTCAGGATGACCGGGTTTTGGGGGTCCCGGGCATGGGCTTCACGATAAGCCTGAACGGCTTCAGTGAGTTTCCCCCGGTTTCGGTAAGCGATTCCCAACTCGTTGAAGAACAGGGCGCTGTCGTTACTCTTGTCAGACTTATGCGGCTCAAGCAGGGATATGACCTCATCGAACCTTCCCCGTTTATTCAGTTGAGTGGCTTCTTCCGCCAGACGGTCGAATTGGGAGAGGGCTTCTTTTTCGGATTTCTGGGCTGCGGTTTGCAGGGGAGAAAGGCAGACCCCCGAAACCAAAATCAGGATATAAAGAAAATAAAAAAAAGAGGGGAAGAACCTTCGTTCTCCCCCTATGAGCATCCCGTTCATAAATTTGGGAACGAAAAACCTGCCTGATTCGGAGTCTACTGTCCTCCGAGGGTCTTCAGACCTTCATCAACCGTGAATACTGCCCCGCACTTCGGGCATTTCACTTTCGTTTCTTTGCCAACATAGCCGGCGCAGCCAAGGGTAAAGGACGCCAGTACTGCGACTGCCAGAACCAAGCTGATCAGCTTTTTCACTGCCCTTCACCTCCTTTCATTTTTCAGATCTATTCCCGAATTCCCAAGGGAAATTTTGAAGCCGTTTCTCCGGCCGCAGCCCCGCGGGCCGGGGATGGAAAGAAGATAGTGTAAAGCTAACAAATAATGATTTTTTAGTCAAGAAAAAAATTCAGCAAAAAAATCAATGAGAAAACCGTCTTTTCTAATATCCAATGGCCGTAAAGGATCACTCCGGAGGGAGGAATGGAGGTCCTTGCGCGGAAGGGACTCCTATGTTATAAAACAAGCGTGCCTGCATCGCCATAAGAGGTTGGGGAAACATGAAAGTCAAAAGTTGGATGACTTGGGGAGTTACGAGTCTGGCTTGGCTTATCCTGGGAAGCCAGGTGGGGGACCCGGTCTGGGCTCAGGGCGGGGGGGGGATGGTTTTTCAGTCCTTTGCCAAGGCCGCGCCTCTTCCTGATTTTTCCCTCGAGGACCTTCAGGGGAAAACGGTCCAGATCAAGGATCATCTGGGGAAAGTGATCCTCCTCAACTTCTGGGCCACATGGTGACCCAATTGCCGGAAGGAGGCTCCTTCTCTGGAAAGGATGTGCGCCCAGTACCAATCCAAAGGGTTGGTCTTTTTCCGTGTGGATACGAAAGAAAGCCGGGAAACGATCCAAAAATTTCTGGAAAAGAACCTTTCTCCCCTGCCCATCCTCCTGGACGAAAAGAATAAGGTAGGCAAACTCCTGGGGGTCTGGGCTCATCCGACTTCTTTCCTAGTGGACGTGAAAGGAATGGTTCGCTACCGGGCCATGGGTTCGGCAGATTGGACGGGAGTGGAAGCGGTAAGCATTATCGACAAGTTATTGGCGGAGAAGTGATGTCCATTTGCAGGTTCCTGCCCCTGATTCCCTTTTTGTTGTCTCTGGGATGCGCGACCCTCCCTCCCCCGCCTTCGGCAGATTCCCCCTTAATTCCTCTGCAAAAGGCGAACTTGGAGGCGGTCTTTGAGGAGCAGGAAGGTTTGGAGGTCTACTGGGAAAATGCCAAAGAAGTGCGGGATTTTTATCGCGGGGGGGTGCAGCAGAAGGCCAAAGCGGAAAAGGATTACTTGGATAAAAAATACCCGCAAGCCTTGAAGCAGTATGATTCGTCCAATGATTTTCTGATGGTCGTCCTGAAATATACAAGCGAAGACGATTGTGAATACACCCTTTTCGAGGGAACCAGTATCCTTTTCTTCCCCAATCTGCTGATTGCCGACAACGATCTGAAAGCCGGTAAGATTCTGAAGGAGATGAATCGAGACAGCTCGGCCCGAAGGAAATGGAAACGAGCCCTGCCTTATGTTCAGAAGTCTCTGCAATTTGAAAAGACCGAATGGGGTCTTGCGGTGCAGCAGGAACTCCATTCTCTGCTCGGGACTCGCTGACCCAAATCCCCCAATTCCCTCCCCCATTCCGCATCTGGTTCTGGCCTAGAGTAATACCTTGCATATGACGCTCCTTAAGAGCCTGAAGGGCCGATCCTTCATGGCCTTCAACATAACTCTTGACATATTAGTATTATCTCATATAGTATGCAATCGAACTTTCTATTTTATCCATCTCTTTCATCTTTAAGGGGGAAGGGTCAACCCATGAAAATGGAATATCAGGTGGGATTTCTCCTCTCCAGGGCTACCTGGGCCATGAATAATGCCGTGAACCGCATGGTCCGCGAAAACGGCCATGGAGACATTTCCGTTGCTTATTTTGCCGTGCTCCAGGCCCTGTGGGAGAGCGATGGGTTGAGTATCACCGACCTGGGGGAAAAGGCCCAGCTGGAAAAGTCCACCATGACCAGCCTGATTGACCGGATGGAATCGGCAGGGCTGGTCCGCCGCGAGGACCATCCGACTGACCGGCGGGCTTACCAGATCTGCCTGACCCCCCGGGGGAAGGAATTGGAAAAAAAATTGGATGAGGTCGTAGCTCGGGCCTACAGGCACCTAACCCGGGGAATTGCCGAGGAAGACCTGCAGAAAGCCATCAAGGTTTGCAAGCGTTTGATCCAGAACGCCGATTGAGGAGGCAGAGAAGGAGGTGATCCGGGAGCGGAAGGGAAAGGCTGGACCGGCGGCCGCCGCAGGAAGACCTTTAATAAAACAGGGTTTGAGATGGTTTCCGGGGTCCGAAAAACCCGGAAGACTCGGACAGTTGACCTATCAGATCGGAGGAAGCATGGAAAGGAAAATCAAAAAAGTCGCCGTACTGGGGTCTGGGGTCATGGGAGCGACCATCGCCGCCCACCTGGCGAACGTGGGCATCCCCTCGATCATGCTGGATATCGTTCCCCCCAAATTGACCCCGGAGGAAGAAAAGAAGGGGCTCACCTTCAAGGATGCAGCGGTGCGGAACCGCTTCGCCGTGACAGGGAAACAGAACCTGCTTCGCATGCGGCCCGCCGCCTTAGCGGTTCCCGAGCTGGCCAGCCTCATAGAGGTGGGCAACTTCGAAGACCACCTCTCCCGCCTGGCGGAAGTGGACTGGATCGTCGAGGTGGTGGTGGAGAACCTGAAGATCAAGCAGGAGCTCTTCAAAAAAGTGGCCGCCATTCGCAAGCCGGGGACGATCGTGAGTACCAACACCTCAGGGATTCCCATAAAAGATATTTGCGCCGGCATGGACCCGGAATTCAAACAGTACTTCTTGGGGACTCACTTTTTCAACCCGCCCCGGTACATGAAGC
>DASPRR010000269.1:0-10230 GCA_035624375.1 Thermodesulfobacteriota bacterium | reverse complement strand
TACGCGCCTCTCAATGACTGGATGAAAAAAATTCTCAAAAGCATAATATATCAACGCCTATAGGGATACTACTTGATTTTCAATTTATCCGCTTGAATTTTCGGTGCCCCTCAGGACAGGATTTTAGCAGTAAAATTACCTTCCTCCACCCTCTTTTTAATCCGATCGAACTCTTCCTCGTCCACGGGACGGTAGATGACCTTATCTCCCGGATGAATCAAAAGGGGAGGGTCCTTTTGCGGGAACCATTGCTTAAGAGGAGACATGCCGATCCAATACCAACCCGTGGGGCCAGCCAGGGGTTTATAAACGCTCCCCAGCCCACCGGCGATCAGTACTGCCCCTGCAGGGACTCCCAGGTTGGGAGTTTTCTTTCGCGGCAGCAAATCCAGGGGTGGCGGGACCTTGAAATGGGCCGACCCGCCGATAAAACCCGTATCATAAATGAAATACTCTTTCCCGCTATGAATCCGGATGATCTCTTCCGGTGTCAGGTTGAGCAGTTTCGCAACCTCTTCAAGATCGGGTCCATACTTTCCGCCATAAACAATCGGAACTTCAAAAAGACGGGACTTCGGCAAAAAGATATCAGCCATCCGTCCTTCCATCTTTCTCATCTCCTTAATCAATTTTCTCACCCCGATCCGAAGGGGATCATAATATACAAAAAGAGACCGAATTGTGGGATTCGTTTCGATGACCCCGGGGATCTTGGCCTTCTCCAGAGCGTGCATCAGCTTTTGGACTTTGAGGTTGATCTCCTCTTCCAGGGAATTTCCAAATTCCACGGAGATTCCATGGTCGCCGACGAGGAGGTAACGGGCCTTTGGATAGCCGCTCATACCGGGATCAAAGCTTTCTTAATTCTCTGGATTTTCTCTTCCATCTCCCGAAGAAATTGATGGGCTTCAAGGATCGTAACTTTCTGGAACCGGACCTTTTCCCCCGGCCTGGCTTGGGCAAGCAGGTCCTGGTCTACAGATATCACCGTCGCGATCTTGGAATATCCACCGGTCGTCTGCCCATCGGCCAAAAGAATAATGGGCATTCCGTCCCCGGGGACCTGGATAGAACCCGGGGGCGTGGCATCGGTGAGAATGTCCGCCCCGGACTTGTGCTCGATCTTCGGGCCTTTCAGCCGGTATCCCATCCGGTCGGCCTGGGGGGTAATCTCGTATTCACTGGTGAGGAAAGTCTCGATCCCCTGCCGGGTGAAATAATCCTTCTGGGGGCCGAAGATTACCCTGATCTGCCAATTCTTTCCATAAACAGGGACCAGTTCCGGGAGCAATCGATGGGTTTCTGATTCCTGAATCCTGAATCCTGAATCCTTTCTTTCTATAATATCGCCTTTCACCAAAGTCCGTCCATTTCCCCCGAGGTTGGAACGGGTGTGAATGGAGCGGCTTCCCATGACCACGGGGAAGTCAATTCCCCCGGCGACGGCCAGGTAAGCACGGCACCCGCTCCTCGGCGCTCCAAAAGATAGGGTACCTCCCTCGGGAATATCCAGAGTTCGCCATAGAGGCAAGGGTTTTCCTCCGAACTCCGGAGAAAGGTCAGCGCCGGTAATCGCTACCCGCATTCTTTCTAAGGCCTTTAACTTGGGGCCAATGATCGTCGCCTCGATGACCCCCTCTCCTTCATCGTTTCCAACCAGGAGGTTGGCTACGCGTAGGGCGAACCGGTCCATGGCCCCGGAGATGGAGACTCCGTACTTCTGGTATCCATACCTCCCCAGGTCTTGTACGGTCGTGAAAGCGCCCGGTTGAATTACTTCAAAAGCACTCATTTTTTCCATCCATCGGACGCAGATGAACGCAGATAAACGCCGATTTGTGGCTGAAAAAACAAATTAAAGTCAAGAGACCTCTTTTTTTATATAAACATTCCTAAAATGGCCTTTTTAAATCCCCCCTCTGCCCCCCTTTTTTCAAAGGGGGGAACGGGGGGATTTCTGACAGATCCCTTGGTTAAAAAGGAGAAATGGAGAAATAGGGAGCTTTTTTCAAAAAGCAAAAGTGTTTCCTTTTTTTGAATCCTGAAAATCTGTCTTCATCTGCTTCCAATGATCAAATCAATTCTTTCATCGGGACAATCTGGATTCCGGCGCCCTCCAACCGATTCCGGATGGTTTGGGCCACCTTGACTGCTGTGGGGGTATCCCCGTGGACCATGATGGTCTGGCCGAAGCAGTCGATATCCTTCCCGTTGATGGTTTTCACCTTATGGTCCTGGACCATCCTCAGGGTGCGGGCCGCGCATTCTTCGGCATCGGTAATGACCGACCCGGCCTTCTTTCGGGATACAAGCATCCCGTTGGCTTCCAGAGCCCGGTCGGCGAAGAACTTTCTCACCACCTTGAGCCCTGCTTTGCCCGCTTCCCGGGCCATCAAGTCTCCTTTCGGACCGTAGATCAGGGGGACGATGATATTCCTGTCAAGCTGGGCCACAGCCGCGATCCCGGCTCGGGCGATCTCCTCGTTGTCAGCGTTGAAGGAAGTCCCTGCGCTGCCGTGCCAAGTGAAATGCTGCAGTTCTTCTCCTTCCGCGCGGGCGATCGCCTGGAGCGCACCTCCCTGGTAAAGGGAGTAATTCAGGTATTCTTCGGGGGTGAGAGCCATAAGCCTCCGCCCAAAACCCATGAGGTCCGGAAAACCCACATGGGTTCCTACCTTCACCCCATACTTTTTGCACAGTTTCACCGTATTCCGCATGACCATGGGGTCGCCCGCATGGAACCCGCAGGCCAGATTGGCCGAAGAGATGTATTCCATCAGCTCTTCGTCGTACCCCAGTTTCCAGCGGCCGAAGCTCTCTCCTACGTCGGCGCTGATGTCGATTTTCACTTTGCACCTCCATTCAGCCGCAATTTCTTATGGCAGAGCCAGAACCAAACAGGTTATTGTAGGGGCGGCCCCCTGTGGCCGCCCGCAAGATGGGCAACCACGGGGGGTTGCCCCTACAATTTGTCCATTTTGACCTCAATCAATTTAAATGGACTGATAAGGGAAGAAATTGCCCGCAACCCTCCCTGGGGGCGGTTCGCGAACTGCCCCTACTTAACCCGAAGAAGAATGTCTTTGACTTTCTGGAGAACCTCGGGCTGCTTCTTGATCCAGTAGTCTTCGTCAAAGCTCTTCAACAGCTTGATTTTGCTCATGGGCACCATTCCCGGGGCCAGATTTCCAAAGTCCATATCTTCCCGGGCCGGGCGGCGCAGAAACTGGGAGAGGACCAGCTTCCGGGCCTCCAGGCCGGTGGCCCAGTCCATGAATTTGCGAGCATTTTCTCTATTCGCCGCTCCCTTGATAATGGCCAGACCTTCGGCATAGGCCACGGTGCCCTCGGCCGGGTTGACGATTTCAATTGGACCTCCCCCCTTTTTATACCGATAGGCGGCATATTCCATGGTGATGCCGGCCGGAATTTCTCCGTTTGCCACGTTCGTATAGACGTTTGCGGACTGCTCGGTGATCAGGGCGTGTTTCAGGAACGTCTCCACTTTTTTCCACCCTGCCTGGTCGTCCCCCCAGAGGGAAAGCATGGTGGTCAGTTGAGTGTAAGAGGAGGCTGCATTGCTGGGATTGCAGAAAGCGACCTTGTTCTGCCAGCGGGGATCAAGGAAATCAGCCCAGGCCTTGGGGGCCTGAGCAGGGGTTAGGAGCTTGGTGTGGTACATGAAAACCATGAGATGGACGATCTTGCCGATCCACATTCCGTTGGCGTCCTTGTACTCCGATGGGTAGGCAGAAAAATCTTTGACCTTATAGGGCTCCCAGAGGTCCAGGTTGTTGATGAGCACGCTCTTGCCCAAGCCCAGGGCCACATCCCCCAGAGGCCGGTTTTTTTCCGCTATCATTTTCTTCACCAGCACGCCCGTTCCGGCCCGCACCATTTCACACTTGACCCCGGTGGCTTTTTCAAATGCTTCCGCCATCATGTCGTTCTGGGCTTGCTGGTTGGAGCTGTAGACGACCACCCTCCCATTCGCCCCCGCTGACGGCACCGACCCGGCCGCAGCCAAAAAGCACAGCCCGAACAAAATCAATAAACGGCTGAAGAATCTCATCTTCCCCCTCCTGCATGAAAAAGAGGCTCCCAAGGCAAGGCCCCTTTCACGCAAATTTCCGGTTTCAAATTTCGAGTCCCGGGCCGAGAAAATCCACCTGCCAATAGGGTGTCTTAACCCGAAACCTCAAACCCGAAGCTCGAAACTAAATTTATTCAGGCTTAAACTCCCCAAATTCAATGATCTTCTTCCAGAGCCGGTCCTGCTCTTTGAAATAAGCCACTAGGGCTTCTGGACCCTTGAACATAGCCATTCCGCCCTGCTTCTGGTAGAGGCTCTTGAATTCATTCGATTCCACACCGGCCCGGAAGGCATCTTGAAGTTTTTTGAGTCGGTCTTGGGGAGTTCCTTTAGCCGCCACATAGGCATACCAGGTACCCACATCAAGGTCAAAGCCGAATTCTTTGAAGGTGGGGGCGTCGGGTACGGCCGGACTGCGATTAGGCGAACAAACGGCCAGGATCCGGAATTTCTTGGACTCCACATAAGGAAGAAGCGTGGAAATTTCGTTCAGGGACCCGTCCACATGACCCCCCATGAGAGCGGTGATGCAGGGCCCCGTTCCTTTGAATGGAACATGGGTGAACTTGACCCCCATAGCCATCTCAATGCCCACGATCCCGATGTGGTACATGGCCGCGTGGCCGGAATTGGCCATCTGGACCTTCCCCGGATTGGCCTTGGCGTGGTCGATGAATTCTCTGAACGTCTTCCAGGGAGATTCAGTCCTCACCACCACCCCCGCCGGGATGTAAACGGTGTAAGCGATTGGGTCGAACCGGTCCAGGGGGACGCCCGTTTTGGTGGTATACAGGGTCACTACCGTGCTGGGGTTAACGATTCCGGTGGTGTAGCCGTCCGGCGGAGAATTGGCCACGAAATTCCAGGCAATGGTGCCCGCTCCCCCCGGCTTGTTCACGATCTGAACCGATCCCCCGATTGCCTTTTCAAAGTGCGGCTGTAAGGACTGGGCGTTGATCGTTCCTCCCCCTCCCGCCGCCCAGGGGATGATGAACTGGATGGGTCGGCTGGGAAATTTTTCCTGGGCCCAGACGGGCCCCGCAAAGATCACCGAAAGAACGCCCGTCAAAGCGATTATGACTCTTATGTTTTTTTGGTTCATCTCCTCTCCTCCTTGGCCGCTTTGATCAAGCCGCTGTAAGGGCGGGCTTGAAACCCGCCCCTACGAGTCTTATTCAATCGGCTTAAACCCGCTGAAGTCGATGATCTTTTTCAATGCTCTGTCCTCTTGCTCATAAAAGGCCGGTAGCTCCTGCGGCCCCATATATCTCGCCACCCCCCCAAGCTTTCGGTATAATTCGCGGTATTCCGGGGCTTCCATTGCCGCCTTGAAGGCGTCGTGCAGCTTCTGGAACCGGTTTTTCGGAACTCCCTTGGGAGCGCTCCAGACATACCAGGCCCCGATCAATATCTGCTCATATCCCTCTTCCTTCATGGTGGGGATGTCGGGGACCGCGGGGTTTCTCTCGGGGGAGCCGACCACCAGGAGCCTGAATTTCTTTCCCTCCACATAAGGAAGGAGAGTGGGGAGCTCCGACACCGCGGAATCCACGTGTCCCCCCAGGAGAGCGGTGATCGACGGGCCCGCGCCCTTGAAGGGTACATGGGTAAGCTTCACCCCGGTAACCATTTCAATTCCCAGGGCGGAGACATGGTAGTTGGCCCCCATTCCTGAGTTGCCCATCTGAACTTTTCCCGGGTTGGCCTTGGCATAGCCGATGTACTCCTTGAAGTTCTTCCAGGGCGCGTCGGTTTTCACCGCCAGGGCGGCGGGCATGTCGATGACCATAATAATGGGATCGACTTTTTTGAAGCTGACGCCGGTCCGGGTGGTGTATTGGGTCAAGATAAAGCTCTGGTTGGTAACCCCCACGGTGTATCCATCGGGGGCCGCATTGGCCACGTAGTTCCAAGCGATGGTCCCTCCTCCCCCGGGTTTGTTGATGATCTGCACGCTTCCTCCGATCGCTTTTTCGAAATGAGGCTGGAGAGCCTGGGCATTCACGGTCCCTCCGCCCCCCGGGGCCCAGGGGATGATGAACTGGATGGGCCGGCTGGGAAATTTTTCCTGGGCGAAACCGTTTGCGGTCAGGAGCAAGGACAGGGTTACCCAAACGGCCACCATCATCATGTGCTGCTTTCGAGTCTTCATTCCTCTCCTCCTCGTGGAAAGATGAACGCTTATAGGCTTAGGACGGTTCGTGAATTTTCCCTGCAAGTATAAATTCCCACTCAGTCTTCTTCTTTTATCTTCTCCAAGAGGCTTTTTCTCCTCTGTTTCACCCCGGAGAAGACGTTCAGGACAATGATCCCTGCGGCTATTGCCAGAATGGTGGCGGAAATCGGCCGTTTGATGAAAATTGAAAAATCTCCGTGGGACTTGATGAGCGACTGGCGGAAGGCCTCTTCCAGGAACGGGCACAGGATGTAGGCCATGACCAGGGGCGCCGGTTCAAAGCCGGTCTTCTTCATTAGGTACCCCACCAGTCCGAAAAAGATCATGACATTGAGTTCCGCCAGGCTGTTGTTGTTGGCATAGGCCCCCACGAAGCAGAACAGCAGGATCAGGGGGAAGAGAATGCCGTAGGGAACCTTCAGGACCCTCACCCAGATCCCGATCAGGGGCAGATTCAGAATGAGGAGCATGATGTTCCCAATGTACATGCTGGCGATGGTTCCCCAGAAGATGTCCGGATTGTTCTTGATCAACAAGGGGCCCGGCGTCACCCCGTGTATGATGAATGCTCCCACGATCACCGCCATGACCGCACTCGTCGGAATTCCCAGCGTGAGGACGGGTATGAAATTTCCGGCGCAGGCGGAGTTGTTGGCCGACTCCGGCCCGGCCACTCCCTCGATAGCGCCCTTTCCAAATCGGTCGGGAGATTTGGACAGCCGCTTCTCCATGGCATAAGAAACGAAGGAGGAGATGGTGTTGCTCGGCCCTGGGATAACCCCCATAACAAAGCCGATGAAGGAGCCCCGGAGGATCGGCATGGCCGATCGCTTCCAGTCCTCCCGGTTCGGAAGGAGGCCCTTGATGCGGGTCTCAAAGATGTGGCGGGTGACGATCTGCTCGAGGTTGAGCAGCACCTCAGCCACTCCGAACAAACCCATCAGGACCGGGACCAGCCCGATTCCGTCATAAAAATCGGGGATGCCAAAGGTAAACCGGTAGATGCCAGCAATGTCGATGCCGATCATTCCGATGAACAGGCCGATGAGTCCGATGATGAAGGCCTTGATCAGGGACCCCGAGCTCAAATAATTGAGGATCGTAAGGCCCAGGACCATGACCGCAAAGATTTCGGGAGGGCCGAACTTCAACGCCATGTCAGCAACCGGCGGGGCGATGAGCATCAGGAGGAAGACACCGAAAGTCCCGGCGATGAAGGAACCAAAGGCGGCGATACCCAGGGCCGGACCCGCCCTTCCTTGTCGCGCCATTTGATAGCCGTCTAGGCAGGTGATGGCCGAGGCCGCCTCTCCTGGAATGTTCACCAGTATGGCGGTGGTCGATCCTCCGTACATGGCGCCGTAAAATATCCCCGAGAGCATGATGATTGCCGTGGCCGGAGGAAGATTGAAGGTAACCGGCAGAAGAAGAGCGATTGTCGCCGCCGGGCCGATTCCCGGCAAAACCCCGATCAACGTACCGACGAAACACCCTACCAGACAAAGCACCAGGTTCATCGGCGTTATCGCGATGGCGAACCCGGTGACCATGTTCTGAAAGACTTCCATCTTCTATACCCCGAAATAGGGCATGGGCAGGGGAATCTTAAGCCAGACCTGGAACAAATAATAGGATACGACGGCGGTGATAATTGCAAAAACAACGCTCATGCCCCAACTTAATCTTCCCAGAAACCGGCTCAGGAAGAAAATGAAGACGGCCGTAGATACGGCAAAACCGATGACCGGGAGGAGATACCGATAAGCCAGCAATCCGGCAAATCCCAGGAGGATCCTTCGCGGAGCTTCCTTTTCCGAGAAAAAGGGAGACTGAGAAGATTTGTCAACCTCTTTACCCCGAAAAGCCTGAAGAGTTAGCAGGGCGGAAAGTCCCATGAGGAAAGCGGAAGCGATCAGGGGAAAGAGTCCACCCCCCGGCCTCCGAAGAGTCCCCAGGGGGTAGGTGAGCGACTTCAGGAAAACCGCCAGCCCCAACCCTAAGAGAAAAATTCCGGTGATCTTCTCCCGATTCATCTTTTCGGCGCCCTGCCATGCTTCCTTTCATCCGGTCCCACACCCATTTCTTAATGCCCTTTGCTCTAGAGTTTATTGGGGACTGTAGAGATGATCAGGTCCTTCATGGTCTTCAGTCCCGGAGGAATGTCGAAAATTCTGGAGACCGCGTTAGTCAGCATGGCCACGGTGGCGATATCCCCGTGTGTACCTCCCTTGACGATGACCTCCATATCCGGAGTCCCTTTGATCGAAACAGAATCGTAAGACTCACCGGATCCGATGGAAGCCTCAAAGTGGAGGGTAATTAATGGCTTCCCCTTGCTCCACCCCCTCCCTACCTGCTTGACCCCGGCCACGCGGCCGGGTTTCACGGTAATGTAGTCACTCTTCACGGTTTTCCGGTATAGAATCGGTCCGATGGTCTCGGTAACTCTGTCCACCTTCCATCCCAGGCCGGCCGCAATCATGGCCACGGACTCGGGAAGCCCTACATGGCGGATAGTTCCCTTCTGGACCAGCTTCTGAAATTCTTTTTTCGTCTTCCCCGCACCAATCTTCTCCTGGAAGGGAATTCGGCGGGAGGAGGCATCCTGAACCCGGCTGACCTTGACCTCCTTTACGTCGGTGCATACGCCCGACATGAACAGGGGCCAGGCATCCATCAGGAAACCCGGATTTACTCCGGTTCCCAGGACCGTTACCCCGGATTTCTTGGCCAGCCGGTCCAAGCGGGCCGCAAGTGCAGGGGCTTTCTGGTACGGATAGGAAAGCTCTTCGCAGCTGGACACCACCTTTACCCTCGCCTTGATCAGCCTCTCCAGCTCCGGGTAGACCTTCCTGAGGCTCGAGCTGGTGGTGTGGATGGCCACTTGCGGTTTCCACTGCTTCACGACTTTATTGAAATCGTTTGATATCTTGACCCCCAGCTTCCGCCCGACCCCGGCCACTTCCCCCAGGTCCTTGCCCACGTTGGTCACGTCAATGGCTCCCACGATCTTCATGCCCCGTTTCCTGGCCAATACCTTGGTCACTCCCCGCCCAATGACCCCGATCCCAAACTGCAACACACGAATATCTTTTTTCATCTCTGCCTCCGAGGGAATAGATATTTTGAATGCGCCTTCCTGGGCAGCCAGTATATTACCATGTAAGCACCCTGAAATGAACTCGGAAAGAAAATTTTTCCCGGCCCGGTGCAAGGAATTCATCCACATGATGTTTCCGATGGCTCTCTCCCTTTTCTGTTTTCTTAAATTTGTGGACCACAGCACACACCTGCTCTTTGTCTCTCCCTTGCTTTCCCTCCGGGATTTTTCTATGATCGAACAAGATCGCTTAGAGGAGTAGAATTTTATGCGGATTCAAATTACTCTGACTTCTCCTGATGGAAAAAGGATCATAGCCAAGGGAATCAGGGCTCTTCCAGTGGTCCAAAAAGTTCAGAATCGGGGGAAAATCCTATTGAAAGGGGGGACTACGGTTTCGGCGGTATCCGAAGAACTCTGTGGAAAGCCGATGAGGATCTCGGGGATGATCACTCCCAAAGGGACCTTGACTTCCCGATTCAAGCATGAAATTCAATGGGCCCATGCCCAAATTCTGAAGGGGGGCCGAATCATTCCCCTCCACACCCGGGAGGATTGGGAAAAAGAGATCCCTTCTTTTACTCCAGAAGACCTCGTCATCACCGGAGCCAATGCCTTCGATGCTCATGGCCAGGCAACGCTCATGGCGGCCACCTATGATGGAGGAAGCTCGTTGCCCTTCTTTCAAACCCTGCTCATCGAGGGGGTCCCTTTCCTGATCGCCGCCGGCCTTGAAAAATTAGTTCCTGGAAATCTCGGGGAAGTGATTCCTCTGGCAGGCAGGAAGAAGGTTAGCTTTTCCTACGGCTCTGCCGTGGGTTTGATTCCCATTTTCGGCCGCATCTTTACCGAAGTGGAAGC
>DASPRR010000264.1:0-17351 GCA_035624375.1 Thermodesulfobacteriota bacterium | reverse complement strand
CAGAACATCGTCATCGGGATGAGGGGAGATAACCACTAGATTCCCGCTGCCTCCTTGAAAATCATTCAGGGACAATCCCTCTTGAAGGGGTATGAAACTATCCTGCCAGGAACTTCTTTTCATGAATGGGTCCTTTTTCCGAAGTCCGTTGCCGTTTGCCCTTGGCCTGCGCTTCGCCGCGAGTCATCATCTGATGCCTGGATCTCATCCAACATTGTAGAATGACAATTGGTCATTAGATCATTGTGCATCTGGGTTCATTTTGCACTTTTCATTTCGAATTCTGCAATTTTCCTAACTGATTCTTTTCCCAATGCGTACGCTTCCGCCATTGCCGTGGGGTGCTGCAGGATCTCGCCTTTGGCATCTACCTCTCTGTAAAGGAGGGAACGGTGGAAGGTCATATCCAAGGCATCGAAGAAATATTTCATAGTCAGGAGCGCCCCGTCAAAGGTCTTACCCCCTCTGGACCCTCCCACCGCCAGGAAAACCCCTTTCCTCCCGGACCTTCCGGGGGCAATGGGTTGGTTGAGCAGATATTTCTTGGCCCATAAAGCCTGGCAACGGTCAATCATGGCTTTCAAATGGGCGCTGACCGCGTAGAAGAAGATCGGGGACGCCACCGCCAGTACATCGGCTTCGGCCAATTTTGGGTAGAGGGCCTTCATGTCGTCTTGGATTGGGCATTGCCCATCTTTTTTGCAGGCGTAGATTTCCAGGCAGGGGCTGATTTTCAGCTCCCGAAGGAAAATTTCTTCCACCTCGGCGCCTCCCTCTTTACAGCCTCGGAGGAATTCTTTGAGCAGGATTTCGGTGTTGCCCCCCTTGCGCGGACTTCCATGGATTCCCAAGACCTTCATGCTTCCCTCCCTCTTGATGGGTCCAGTTGATTTCACCTTAACAAACTCTCCGATTTCTGCCAAGGGGGGATTCTCGATTGATTTTATCCTTGACACTCCGATTTTCAGTCGATACGCTTTTATTAAATACCTGCAACAGGAGAAAGAAAATGAAAGGCATCAGACTTCTTCTGATAGGACTCCTGATCCTGGCCCTCGGGCCCGGCATAGGATGCGCCAAAAAAACAATCCGTTCCGATTCGCCCGTCTATACTCCCTCCCGAGTTGAGCCTGGGCCAGCAGAGACCAGGCCGGAGGCTGCTGCTCCGGATAAGACTGCCGCTCTGGAGAAGGAGAAAAAGCTTGCGGAAGAGAGCCTCCGCGAGGAATCCCTGAGGGAGAAGGCCTTGCGGGAAAAGGCTCTGCAGGAAGAGGCCGCCAGGCGGGAAGCGGCCGCTCGGGAAGCCGCCTCGAAAACGGTCAGCCTGGAACCGGTTTTTTTTGATTTCGACCAGTGGTCCATCCGCGAAGACCAGAAAGAGGTCATGGCCAAGAATAGCCAGTGGCTCAAGTCCAACCCCAATGTGAAGGTGAGGCTGGAGGGGCATTGCGACGAGCGGGGAACGGCAGAGTACAACCTGGCGTTAGGACAAAAAAGGGCAGAAGGGGTAAAATCATTCCTGGAAGGGCTGGGAATCTCCAACCAGAGAATGGCCACGATCAGCTACGGGGAAGAACGCCCCCTGGACCCAGGGCACAATGAGGAGGCCTGGGCAAAAAACCGTCGGGTCGACATCGTCCCGGCAAAGTGATAAAGGGGAGATTCGCCACGAGGAAGCGGGGATGAGTCGGGAAGAGGGCGAGAGGAAAGGCATTTCATCGATTACGAAAGGAGGAAAAGCCTATGCCCATGACCAAGTCGCAGGTCGTAGCCTATTTGGCCGAAGAGGTGGGAATCACCAAGAAGCAGGGAGCTGCGGTTCTCGATGCTCTTGCCGGCTTAGCTGTAAAGATCATCAAAAAAGGGGATAAACTGGCGCTGCCCGGCTTTGTGACCGTGAAAGTTCAAAACCGGAAAGCCCGAATCGGCCGGAATCCCCAGACCGGAGAGCCTCTGAAAATTCCGGCTAAGAAAGTGGTGAAAGCCGTCCCGGCTGCCGCCCTAAAAGGGATTTTGGGGGCCAAGAAGAAATAGAATCCTCAAACGCTAAAAGGGGGGATGACCCTCAGCGGGGGTCATCCCCTTTTTTTTGCCTCGGAAATATTGCCTTCTTTGCGGAAAACCGAATCTCCTCTCCCCTCGGCAGACCCTGATGGTGGCTCCCCCTGGACCGAGGGGTCAACGGTACCATTCGGGGTGAGCTTTCAATTCAGCATAGAAGTCGCCGATCATCCTGGGAAGGGTATACTCTGTCTTCCAGCCCCATTCTTTCTGCGCATTGAAGTCCTCATAGGCAACCCCTTGTGATTTGCCATGCACCTCCATGGCCAGAGGGTCTGGCTTGAAGGTGAGCAGGGCCTGGGGAAAATGCTTTTTGATCTCCCCCACCAATTCCTCGGCGGAGATCATGGGCTGAATCCCGGCGAGAAGGTAGCAGACGGTCCTTATGGCCTCGGGGGGAGCTGCTTCCAGGAGAAGGAGAGACCGGGCTGCATCCTTGAAGTAAATGATAGGGCAGCGGACATGAGGCGCCACAAAGACCTCGTAGGGTTCTCCGAAGAAGGCTTTCTCCACCGCCCAAGCGTTATAAATGGAAATATGCGCGGTCTTGGCCCCAGGACCGACTACCGATGGATACCGGACCGCTCGGAAATCCACTCCGTACTTGTTCCGGTAGAACCGCCCCAGAAGCTCGGCGAAAACTTTGGTCGAGCCGTACATGGTAATGGGCCTTTGAAGGGTGGAATCGTTAATCGTTTTGCTCTGGATGTCCAGCCCGTAGGTCGCAACCGTGCTGGTGAAGATGACTTTGGGAACTCTGAACAGACGGGCCGCTTCCAGGACATGATAGGTGCCGGCCACATTGGTGGAAAAGGAGGACTGTGGATCGGCGTTGGAGGGGAGGGAGAGCATGCCCCCCAGGTGGAAGATCACCGTGGGCGAGCACTCTTTCACCGCTTCCAGAACCTTGGCAAAATTGCCCACATCCGCGCGAACGAATTCTATCCGGTCACTGATTCCGGAAAAACATTGGGGGCGAAGGTGGATGTCCAGGACATGAACTTTCTCTCCTTTTTCCACCAGCATACGGGTCAACCGGGAGCCGATGAGACCGCACCCTCCCGTAACCAGAACAGACATATTCACCTCCAGCTTTTTATTCGCCTCCCCGGTTCGGCGGTCGAATTCTCGAAAATCCTTGGGCGGAAGGCCTTAAGCTACGGAGAACCTTCGGATTGCTCTTCTTCCTTGTCCGGCGCTTTTTTCGGTTTTTCCTGTTTTTCTTTCTTCTCCTTCTCTCCTTCTACCTTTCCCTCCGGCTTGGCCGGTTTTTCCTGTTTCTCTTTCTTGGCCTTCTTTTCTTTTTTCTCCGGCTCCCCCTTTTCCGCCTCGGGCCGGGGCGCTTCTTTGGCCGCTTTTTCCGCAGCCTGCCTGTCCAATTTGGCCTGGACCCTCTCCTGGTTGAGTTTTTCCTGGGCCGCGATGCTGGCCAAGCGGTGGTCCGCCTTCCGGAGCTGAGCTTTCAGTTTTCGAACTGTTGCATCCTTCTGAACGATGTTTTCCTTCAACCCTTTTTCTTTCAGACGCGCAAGGCGGGCGTTGAGGGCCTCCAGGACCCTCTTTTTCTGGTTTTCCACATAAACCTTCGCTTTTAGGTTCATGCCGGTCTCCTTCCTTCCCAAAGAATGATCTTTCTTTCTAACATAGCCCCTAAGGGAGCAGCAACAGAAAAGCGCGGTGCGTCTGGCCAAAAAAAGAGAATGAGGCCATGCGCTTAGTGTTCTGAGCTTCCTCCAATGCCGCCCTTCCTGTTGGCAAGGTTCCCTCGATCCCTGCCGAATCCTCAGGATCCTCATTAGGCGGATGCCCATGGCCAGCTCATAAATCCGCGAATGGGCATAATCCGCCTGTTGGAAAAGAGAAAGAAGGTTCCGGTGTTTGCACCCTCCAGTCATTCCCGTCTACGGACTCTAAAAGAGCTTCAAACTAAGATAAATCATTTGCCCCGCATGCAGCCGAATGTTAATATTTTTCGGTGAAAGCCGAAGACCTTCTGAGAATTGCTAAGCCCTCCCGGTATCTCGGGGGAGAGACCCATTCGGTTATTAAGGACCCCCGAAAAGTAAAGTTGACCTTCGCCTTGGCCTTCCCCGATGTTTATGAAGTAGGGATGTCGCACATCGGATTCCATATTCTTTATTCTCTCTTGAACGCCAACCCAGAAATCGCCTGCGAACGGGTCTTTGCGCCCTGGCCGGATTTTGAAAATCTCCTCCGCGAAAGAGGGCTTCCCCTTTGTTCGCTGGAGACTTCCCGTCCCCTGAAAGAATTTGCCCTCCTGGGCTTTTCTCTGCAGTACGAGCTTAACTACACTGGAGTTCTAAACATCCTGGACCTGGCCGGGATCCCCCTGCGGGCCCAACAAAGAGATGAAAATGACCCCCTGGTCATAGGGGGCGGTCCTTGCGCCTTGAACCCGGAGCCCCTGGCCGATTTCTTCGACCTTTTCGTCCTGGGGGACGGAGAAGAGGTGGTGCTGGAGCTCTGCCAGGCGATTGTCGCCTCCAAGGAAAAGGGGGAAAGTAAAAGGACCCTTCTGGAGAGGCTGGCAGGTATTGAAGGGGTCTATATTCCCTCCTTTTTCAACCTGGAATATGAGGATGACGGGCGGCTCCGGCAAATCCTTCCCATTCAATCTGGGTATTCTCATGTGACTCGCCGGGTTCTCGCCGACCTCGATAAGGGCCCCTTCCCTTCCCGGCCCATCCTTCCTCTCATGGAAGTAATCCATGACCGTCTGAACTTAGAGATCGCCCGGGGCTGCACCCGGGGATGCCGATTTTGCCAAGCGGGAATGATTTATCGCCCCCTGCGTGAGCGATCCCCGCGAAAAATTCTGGAGTTGGCGAAATGTGGCCTCCAGAGCACGGGGTACGATGAAGTCTCCCTTCTCTCACTCAGCACCGGAGATTACTCCTGCATCGAACCGCTTCTCTCTTCCCTTCTGGAGCATACCCGGGAGGGAAGAATCGCTGTCTCCCTGCCGTCGCTGCGGGTTGAAACCCTCACCCCCACTCTGATCCAGCAGGTCCGGGAGGTGCGAAAGACCGGCTTCACCCTGGCCCCAGAAGCGGGTACCGATCGCCTCCGCCGGGTGATTAACAAAGGGAACACGGAAGAGGACCTTCGCTCCACCCTGCACCAGGTATTCTCCGCTGGCTGGCGACTGGTCAAACTCTATTTCATGATCGGCCTTCCTACCGAAGAAGAAAAAGACTTACAGGGAATCGCTTATCTCTGCCACGAGGCTCTGAAGCTGGCCCGCCGGGCAAAGGGGTCGGCCCAGATCAATGTCAGCGTTTCCACCTTCATCCCTAAAGCCCACACTCCCTTCCAATGGGAACCTCAATCTTCTCCGGAGGAGGTGGAGAGAAAACAGAGGTTCTTGCGCAAGAGTCTGGACCGCCACGGCCTGCAGTTCAAATGGTCGGACTCCCGCCTGAGTCTTCTGGAAGGGGTCTTCGCTCGGGGAGACCGGAGGTTAAGTCATCTTCTGGAGACGGCCTATTTTCTGGGCTGCCGTCTCGACGGTTGGGGAGAACATTTTCGCTACGACCTTTGGGAGGAGGCTCTTCGCCAGAGCGGTGTGAACCCCTCTTTTTACCTCCGGAAAAGGGATGTGGATGAAATCCTTCCCTGGGACCACCTGCACTCCAGGGTGAGCAAATCCTTCCTTAAGCAGGAAAGAGAAAAGGCCCTGGGAAACCTTTGTACCCCGGATTGCCGCCAAGCTTCCTGCAACGGTTGCGGAGTCTGTTATGGAGTGGATGGCCTTTCCAACCGGTTTGCAGAATGGGAAACGGTCCTTAACCTGGCACCCGCGGCCACCAGGCGGACCGAATCCTCTCTTCCGGTCATACGGTTTCGCATCCGGCTGACAAAGTTGGGACCGATTCGGTTCCTCGGACACCTGGATTTTTCCCAGGGGATCATCCGGGCCTTTCGGCGGGCCGGGATCCCCCTGGTCTTCTCCCAGGGTTTCCATCCCTTGCCCAAGATCGCTTTTGGACCGCCCCTCCCCGTGGGATACGAGAGTTGGGCGGAGTATCTGGACTTCCATGTTTGGGAAAAATTTCAGCCTGGAAGGGCCCTTCAGCGCCTGAATGAAGTCCTCCCCCACGGGGTGGAATTTTTGGAAATCGAGGAAATTCCCTTGTCTTTTCCATCAATTTTTGATAATATGGCTTATATTCTATATAATATTGTTTTCCCCGACCCGGTCGGGGTCCCTACGGAAAAAATCGCCGGATTTGGGAAAGCGGATTCCTTTTGGATTACTTGGTCGAGAAAAAAGAAAGACATTGATTTAAAAAAATTCGTCGAATCGGTAACTGTAGTTGACGAAAGGACCGTCCAAATCCGGATGCTTTCATCTACCCAAGGTACCTTAAGACCGGAGGAAGCTCTGGGTTACCTTCTGGGATGGGCGGAGGAGGGGAAATCCGGGTTTTCCATCAAAAAAATTCAGGTTGGTTTTAAGAATTCAGGCCATGTCCAACGAGATCCTGATTAATGCCAGTTCCGGAGAAACCCGGGTCGCCCTCCTGGAGGGCGATGTGCTGGTGGAGCTTTACGTGGAAAGAAGCTCCGAACAGGGGATTGGCGGAAACATCTACAAGGGCCGAGTGGTACGAGTCCTTCCCGGGATGCAGGCAGCCTTCGTGGACATTGGGCTGGAAAAAGCTGCTTTCCTCTATGTTTCCGACGTACACCAGGACTTCGATGACCTGGAGATCCTCATGCGGGGGCGGGAGGAAGACGGAAACGGGCACTCCCCGGCCGATGAGGAAGAAGTCCTGAATCTTGACACTCCTTTCCATATCGAAGACCTATTGCACGAAGGGCAGGAAGTCCTGGTTCAGGTATCCAAGGAACCGCTGGGCACCAAGGGCGCCCGGATCACGTCCCACATCTCCCTACCCGGCCGCCACTTAGTTCTCATGCCCATGGTGGATCACATCGGGGTATCCCGGCGGATTGAAAACGAGGGCGAAAGAAAGCGGCTCCGGGACGTCATCCAGCAGATCAGGCCGCCCGGATGCGGGCTGATCGTGCGCACCGCCTCAGAAGGGAAAGGTGAGGCCGAGCTGCGCCAGGACCTGGATTTCCTCTTGAAAATGTGGGCCAACATCCAGAAGCGCAAGGCGGTGAGCCCCGTCCCCAGCCTCATCCACAAGGATCTGGATATCAGCCTGAGGGCCATCCGCGACCTCTTCACCCAGGAGGTGGATCGGGTGGTCGTGGACTCCCGGGAGGAGTACCAGAAGATCATGGAATTCTGTGACACCTTCATGCCGCAGCTGAAAGCCTCCATTGAAATCTTCGAAAAGGAAGAGCCTCTCTTCGATTACTTCGGAATTGAGATGGAAATCAGCCGCGCCTTAGGCCGCAAGATCTGGCTCAAATCCGGGGGGTATATCGTCATCGACCTGACCGAGGCCCTAACCGTCATCGATGTAAACACGGGCCGGTATGTGGGAAAAAGGAATCTTGAGGACACCATCCTGAAAACCAACCTGGAGGCGGTCAAAGAGATCGCCTATCAGCTCCGGTTGCGCAACATCGGAGGGATCATCATCATCGACTTTATCGACATGGAGAAAGAATCCAGCCGAGAAAAGGTCTTTCAGGCGCTCACCGAAGCTCTGAAAAAGGACAAGAGCAAGACCAATATCTTGAAAATCTCTGAACTGGGCCTGGTGGAGATGACCCGCAAACGAACCCGAGAAAGTTTGGGCCGGATTCTGAGCGAGAGGTGCTTTTATTGCGAGGGCCGGGGTTTTCTCAAATCGCGTTCCACCATCTGTCAGGAGATTTTGCGCGAAATCCAGCGAGATATTCGAGACCTGAAGGAAGAGACCATCCTGGTCCACGTCCATCCCAACGTGGCCAACCATTTATACGATGAGGCCCGGGCAGACCTGGAGAAGCTGGAGAAACGCTACAAAAAGCGCATCGCCATCACCGGGAAAAATGACTTTCACCTGGAGCAGTATGAGGTGCAAAGTCACAACGGTCATTTTGCCGTTGACAAACCCAAGTCTGAAATCCTAACATAATAGTTTGAATATTTTCCCTTTGCCTCTCTTCTTTTGGGTTGGGAGGAGGGGTATTCTCGAGGGAATTTCAGGGGGTAACGTGTACGCGATTATTCGCACGGGCGGGAAACAGTTTAAGATCTCTCCGGGGGACATCATTAAGATCGAAAAGATTGCCGGCCAGAAAGGAGAGTCGGTGGAGATGAAGGACGTCCTTTTCTACGCCGAAGGAGAAAACGTCCTTACCGGTCAACCCATGCTCTCCAACGTAAAAGTCGTGGGGGAAATACTTGGACAGCACCGGGCCAAAAAGGTCATCATCTTCAAGAAGAAACGGCGGAAGGGATACGATAAAAAGACGGGCCATCGCCAATCCTTTACTAGTTTGAGGATTAAGGAAATCAATTTGCAGTAAAGTGCGCTCAAATGCCTTAAGTGCCTCAAGTTCAAAAAGAGTCGTCTTTACTTGAGGCACTTGAGGCACTTGAGGCATTCGTCTTTAAGGGGGTTCATATGGCACACAAGAAAGGACAGGGAAGCTCGCGCAACGGCCGGGACAGCGCCGGACAAAGGCTGGGAGTGAAGCGATTTGGCGGGCAGAGGGTCCATGCAGGGTCCATTCTGGTCCGACAGAAAGGAACTCAAATCCATCCAGGAAAGAACGTGGGGGTAGGGAAGGATTTTACCCTGTTTGCCAAGATCGACGGAATTGTCACCTTCGAAAGACTGGATCGGGAAAGGAAGAAGGTCAGCGTTTATCCTTCCCAGGCCGAAGGGGCCCCGGCTTAATTCCGCTTGTCAACGGGGCTCCGCGGGGGCCCGCGAAGACCGGGGGTCTGACCGATCAAGTTCGTCGATGAAGCCAAAATTTTCGTCCAGGCCGGCGATGGAGGAAACGGCTGCATCAGCTTTCGCCGTGAAAAATACGTTCCCCGCGGAGGTCCCGATGGCGGCGATGGGGGAAAAGGCGGGGATGTGATTCTGAAGGCCGACGACCAACTCTCCACCCTCCTCGATTTTCGTTACCGCCAGCATTACCACGCCAAAAGAGGGCAGCACGGAAGAGGAAAAAATCAGGAGGGGCGCAGCGCCCCTGCCCTCCTTCTTCCCGTTCCCCGCGGCACAATCGTCCGCGACGGGCAGAGTGGAAAAGAGCTCAGGGACCTCACCGGGGAAAACGAGACCTTCGTCGTAGCCCGGGGGGGAAAGGGAGGGCGGGGGAATGCCCGTTTCGCCTCTTCCACCCATCAGGCGCCCCGTCATGCCGAACCCGGCCAGCCCGGGGAGTCCTGCTGGGTGCTGCTGGAATTGAAACTCATGGCCGATGTGGGGATCATCGGATATCCCAACGCGGGCAAATCCACTCTGATTTCCAAGGTCTCCTCGGTACGGCCCAAAATCGCCGATTATCCTTTCACCACCCTGGTTCCAAATCTGGGCGTCGTTTCCTGGAGGGACCACCTCCCCTTCGTCATTGCCGACATCCCCGGGATCATCGAGGGAGCCCACCGGGGGGCGGGTCTGGGGCTGAAATTTCTTCGGCATGTGCAACGAACTTCTCTGCTTCTTCACGTCCTGGACCTCTCTTCCCTCAATCCCCGTGATCCCCTCGAGGATTACCGGATTTTGAACCGGGAACTGGCGCTCTTTGACCCGGGGCTGGCCCGTAAACCGCAGGTTGTCGCTCTCAATAAGATCGACGATCCGGAAAGCAAAAAGAGACTGCCGGCAGTCATGGCTTTTTTTAAGAGAATCAAAAAGCCGACCTACCCCATTTCGGGCCTATCGGGAGAAGGCTTGCCGAAACTTCTCGGCGCCCTAACCCGACACTTGGACAAAGGTTTGAAGAAGGAAAGGTCCAATTGAACCGGAAGAGCATCTTAGAAAAAGTCCGCCGGGTCGTTCTCAAGGTCGGGAGCCGGGTTCTGACCGGAAAGGGAAGAACCTTGAGCCAGCCGGTCTTCGACCGTTTGGCCCAGGAAATTTCAGCGGCCAAGAAAAGGGGCTACGAAGTGGTTTTGGTTTCTTCGGGAGCCATTGCCGCCGGCATGGGCCGCCTCGGCCTTCTTGAAAAACCAAAGATGATGCCCGAAAAACAGGCCTCTGCGGCCATCGGCCAGAGTGCCCTGATGTGGAGCTATGAAAAGGCCTTCTCCTTCTACGGCGAAAAGGTTGCCCAGGTCCTGCTGACCCGGGATGATCTCTCCAACCGCAACCGCTATCTCAACGCCCGCAACACCCTTCTCTCCCTTTTGGATTTCGGGGTGATCCCGATCATCAACGAAAATGACACGGTGGTTGTTCAAGAGATCAAGTTCGGGGACAACGATAATCTATCGGCCTTGGTCACGAACCTGGTCAACGCCGACCTCCTGGTGATTCTGAGCGACATTGACGGCCTTTACGACAAGGACCCGAGGGTCCATAAAAGCGCCCGACTCATTCGCTCCGTCCATGAGGTCACGGAGGAGATGGAACAGAAGGCCACGGGAACCCTGAGCCCCTTCAGCATCGGCGGGATGGTCACTAAGCTGCAAGCCGCCCGCAAGGCGGCTCTCTTCGGGGTCCCGACCGTACTGGCCAACGGTATGATGGAAGGGGCGCTGGAAAAAATCCTTCGGGGGGAAGAATTGGGAACGCTCTTCACCTCCCAGGTCAATAAGCTGACCAGCCGGAAGCACTGGATCGCCTTCACTCTGGAGCCCCAGGGCAGGATCATCGTGGATGAGGGAGCCAAGAGGGCCATCCTGCAAAAGGGGAGAAGCCTCCTCCCATCCGGGGTTCTGTCCGCGGAGGGAAAGTTCAGCCTGGGAGACCCGGTCGCCCTCTCCGACGTGAACGGGCAGGAGTTTGCCAAAGGGCTGACCAATTATGACTCCTCGGAAATAAACAAGATCAAGGGGCTGAAAACTTCCGAGGTGGAGAGTCGGCTGGGTTATAAATACAGCGACGAAATCGTTCATCGGGACGATCTGGTCTGTGTGTCACCGGGATATCATCAAACTCCGAATCTCGAATGCCAAATCCCAAAGAAATTCAAAAACCCCAAAACGCAGTGAGCGAAACAGGGAATTTGAAAAATGGAGGCCTTCGAGAAAAGTTTGGTATTTGGTGGGTATTGCTGGTTATTTTGGTTTGAATGCTGGAAATTTGGTGCTTCATTCGGGAGAAGCTTCTTTTTGAGATGAGGAGGCCGGCATGTCTCTGAGGGATGAAATGGTAATGATCGGACAGCGGGCCCGGGAGGCCAGCTATGCTTTGGGGAATCTGTCCACCTCGGTCAAAAACTCTGCCCTGGAGGGGATGGCCGAGGCCTTGCTTTTCTCGGCCCCTGGGCTGAAGCAAGCCAATGTTCTGGATTTGAAAGCGGCCAAAGGAGAAGGGCTCTCCTCCGCCATGATCGACCGCCTGACTCTTTCTGATGCAGTCCTCATGAGAATGGCCGCCAGCCTGAAAGAAATCGCCCTCCTTCCCGATCCCGTCGGAGAAGTGAATCGGATGTGGACCCGTCCCAACGGTCTTACCGTGGGGAAAATGCGCATCCCCTTGGGGGTAATCGGGATCATCTATGAATCCCGTCCCGACGTGACCTCCGATGCCGGCGGGCTATGCCTGAAAGCGGGAAACGCGGTGATCCTGCGGGGGGGGTCTGAGGCCATCCACTCCAACCTGGCCATTGCCGAAGTCCTCCGAAAGGTCTGCCGCGAACAGGGAATCCCGGCTGAGGCCATTCAGGTCGTTCCCAGCACATCCCGCCTGGCAGTGGAGGAGATGCTTCAACTGGAAGACTACATCGACGTCATCATCCCCCGAGGGGGAGAGGAATTGATCCGCTTCGTGGTCTCCAAATCCAGAATCCCGGTAATCAAGCATTATAAAGGAGTCTGTCATGTCTTCGTGGACGCCTCCGCGGACCTGGACATGGCCCAGAACATCTCTTTTAACTCCAAGGTTCAGCGGCCCGGGGTGTGCAATGCCATGGAAACCCTTCTGGTTCATCGCCAGATCGCGCCGGTCTTCCTTCCTCCCGTGGCGGAGAGGTTTAAAGCCGCCGGCGTGGAGCTTCGGGGATGCCCGGAAACCCGCCGAATCCTGGGCGGCATCGGGGAAGCCTCGGAAGAAGACTGGCTGGCAGAGTATCTGGATTTGATTCTCGCGGTGAAAATCGTGGACGACTTGGACCAAGCCATCCGCCACATCATCCGCTACGGTTCCTCCCACACCGAGGCCATCGTCACTCAGAATTATACCAATGCCCAGAGGTTCCTCCGGGAGGTTCCCTCCTCCACCGTCTTGGTGAATGCTTCCACCCGGTTCAGCGACGGGTTCCAGTTGGGGCTGGGGGCTGAAATCGGCATCAGCACCACCAAGCTGCACGCCTTTGGGCCCATGGGGGTGGAGGACCTGACCACTTCCAAATTCATCGTCTACGGCTCGGGACAAGTGCGCACATGAAAAAGGTCGGGCTCTTCGGCGGAACCTTCAACCCCATTCATCTGGGCCACCTTCGGGCGGCCGAAGAGGTCAGTCATTCCTTCGATCTCCACCGGGTCTTTTTTATCCCTTCCTCCTACCCTCCCCACAAAAAAAAGGAAGGAATCCTCGACGCCACCTCTCGGGCCGAAATGGTCCGACGGGCCATTGCGGATAATCCCCGCTTCGCCTTTTCCGAGGTGGAATTGGAACGTCCGGGGAAGTCTTATTCCATTCAGACCATCGAGCATTTTCGCCACCAATCCGGTCCCGGCACCCAGGTCTATTTCATCGTGGGTCTGGATGCCTTCCTGGAGGTGAGCACCTGGAAGGAGTATGGGGCCCTTTTCCGCCTCTGTCATTTCGTAGTTATGACCCGACCGGGTTTCGAAAAAATTTTTTCCCGGGAGCATCTTCCCGTTGAACTAACAAACGAATTTTGCTATGATACCGAAAAAGGCGGATACGCCCATAAATCCGGGTTCTGTGTGTATCCCGCGGAGGTCACGGGAATGGACATTTCTTCCTCTCGGATCCGGCAGTGGATTCGGGAAGGAAGATCGATCAAATATCTGGTTCCGCCGGCTGTAGAGGCATTCATTCTTTCGAATAAACTCTATCAGAACAAGGACGTCGAAACGGCAGGTTGATTCCCTCCAGCTCCCAAGAGAAAGCTTTCCTCTGTGCCCGAGCCCTTTTGGACCGCAAGGCCATCGACTTGGTCATTCTAGAGGTCAAAGACCTTTCTTCCTTTACGGATTACTTCCTGATTTGTAGCGGGAACTCAGACCGCCAGGTCCAGGCGATTGCCAGCCATATCGAAGAGAAGCTTGGCAAAGAAGGGATTCATCCTCTGGGAATCGAGGGGAAGCGAGAAGGGCGCTGGACCCTCCTGGACTATGGGGATGTGGTGGTCCACATTTTTTTCCAGCCCGTCCGCGAGTTTTACGATCTGGAAAGGCTTTGGTCGGAAGCGACCCGGGTTGAGCTTCCATTGTCCAAAAAGGTCCGGCCGAAACGTTCGCGATGAAAAAATTTCGCCTGGTCCTCCTCTTCGTGGGTCGGGCATCCGACTCTTATATCCGAGAGGGATGCCGAATATATGAGGAGAGGATCCGGCGCTATGCGGAGCTCAGGCTGGTCCCCATCCCGGAAGAAAGGATCGCTCCGAAGGGGAGAAAAGAATACATTCTCCGGCAGGAGGGCCGGAGGATCCGGGAAAACCTTCCCCCCGAAGCTTTCACCGTGGCTCTGGATGAGAAGGGAAAGCCTCTTACCTCGGAGGCCTTTTCTCGGAATCTGGAGCTGTGGGGTCAGTGGGGTTCCAGGGAAATCGTTTTCATCCTCGGCGGACCCTACGGATTGGAGGAATCTTTGAAGGAGAAAGTGGATTTCCGCCTTTCCTTCTCAACCATGACTTTGGCCCATGGAATGGCCCGGATGCTCCTTTTGGAACAGGTCTACAGGGCTTTTTCCCTTCTGCGGGGAGAGCCTTACCATAAATCGTAGGAGCCAATCATGTTTTCCCGAACCCACTTCATCGTCTTCCTTTTGGTCTTCATAGCTTTTGGCTACCTCTTTTACCTCAATCCCGGCGAAGTGGAGTTTACCCTTTGGCAGGACCTGCACCTGATCATCTCCCCGGCGCTGATCGCCTTTGGAGCTTTCATCATTGGCGCCTTCTTTGTCTTCCTGGTAACCCTGTTTGTGGATGCCCGGAGAGCCTTTCAGCTGTGGCGCTCCTCCAAAACCGACCGCAAGGACGGCAAGGTCCGGGAGCGATACAGCGATGCCCTGGAGGAAATGCTGAAAGGGAATATCCCCCGAGCCAAAGAGACGCTCTCCAAGATTATCGACACGCGGCCGAACCACCTGCCCGCTCATATCTCCCTGGCCAACCTCTATTCCCTAGAGGGTAAGTATTCCGAGGCCATCGACACCCTCACCAAGGCCAAAGCCATCGAACCGGAGAGCCTGGAACTTCTCTTAGACTTGGTCAAGAACAATGTAGGCCTCAGAAGATACGCCGTAGCCTTGGAGGTCCTTGATACCATCCTGGACCGCGACCCCTCCAACCGGGAGGCCCTCCGCAAAAAAAGAGATATCCATATCATTACCGGGAACTGGGATGAGGCTTACCATACCCAGAAGAGCGTGATGAAACACACCAGGGAAAAAGAATACGCCCTGGCCGAAAAGAGGTTCCTTTCTGGAATGGAGTATAAATTCGCCGAGGAATTGGCCCAGAAGGGAGAATTCAAGGATGCCGAAAAGGCCCTGCGGGAGGTTCTCAAGGAGGACTCGACTTTCTTCCCCGCCCATGTTTCCCTGGGAGATGTCCTTCAGAGACAGGGCTCCTTCGAAGAGGCCAGCCAGACCTGGAAAAAAGCCTTAGAGGCTTCCTGGAACCCGGTCTTCCTGGAGAGGCTGGAATCTCTCTACCTTTCCATGGCCAACCCCCAGAAGGCCCTGGACCTGTACCGGGATTATATGCGTCAGCGCCCGGAAGATAGTGTTTTGCGATTCTTCTTCAGCCGGCTGCTCATTCGCCTGGAAATGGTGGATGAAGCCATCGAGCAGCTCCGGGACCTGGAGACCGCAGGGGTCCTCTTCTCCGAGCTTTTCGTCCTCCTGGGACAGGCCTATCACCGGCGAGGGGAATTTGTCCAATCCATGGAATCCTACGAGAAAGCCCTGGATACGAAAAAATTCCCCCTGCCGGCTTACCAGTGTTCGTCCTGCGGGAGGACCCAAGCCGAGTGGTCGGGTTTCTGCGAAGCCTGCCATTCCTGGGGAAGTTACTCCATGCACCTTCCCGAATTCTCCCAGAAGATGCCGGTCATCCCTTTCTATCATTTTCCGGCAAGGATATGAGCCCCGCCCCTTTCTGGCGAGCGGTTTTGGATTTCTTTTTTCCAGCCAAGTGTCCTCTCTGCGGCCTTTCGCCGGATTCTTCTACCCCCGATCGCCCCTGCCCAGATTGTCTCTCCCAGGTAAAATTTTTCTCTTCCCCTCGCTGCCTTCGTTGCGGCATCGGGTTTCCGTCGTCTTCCGAGGTCGATCATCTCTGCACGGGGTGTCTGAGCGAAGAAAGACATTTCAGCCGAGCCAGGGCGGTCTGCGGTTATGAAGGGGTGATCATGGAAGCCATTTCCAGGCTCAAATACGGGGGTTTGACTCGCCTGGCGAAGCCCCTGGGAAACCTCCTGGCTGAGTACCAGGACCCCGATTTTGAACTCGCCGAAAACGATTGGGTCATCCCCGTCCCCCTCCACACCCGCCGCCTGCGGGAGAGAGGGTTTAACCAATCCCTGCTCCTGGCCCGCCAAGTGAGCCGGCGTCGGTCGATTCCTCTCAACTTTACCGCTCTCCACCGGGCCCGCCAGACTCAACCCCAAACTCAGTTATCGGGAGCCGAACGGCGGAAGAACGTGCGCGGGGCCTTCGAAGTCAAAAAAAGGGAAGCCGTGAAGGGAAAACGAATCCTCCTCATTGACGATGTCTTTACCACCGGGGCTACGGTCCAGGAGTGCGCTTACGTTCTGCGGGAAGCAGGGGCTACCGAGGTCCATGTTCTCACTCTGGCCCGGGTGGGCTGGGGTTATTGAGGCTTTTTTTCCGGGGTTGATTATGATATAGGTATTGAATCTCCTGCCGTGTCACCTCGCTTTTTTTCATTTCGGCGTGAGAAGGAAAGGGGGAAAAGAGGCCGATCGGCTGAAAAAATTGGCTCAGACCAAAAGTGTATGAGAAAGGATAACCTTCTATGACCGAAATTTTGATTACCCATGCAGACCCCAAAAAGCTGAAAAAGAAACCGGACCCGGACGCCCAGCTGGGTTTCGGCAAGATCTTCACGGATTATCTTTTTATGATGGATTACAGGAAGGGCGAAGGATGGAAGAATCCCCGCATCGAGCCCTATCGCCCCATTCCCATGGACCCCGCGGCCCTCGTTCTTCATTATGGGCAGGAGGTCTTTGAAGGGCTTAAAGCCTATCGCTGGGCCAATGGAGACCTTTACCTCTTCCGCCCCCGGATGAACTACGAAAGGATGAACCGTTCTGCCAGGCGCGTGTGCCTGCCCGAGATCGACGTGGATTTGGCCATCGAAGCGACCAGGCAGCTGGTCCGCCTGGAGAGAGATTGGGTCCCATCATCTCCCGGCGCCTCCCTCTACATCCGGCCGAACATGATCGCCACGGAGCCCGCGCTGGGGGTCCAGATCGCCAAGGAGGTGCTTTTCTACATTATGGTCGGACCGGTGGGCGCCTATTACCCACAGGGATTCAACCCGGTGGATATCTATCTTGAAGAAAAATATATCCGCGCCGCCCGGGGAGGATTGGGGGAAGCCAAGACTCTGGCCAATTACGCCGCAAGCCTTCTGGCCCAGGAAGAGGCCCATGAGAAAGGTTTTACCCAGGTTCTTTGGCTGGATGCCATCGAGCGGAAATACCTGGAAGAAGTGGGGACAAGCAATATCTTCTTGTACATCGGCGACGAAGTGGTCACCCCTCCTCTCGGAGGTACGATCCTACCCGGAATAACTCGGAATTCCGTCCTCCACATCTGCCGGAACTGGGAAATGAAGGTCTCCGAGCGCATGGTCAGTCTGGACGAGGTGCTATCCGGTTTGGAATCCGGACGGGTGAAGGAGATCTTTGCCGCCGGGACGGCCGCGGTCATTTCCCCTGTGGGAAAGGTGGCCTACAAAGGGAAAAATTACGTGATCAACCAGGGAAAGGTAGGTCCTCTGGCGCGGAAGCTCTACGATAC
>DASPRR010000259.1:0-3465 GCA_035624375.1 Thermodesulfobacteriota bacterium | reverse complement strand
CCTGAAACATCCGCGGGCTCTGAGGATCTTCAAGGACCTGGTCAAGATCTCGGATATCGTCCTGGAAAATTACGCCCCCGGGGTGATGAAGCGGTTGGGCATCGGCTACCCAGTTTTGAAGGAGATCAACCCGCGGATCATCCTGGGCAGCATCAGCGGGTTCGGACAGACGGGGCCTTATTCGGAACGGATGGCCTTTGATGTCACTTCGCAGGCCATGAGCGGCCTCATGTCTATCACCGGCCATCCGGGCGCTCCTCCCACCCGCGTGGGAACTTCGCTGGGCGACGTGAACGCTTCGGTCCATGCGGCTTTTGCCATCATGACCGCGCTCTGGCATCGGGAGAAGACGGGAAAGGGTCAATGGGTGGATGTCTCCATGATGGAGACCATGGTGGCGATCCTGGAGGGAGGGATCGTCCGCTGGACCATCGGCAAGGAACTCCTCACTCCCATCGGGAGCATGAACCCCCATGAAGCGCCCATGGCCGCCTTCAAATGCAAAGACGGTTACATCATCATCGCTACGGTTGGAGACGAACACTGGCAGCGTTTCTGCCGGGCCGTCAACCGGCCTGACTGGGCGGTCGACCCCAGCCTGCAGACCAAGGCCCAGCGGTGGGCGAAGAAATATGAAATCCAGGAAATGGTCGAGAAGATCACCACGCAGTACACGATCAAGGAAGTGGGGGAGATGATGGACAAGGAACGGGTGGCCAACTCCCCCATCCTCAACATCCAGCAGGTCGTCGATGATCCCCACCTGAATGCCCGGGGATACTTCGAGGAGGTTGAGCACCCGGTGATCGGCAAGGCCAAAATCCCCGGCATCCCTTTCAAAATGTCAGAGACCCCGGGCACTGTCGAGCGTCCCTCTCCCCTCGTGGGAGAACACAACGAGTTGATTCTGGGAAAGTATTTGGGGATCGGCAAAGGGGAGATCGATAGGCTCAAGGGAGAGGGCGCGGTTTGAATCGGGATTGCCCAATCCCGTTTTCCGATAACCTCTTTCTTCCCGAATCCCTCGACTCGAAGAGAGAAGCCAAACACGCGCTGGGCCTTCCTATTCAGGCATACCCCCCCGGAGATGGTTGATGAATCGGCATCTCAGGGTGTCGCAATAAGAAAGCCCAATGCCAGGGCGAATCATCCCAACCCATGGAAGGAACTCCTGAATTTTCTTTAGTTTTTTTTGACTAAAAGATGGGCAGTGAACATAAAGATAAATGATATTGCGTTACTTCACAGGCCTTTGCGCAGCTTTTTCACAACTTATTGACAGATTTTTGTGGAGAATCCGTCCTCCGAGTTGAAACTTCTTTGACCGTCAAAATCCTTCGTGCTATGGTAAGATCGATTTAACAAGGATGTTTGCGGCCCTTCTCCGGCTGGTCGTTTCTTCATCGAACCTCTGTGAATGCTTGGACCTGCCACAGTCTCATTTCCTGAAGAATCCTTCAGGTGGAATTCAAAAGCGGTTCAAAGGTTGAGGGGAAAAAGGAGCGGTCGGGCAGAAGGACCGGCGTGTAGGATCAATTTTTGAACGAAAGGAATCGATGGAATGCCTGGAAAAGCTCTGGAAGGAATTCGGGTTTTGGACCTTACCAGAATTTTGGCGGGTCCCTACTGTTCCATGCTCTTTGCCGACCTGGGAGCGGAGGTCATCAAGATCGAGCCACCGGAAGGAGAGATGATCCGGGACAACCCCCCGGTGGTTGAGAATGGCAAGGGAGGTCCGCACGACCGGAGCCGGAGCGCCTATTTTCTTTCCCTTAACCGGAATAAATATGGAATTACCCTTAACCTCAAACATCCCAGGGCGGTGAGCCTCTTCAAGGATTTGGTGAAGATCAGCGATGTGGTCCTGGAAAATTACGCCCCCGGGGTGATGAAACGGCTGGGGATTGACTACGAAGTGCTGAAGGAGATCAATCCCCGGATCATCATGTGCGGCATCAGCGGTTTCGGGCAATGGGGACCTTATTCGGATAAGATCGCTTTCGACATCGTGGCCCAGGCAACGAGCGGGCTCATGTCCGTCACCGGCTATCCGGACACCCCCCCTACGAGGGTTGGGACTTCCCTGGGAGACATAAATGCCGCGGTCCACGCCGCCTTCGCCATCATGGCCGCTTTGTGGCACCGGGAGAGAACCGGGGAGGGCCAGTACGTGGATGTGTCCATGCAGGAGGCCATGGTTTCCATTCTGGAAGGGGCTATAGCCCGCTGGACAGTGGGCGGAGAACTCATGGGCCCCATCGGTTCCCACAACACAAATGAGTCTCCTTTCGCGGCTTATAAGTGCAAGGATGGCTACATCATCATCGCCACTGTGGGGAACGAACATTGGGAGCGTTTCTGCCGGGCCATCGGAAAACCGGAGTGGTTCAACGATCCAAAGAACGCAACCAAAGGATTGCGCTGGGCGAGAAAATGGGAGCTGTCGAAAGAAATCGAGGCGGTTACCGTCCAGTACTCGGTCAAAGAAATGGGAGAGATGATGGACCGGGAGCGGGTGGCCAACTCTCCCATCTTCAACATCCAGCAGGTGGTCGAGGACCCTCACCTGAAGGAACGGGGATACTTCGTCGAGATCGATCATCCCATCATCGGGCGGGCCAAACTCTCGGGCTTTCCCTTCAAGCTTTCCAAAACGCCGGGCCAGATCGAGCGGACTTCCCCGCTGGTCGGGGAGCACAACGAACTGATCCTGGGAAAATATATGGGGTTTAAAAAAGATGCCGTAGAACAGCTTAAGAAAGAAGGAGCCATCTGAAATTCGGAATGGGTCATGCGAGATACGGAATAAAACAAAAAGTTAGAAGTTTGTAGGGGCACGCGGCGGCGTGCATGTAAGGAGTCCGGAGTTGAACGAAATGGCGAATAAGACATGGGACGGCCTCCTGCAAGGAATAAAATAGTCAAGAATTTCAATAACCCTCCCGGCTTTCCTACTTGTTCTTGAGCCCTCTGGGGAAATCTTTTTCATTGACGATCCTGCATTTTTAAGGCTATTCTTTTTTCGCTTTACCCGGATGGATCTATTCGATCCTCTAGGCTGAATATTCGAGAATGATTCCCTTCCCAAGAGCGCTCTCAACCCCGGATCCTTGCCAAAATAATGGGCTTGCTGGAAGTCAAAAATCTGGAAGTCATTTTTCCCACATTGTGGGGCACGGTGAGGGCGGTCCATAACGTGGATCTCCGCCAGGAAACGGGGGAGACCGTCGGGCTCGTGGGGGAAAGCGGGGCAGGGAAAAGCATGCTGGGACGGTCTCTCATGGGATTGATTCCCTACCCTGGACAGATCCCCCGGGGGCAGATCTTCTGGAAGGGGGAAGATCTGCGGCAAAAGAGGGAGAAGGAGATGCGGAAGATCCGCAGCAAAGAGATCGCCATGGTCTTCCAAGACCCCATCTCCGCCCTCAATCCCTTGAAAAAGATCGGCGATCAGCTCCTGGAAGC
>DASPRR010000239.1:0-26928 GCA_035624375.1 Thermodesulfobacteriota bacterium | reverse complement strand
ATATGAGGGGAAAAGAAATAGGCTTTACCCTGATCGAAGTCATGTTCGCCATTTTGGTGGGGATGCTGTTGTTGGGGGCCGCCTATGTCGCCATGACTGCGGGGCAACAGTCTTCCGCGGGAGTGGAGCGGAAAGTGGCCGCCCAGCAGGACGTCCGGGCGGCATTGCAGATCATGGGCCTGGACCTGAGCATGGCCTCCTACAATCCTCATTACGCCCCCAATATCTGGCACGACCTTCCTGGATTTGGCTCCGTGGTGCAATGCACTGCGTCGGGAGATCAGACCTTCAGGGGGGTCCGGGAGGCGACCCCCACGGCCATCACAGTGGAGATGGACATCGGGGAAAGCAATCTGGTGGGGGACGACCAGGGAGAGATCATTCGGTACAACTACAACTCTACCGGGCAGGAACGGTTAATCACCCGGGAGACGGTCAATTGTGACAACATGCGAGCCGCGAGCGCGGCATCCCCTTTTCTAGGGGATACCATCGTCTCCGGCCGTCCCAGGTCCGTGCGGGTCATCAACCGGGATTTGGGGATTGTGAACGGCCTCGGTCAACCGGCGATCTTCCGTTACTTCGATGCGCGGAATCCCGCTACCGAGCTTTACCCTTATTCGGATCCGCCCGGCGGAGACGTTAACCAGACGCCCCGAATCCGCCGAATCGACATCACCCTGGCGGTGGAGACGGATGAAGTGGACCCGGCCACCAAGGCCAGGAAACGGATGACCTATTCCACCAGCGTGCTGGTGAGGAACCAGGCGTTTTGACCCAAAGAAAGAGAGTCGAGGGATGGAAAAAGGGAAAGAGTCAGGATTTGCGCTCATCGCCGCGCTCCTGTCGTTATGGATTTTAACCGCCGTAGGGGTTCTGGTCTTCACCGTGACCACCCAGGACGTGCGCATCAGCTCCCGTATGGTGGGGGAAAAGAAGGCCTTTTTGGCCACTGAAGCCGGGGTTCACCAGCTCGCTGCGGGTTTCGATCCTTTGAATTTGAGCGATACGGCGAAGTACAACATAAATTTTCAGGTGGACGCGGGTTTGGATCCAGGCACGGTATATCGGATCGGGACGCCGGCCATCCCCACCCGAGGCCCGGCCTCGATTTCCATGCCCGGGTATTCCCAGTCCTGGGGATCGAATCGTTTCGTGTCAACGGTAACGGGGATGAATAACAACTACCAGAGCTCGGTCCAAGTGGCAGTGGGGGTGGGCTTTGGTCCGGTGGAGATCACTACTGCCTACCGATAATAAAGGAGTCCCCTCATGGTTTTTTTAAAATTTTTACTGGTCCTCTTAGCAGTCACATGCTTAAGCTCTGAAGCATGGACGGCTATCCCCGGCCCTTCCCTCGGAAACGAAGGGATTCAGGGTGAAAAGGTCAGGAAGTCGCCAGAGGAGAATAAAACATCGACTGCCAAGAGCTCGGTACGCCGGATTACGGAGTTGGTGAGAAAAATCGAAGGGGGAGTTCTGTACACCGAGAAGAACCAGTACAGCCTGGCCGGGGTAAAGGTCTTGGACTTGAGTCCGAGGCCTAAGGACGCCGATGTGAAGAGGATGCCCAAAAAGACCGCGGAGATGACCTTCCTGAACGGGCAGCTCCGGGAAGTGGTCATTCGCCAGCGGCAGTAATACCAGAAAGACAGAGGGAAGGAATATGAATATAAGAAGGGCGTTCGGTTTATCCGTCTTCGTCAGCTTGATCTGTTTCTCCTTAGCTCCCGTCCGCGGGCAGACACCTACGGGGGATGAGGAACTCTTTAGCGGATCAGTCAAGCCCAACGTCCTCATCATCCTGGACAACTCCAATAGCATGGACGAGGATTTTTTCGGCAACGCCGTGGGCTCCTGGAGCACGGGCAGCAAAGCGGTGGAGGGTAAGCGGATCCTCAACGACCTGGTCACCACCTATGCCAACACCGTACGCTTAGGACTCATGGCCTACCGGCTTCCGTCGGTGACCAGGGGGTCTATTTATAACAACCTTCATTTTGTGTCCTACGATCCGAGGTCCTATTGCCCTACCCCCATCGATGCTTGCGAGGAATACTGCCGCACCGGCAGGACTACAGCCAGGTCCGCCTGCCAGACAGCCTGCAGCGCAGAAAACCCGGATTTCTTGGCGACGTACATCGATGACAGCATCACCGGCTTCAGTTTTGGGTCGGACTCGAGGAATAAATACTGCGGCTTGGTTTACCCGAAAACGAATCGCCTTCCCAACCCTGCGGACCCGAGAGGGTATATCTATTTCAAGCAGAACCTTCCTTATTATGACAACACCCCTATATCGGATAGTTTTCTCTTCTCTCGAGATTACAATACCAATGATTATTATGACGATACTTTCCAGGCATACGGGTTCAAAACCGGGACTTCAGACAATCCTCCTCCCTCCCCCCCGGCGGACGGGGCGGGGTATTCTTCCTGGATGTTCACAAAGCACCTCTACCCAGCAACGGATTCGGACATCGCCCTGGGTTACAACGAGTTCGGAAAGCGGGTGGTCCTTCTCCATGTGGGAGACGCCTGGTACGCCACAACCTCACCGGGAAACGGTTATCTTCATGTTCCGGTAGATGAGAACAAAACCGACAACCGGCAACTGGAGGCTCTGCTGGCCAAATTGCAGACCAATGAAGGAAGACCGGACGATTACATGAGCTGCACGCACACTACCAACCCAAACAGGTGCTCCTACCTTATCAGTGCAGGGCTCACTCCGACCCCCGGCACTTTCCAGTCCGTTATTACCTATTTCCAGGGGAATTACCCCAGGGAAGAGAGGGGCGGCAGGTACCCCACGCCGATTCAATCGCGGGCGGCCGCCTGTCAGAAAAACTTCATCGTCTATGTGACCGACGGGTTGCCCAGCGTGAATGAAAGCGGGACAACGGGAACGGCTGACTCCTTGATGCCCTCGGTCATCGACAAGATTCAAGCCCTGCGAAGCCTCGCAGTCAACGTGGGGGGAACCATATACAGCTACGACATACAAACCTATGTTGTGGGTGTAGGATTGACCAGCGAAGCCAAGGCCAAAGTGGATGCCATGGCCCAGGCCGGGGGAACGGCTGTGGATGGCCGGGCCTACTATGCCGACAATCCCGAGCAACTGCAAGAAGCCCTGAATGCGATCTTTACCGATATCCAGTCCGGCACCTACTCCTTCTCCCAGCCCTCGGTTTCCTCAGTTCGCTTTTCGGACGAGAATTTCATCTATGTCGCCTCTTTTGAGCCCAAGGGGGGGGAACCCTTCTGGAAAGGAATCTTGAAGAAGTTCGCCGTTCAGGAAGATGGGAGCCTGGGCAGCATGATCTGGGAAGCTGGCTCGGTGCTGGAAGGCACGACGGAGAGCTTGCGAAACATAAAGACCTTGCTCGGGGGTTATCCGGAGAAGTTCACCACTGACCTCTCCCCCCTCTATTTCGACCTCCCCTGGTTCAGGACAGAAGAACGGGACCAGATCGTAGGGTACGTGCGGGGCAAATCCACCCTGCCGGTAGGAGGGGTGGCAGTGGCCAACCCGGACTATCCGCGCAAACTGGGCGACATCTTCCATTCCAATCCTGTGAGCGTCGGGTCCCCCTCTCTCTTTTTTAACGACCCGCGCGACAGAAATCAGGCTTTCGTAGCATTCCGGAGTAGCAACCAGCGGACTTCGGAAAATGGAAAACGGATCATCATCACCGGTGCCAATGACGGACAAATTCAAGCCTTTGAGACGGGAGCGGGGAGAGAAGCATGGAGCCTTATTGCCCCGAACCTGTTGCCCAAATTGAAAGATTGGGTCCACACTTCTCACCCCACTACAAAAAAGCATAAGTATTTTGTGGATGGGCCGATCAGCGCGGCAGATGTCTGGCTTGGCACGGGAGACGGGACCAACAAGGTAGCCACCGACTGGAGGACTCTCGCGGTGGTCGGCCTGGGTATGGGAGTCCGGGGTGATGGAGACAATCCCGATTATCTCTGGAGCATGTCACCCTATTGCAATGGTCCGTTCCATGACAAATATAATGCGCTTTTTCGCTATTACTGCGGTTATTATGCTCTGGACGTGACCAATACCGTAAATTTTCCAAGCTTCAAGTGGGTCCTGGACCCAAGCGGCAGGGAAGCGCCTTACTTGGGTGAACCCTGGAGCAAGATGGTCATGAGCAAGGTTAAGGTTAACGGCGAGGAAAAATGGGTCGGTTTCATCGGCGGGGGTTACACCATGGGAACTCCGCCTGGGGCGAAGGAGGGAAAAGGGTTTTTTGTGGTGGACCTGCGGACCGGAAATGTTCTCTGGAGCTATACCAATAGAGACAATGGAGCCATGGACTTCATCCCGGGCACCCCGGCCATTGTCGATCGGGACAATGACGGGTTCATCGATACTGCCTATGTCGGCGACCTATCCGGAAACCTCTGGAAGTTTACCTTCTGTCCCTTCGACCCGGACGGAGCGGCGTGCGGTATCAGCAATTGGAAGGCTATGATTCTATACGCCCCAGGGGGAAGCAAGCTCCCTACCTTCAACTCTCCAGCGGTGGCCAAGGACCAGAATTACTACTGGGTTTTCTGGGGCACCGGAGACAAGGCGAATCCCAACAACGAGGGCCCGCAAAATCAATTCCTGGCCATTCGGGATCAGGACCCCACTTCCGCTTATACCCTGAGCAATCTTCAGAATATTACCAGCACAACTTTCACCGAGACGACAAGGAACGGCTGGTACCTCAATTTACCCGGGCAGGAAAGGGTGATCTCCGATGCCACGGTTTTCAATGGGATCGTCTTTTTCACCAGCTATACTCCGCCTGACACCGAAAACCTCTGTGGGGCCACAGGAATCGGGGCGCTTTACGGAGTTGCCATGATGCCCCTTTCCATCGGTTCAGGAACCTACGACCCCGGCAAGGGTGTATTCTCTGTAGCGGGCCAGAGAAGGATTGAGCTAGGAGCCGGGATTTCTTCGGCCCCGGTCATCTCCCTGAGGCCCGTTGACGTAAAAGGGGGAACGCCGGATGTCTATGTGGCGGTGAGCGGAGGGGCAGGGACGCCGGCAGCAATCAAGTCTAGCTCCGATATTTCCTCGCTCAAAGATGCCATGGCCGGGTCCGAACCTGCCCCGAGCATCATCCACTGGCGAGACCTCCGTGTCCAGCCCTAGGTTCATCGTTTTGTAAGACCATTTTGCCCAGGACGGGTTGGTTTGAAGATTTTTTTCTGCTCTTTTTTTTGTTTTTCCTCAAGAATCTTCCCTTGGTTAAATGAGCCATGGCCAAGGGTGTAGGGATTGCCAGGAACCTTAAAGAATCGAGGAAATCGCCCCTGCTCCCCTTTGGTATCCCCGATTTTCATCCAGATGCTAAGGGTTTCCTGAAAATTCATTCCTGACTGGTAAGCTGCTCGGAAAAGTTCCTTTCTCGCCTAGACCTCTGCTACAATCTCTCCCCCTCAAAAAGAACAAGAAAAATCTTTGTGACAGCCTTGAGGCCCACCCATAGACCCTCCTTTGAGCCATTAAAAATCTTAAAGATTACTTAAAAAATTTTTAAAACGACCAACAGGATGTCTGAAAAGCTTGCTCTCTCCCATAATTGAAAGAAGAATCAAAAAATCCAGAATAATTGTTAAGTTGCGGATTATTAACGAATATTATAGTCAACCGGGGTCGGTTTCAGCGAAAAATAAAAATACCTGAATCGAGGAATGATTATTGCTTTGATGACTTAATGATATCAATCATTGAGGACAGGAATTGAACCGGGCCCAGCCAAAGAAAAAAAGGTTAAAAGGGCAGGTGGGGAATGGATGGATAGCTCAAAAGGGATTCTCGATCCTGGAGCTTTGCATCACCCTGGCCATTATTGCCGTTGTCGCCGCTATTGGTTATCCAACTTTTCAGAGAATGGCCATCAACGGAAACCTTCGGAGTGCCGCCCGGCAAATCATGGGCGACATCGCTCTCCTGAAAGAAAGAGCCGTGGCCCAGAATACCCAGTGTTCCATAACCTTCGAACCCTCGAACAACCGCTACCGCTGTTCGGATATGGATACGGATCAATGGAAATACCCCACCATGATCGCGCGGGACATCCAGATCACCAGAGCGGCTTTTGGGACGGGCAGGACCATGGTCTTTGAAAGCCGGGGGACCGTTCAACAGGCCGGGAATATCGAACTGACCAACGGTCGAGGTTCGAAGGCTACCATCACCTGCAACATTGCCGGAAGAACGTACGTCAAATTTATAATGCGCTAAGAAGGGAGTCTGAAGGGTCAAGGTGCAACCCTCCCTTTTCCTGATCAGGGCGGGGAGCAGAACCTTTTCCACCCTGCTTCCTTCAGGGAGGAGCTTTCCGGGACTATCCACTACCTGAGTGAGCCGGAGTGCAATCCTCATTAAGCGCTCGAAGCTTGCTTCGGTAAGTTCCGCCGGAGCAAGACACGGGGACCAGGTTAAAGGTCAGTGTTTCCTCTTTGAGCATCTTCTTGCGATGTTCAATATGGTGAAAATCCTCAGAGGAAAGAAGGGGCTGGATTTCTGGGTGAAAAGGCGGGGAGCCCAGTCGGACGAAGCAAACCCGGTCTTCTAATTGCGAATAAAGATTCGATTTCCCCCCATCTTTTTGGCAGTATACATCGCTTCGTCGGCGTACTTGACGAAATTGGTCAGGTCGTACTGGGGGTCGAACTCCACCAGTCCAATGGAGAGCTTGATCTGTTGTAGAAAAGGCGTGGTTTCGAAAGTTTTGCGGATTCGTTCGCCCACCTGGGTGGCTTCGACTCGGGTGGCCCCGGGTAGGATGACGGTGAACTCGTCCCCTCCATAACGGTAAGCCGAATCCATCCGGCGAATGGACTTCAAAACCACTTGGGCCACGCTCCGCAACACCTTATCCCCTTCCAGGTGGCCGTGGATGTCGTTGAAAACCTTGAAGTCGTCCAGGTCGAAGAGGAGCAGGCTCAGGGTGATGTGTTGCCGCTTGGCCCGCTCCATCTCCTTGTCCAGCTCATTGTAGAAATGTCTCTGGTTGTGGAGGCCGGTCAACCCGTCGGTGATGGAAAGCTCCAGCAGCTCTTTCTCCAGGCGGATCTTTTCGGTCACATCGCGCAGCACCGCCAGAACTCCCACCACCTCATTCTTTTCCTTCAGCCGGCGGAAGTTCCCCTCCACGTAGATGATCCTTTCTTCCTTATTGATCAATCGGAAGGTGTATCGTTGTGGAGCATAGTCCCCCCGGATGACCTTTTGGTGATCATTGACCATCATGGGGATGTCTTCGGGATGGATGATTTTGGAAAAATGGAAACTCCGAATTTCTTTTTCCGTATAACCGGTCATCTTCAGAAACATGCGGTTGAAGGTGCTGAAGTATCCCTCGCGGTTCAGGAAGAAGATGGCATCATTCACCGCCTCGAACAACTTTTGGTAACTCTGCTCGGTCCGGGTGATATGGTTGAGGAGGATTTTGTAATCGGTAATCTCCCGGCTGACACCCAGCGTCCCGGTTGGGTTTCCCCGGGCATCCCGGAGGATGGAAGCGGACAGAATGATGGAAATTTTCTTGCCCCCAGGTCCAATGAATTCGGTCTCGTAGTTGCGCAGCTTATCCTTCCGCGCCAGGGTTTTCATGATCTTTCTGGCTTCCCGTTCTCCGCCGGAATAGAACTCGGAAATCTTTCTTCCGAGAAGTTGCTCCTTGGGAAACCCGAACATTTCCTCAGCCCCCCGGCTCACAAAGGTTAGTTTTCCGTAGAGGTCTGTGGCCATGATGGGGTCAGCCGAGCGATCCACGATGTTTTCCAGGAATTTTTTGATCTCTCCTTCCCTTTTTCTCCCCCGGGAGATGGTTTTTAACTGATCCCGGACCTTCTGGTACGATTGAGTGTCTTCGATGGCCGCACCGGCCTGCTCAGTCAGCGACACGAGCTGAGGTATGGCGGCTTTCCAACCGGGCCGCGATTTTCGACTCAAAAGGGTAAGGGTCCCCAATACGGACTTTCTTCCCCGCAGGGGCAGAGAGAGAATAGAGTAAATCCCCTTTGCTCGGGCCGCTTCCCCCCAGGTTCCAACAGCGTCTTTTGGAGTCTGGGTCGAGAAAACCGGTCTTTTCCGGAGAAAAGCGGAGCCAGGGACCCCCTCGCCGGGTTTGAAGGGGTCGGTCCAGGGAGCTCCCGTGCTGTGGGGCCCGGCGAATTCCAGAAGGTTTAGCCTTTTATTCCAGAGATGAATCAGGCATTCTCCCTTTTCTCCGGAGAATCGGGAAACCAGCCGGGAGATTTTTTGAACCGTGCTCTTCAGGCCTGAACTGGGTTCGATGGAGCGGACGAATTCATTGGAGCAGGAAATCGCAACGGAAGGATGGCCAGGGATATTCGGCGATCGGGGAGATCGGTTTTTCCTTTTTGATCCGACGACCAGCATTCTTTGAAACCTTAGAAGAGAAAAAAGAATCTCGGGAATCCGTTCTAGTTAATTTACCTCCCAGCCGTTGGCCTTTAAATGCCCCTGAAGATTCGTTCTAAAAACCCTCTTCTCCCTTCTAGACGATCCCTATTCAACACCGTTAATGCCGTTAATATTACACTTCAGCCATTTTTTGTCAACTTTTTAATTGCATTTCTTAAATCATTTTAAGGGCCTTTTCAATTCTATAGCTTTAACGACTAGATAACGCCCTTTTTTTGTCAACGGAGAACCCTCTTGCTTCGGCCAAGCGTTCGGGCAGGAAAGGATCATACAGTCGTGGAGGCATCTTGCTTGTCCTTTAAAGGAAAAGCCGAGACCGGCCTCATTGACACTCCTCAACATTTCCGATAATCTCAAATAAAGGTAGCCTAAAAACGTTTTCTATTCCAGGTCAATCGACTTTCTTTGGTCCATGGCCCGCGTAAAAATAGCCAAAAATGCCGGTTTCTGCATGGGAGTCCGCCGCGCGGTGGATATGGCCCTGGTTTCAACCCGCAAGAAAAGCGGGCCCATCTATACTTACGGGCCGTTAATCCACAATCCTCAGGTTCTAGAAATCCTGGAGGGAAAGGGAGTTAAGCCCATGCAAGGAGAGGACGTCAACCAGGGGAATCGGCCGAGCAAGGACGGGGGAACCTTAATCATACGGGCGCATGGGATCAGCCCCCAGGAGCGGCGAGAGATCAAGGAGTTTGGGATCAAGGTCCTGAATGCCACCTGCCCCCACGTGGGAAAAGTCCAAGGGATCATCAACCGCCATGCCAAAGATCACTACTCCATTATCATTGCCGGAGAGAAGGATCACGCAGAGGTCAAAGGTCTGCTGGGTTATGCTCAAGGACGGGGATACGTGATCCATACCCTGGAAGAGCTAGCCTGCCTCCCTCCCCTGGGAAAAGTCTGCTTCGTGGCCCAGACCACCCAAGACGAAACACGCTTTCAGGCCCTAGCGGAGGCCATTCAAAAAAAATACCCCGGGGCGAAAATCTTCAACACCATCTGCGACTCCACCCACCGACGGCAGGAAGAGGTGCTGGCTCTGGCCAAGAAAGTGGAAGCCATGGTGGTGGTGGGGGGGAAAGGCAGCGGGAACACCCGTCGGTTGGCCGGAATTTCCGAAGCGGCCGGCATTCCCACCTATCATGTGGAGACAGAAAAGGACCTGGACCTGCAAGTCTTATCCCGCTACTCAGTCATTGGAGTCACCGCCGGAGCTTCCACTCCCAACTGGTTGATTCTGCGCGTCGTAGATCGCCTCCATGACCTGGGGGGCCGAGTGGAGCCGGCTTCCTTCCTCAAAGCCTTGGGCAGGCTGGTGGCGATCAGCTATCTCCTCCTGGCATTTGGGGCGGGCTGCTTGACTTACACCAGCATCCTGCTCCAAGGATTGCGGTTCAACCTCTCTTGGATTTTCATCGCTGCCCTGTATGTCTTTTCCATGCATGTACTAAACCGCCTGACCGACAAGGCCTCGGAGAATTTCAACCAACCGGGACGAACGGATTTCTACGAGAGGTACGGAAAAGGGATGATCACCATGGGAATCGCCTCCGCCGGGGTGGCGCTCATCCTGGCTTGGTTTCAAGGAATTCTCCCTTTTCTATTGCTCCTGGCTATTTCCGCGTTGGGAATGATATACAACCTGCGCCTCCTCCCAGGTCGGCCCAGGAGTGCTTTTCACTACGAGAAGATTAAAGATATCCCCGGGTCCAAAACCCTCCTGGTAGCCCTGGCCTGGGGAGTCGTGACTTCGCTTCTCCCCCCCCTGGCACAGGAAGGACGTTTCCTTCCCGCCACGCCGGTCGCTTTTCTTTTCACCTCGATTCTGGTCTTCGTTCGGTCCACTCTCTACGATTTCAAAGACATCCAGGGGGACCTCATGGTGGGGAAAGAGACCATCCCCATCGTATTGGGGAAACGGAAGACAGAGGGTTTGGTGGTTCTCCTTTTGATCTTCTTGGGAGCGCTTCTGACCGTAGCCGAACCCATGGGATGGGCCACCTCTTTGGCCTCCTTCCTTTTGATCTCACTCGGATACGTGGTTTCTTATTATTATCTCTACCGGCAGAAGGTTACATGGTGGGGATTTCTCTTTGAGTGGGTCGTGGACGGGAGCTTCATCTTTGCCGGGCTTCTAGGTCTTCTCTGGTCGTTGTTTTAGATTGAAGGAGTTTGGGCTTCGGGCTCTTAAGAAATTTGAGTCTTACCCGGGGTTTTATGATTTCTGTCTTTTCCCTGTACCTCGATTTTTTTAAATTTCTCGATCTGGTGTCAGAAGACGACCCCTGGCCCTTATACCAGCGCCTCTACCTGCAGCCCCATGAAGAATTCCTGATGGCTTACTGGAGGAATTACGACCATTTCGACTTGGATCAAATCGCCGCCAGAGTCAGGCAAATCAAGAAAGCGGATTACGCTCAGCTCCAGGACCTTATTCAGAGGCAGAACCCGTCCATTCTGGCCGCAGAGGCACTGAATCGATGCCAGGCGATCTTCCCCCGGGAACCCCAGCCCCCAGTCTATCTTTTCGTCGGATTTTTCAGCGCCGATGGAGTCACCGTGAAGGTGGGCGGAGCTCAGGTAATCGCCCTGGGATTGGAGCGGTTTCGGGATTTCCAGGACTTCCCCCTCCTGGTTTCCCATGAATACGGCCATTTCGCCTGGCGAAGCCTCCTGAAAGATCGTCCTGCCCAAGGCCCGCCAACGCTCTTTTCCAAGGTGATCTCCGAAGGAATTTCAGTCTTCTTCTCGCAGCTGGTTTATCCAGAAATTCCCCTGCACCGCCATCTGTTTCTGACCCCCGAACGGCTCCGGTGGTGTCGGGAAAATCAGGAAGCCCTTTTGGATTTGGCCGGGGCGGACCTGGCTGCCCCAAAACTGATTCCCATTCTCTTCGGTCCTGGAGACCCCGACGCCGGAATTCCTCCCCGGGTGGGCTATTTTCTTGCCCGGCAGATGCTAGGCCATTGTCTTGCCCACCATGGCTCCGTCATCTTGGCTGAGAACTTTCCCGGGTCTGAAATTCTGTTCCGAAAAATTCTGGAGGGCGGAATCCTAAGAAGGGAAAGCCAGGAAGAGCAGGCCCCCTCATGAATCTCCCATCCCCCGGCTCTCCCTTTTTGCGGGATTATGCCAAGGAACTCAACCCCCAGCAGCTGGCAGTCGTCAAGGCGGAAGAAGGCCCCATCTTAGTCATCGCCGGAGCAGGAAGCGGCAAAACTCGGGTGGTGACCTACCGAGTGGCCTATCTTCTCGAAGCCGGGGTCCACCCAGCGAACATCCTTTTGGTCACCTTCACCAACAAGGCCGCCCGGGAGATGCTCCGGCGGGTCGAACTTCTCATGCCGGCGGCCTTAGGGGTCAGCAGCCGGATTTGGGGGGGGACTTTTCATCACATCGGAAACCGTATCCTCCGCCGTCACGCCCCGCTCGTTGGTTTCTACCCGAATTACACCATCCTGGACCAGGAGGACGCCAAGAGTCTCATGGAGACCTGTATCAACGAACTTCGGCTGAATCCCAAGGGCTCCCATTTCCCCCGGGGAGAGGTTTTGGAGAACATGGTCGGGCTTTCCGTAAATACCCAGCGGCCGCTGGAAGACATAGTATGGGAGCGTTTTTCCTATTTCTACGATCTGCTGGACGACATTCGGGCGGTGGCCGGGCACTACCAGAAGCGAAAAAAGGAACTCAATTGCCTGGATTTTGACGATCTCCTCTTCTACTGGAAAACTCTGCTTCAGGATCATCCCGAAGTGCGAGCCCGATATGGAGAACAGTTCCACCACATCCTGGTGGATGAGTATCAAGACACCAACCGTATCCAATCAGACATCATCGACCTGTTGGCTGAGAAACATGGAAACCTCATGGTCGTGGGGGACGACTCTCAGTCCATCTACTCCTTCCGAGGGGCTCATTTTGCCAACATTCTCTCCTTTCCCGATCGATATCCTTCGGCCAAGGTTTTCAAGCTGGAGATCAACTATCGGTCGACCCCGGAGATCCTCCACCTGGCCAATTCCAGCATCCTCTTCAATCGCCATCAATTCCCGAAAGAACTAAGGACGGTCCGGCCCGCGGGCGCCGTCCCTTGCCTGGTTCCCGTCCAGGACGTTTTGGAACAGGCCTATTTCGTGGGCCAGAAAATCGAGGAAATCCGGGATGGAGGGATCCCCCTATCGGAAATCGCCGTCTTGTACCGGGCCCACTACCATTCCATGGAATTGCAGATGGAACTGACCCGCAAGGGGATCCCTTTCCAGGTCCGCTCCGGGTTGCGCTTCTTCGAGCAGGCCCACATCAAGGATGTATGCGCCTACCTGAAAATCATCTGCAACCCTATGGATGAGCTGGGCTGGAAGCGGGTGCTCCAGCTCTACCCCAAAGTGGGGAAAGCCACGGCGGAAAAAATCTGGCGGCTGGTCTCCTCCGGTGTCCCGGACCCCTGGGCGGCGGTGGATTCCAGAGAGATGATGCCAAAGGTTCCGGCGAGAGCGCGGGAGGGCTGGCGTGAACTCACCCGGCTGCTCGTCCAGTTGCGCCGCGAGGGAATGACGATCAGCCCCGCAGACATGATCGAAGCCATTTTACAGGGGGGATACGAAACGATTCTTCAGGCCAAGTATCCAAACTATGAATCCCGGGCGGATGACCTTCGCCAGCTGGCCGTTTTTGCCGGGCAGTATGCTTCCTGCCAAGATTTTCTCAGCGATCTCGCTCTCCTGACCTCGGTTGAAAGTGAACCCCAGTCCTTTGAGGAAGGAGATGGAACGCTGACCTTGAGCTCGGTTCACCAAGCCAAAGGTCTGGAATGGTCGGCCGTGTTTGTCATCTGGCTGGCCGAAGGCCGGTTTCCCACGGCTCGGAGCCTTTCTGATTCAGGCGGGGAAGGGGAGGAAGAAGAGCGAAGACTTTTCTACGTAGCGATCACCCGCGCCCGGGACGAACTTTTCCTTTGTTATCCTCGGTTCGCCGCCGACCGGGGCGGAGGAGAGACAACCCAGCGCCCCTCCCGGTTCATCTCCGAGCTTTCAGGAGAGGAATATGAACGGGTGGCCCCGGATGAATAAGGACCAATGGCCAATGAGCAATAAGCAATGGGCAATGGAAAAGGCCATTTAACAATTAATCATTGACCATTAACCAGTGATCATTGGCCATTGATCATTGATCTCTTATTGAGAGAGGATCTTCACCCAGATTTTTCGGGTTCGAGGGCCGTCGAATTCACAGAAATAAACCCCTTGCCAGGTTCCCAGGGCCAGCCGTCCATTTTGAATGAAGAGGGTCTGGGAGGGCCCCAACAAGGTGGATTGAATGTGGGCGGCCGAGTTCCCTTCCGAATGAGTATATGAGCCTGTGTGGGGAACGAGGCGGTTCAGCTCGGCCAGGATATCCTGCTGCACGCTGGGGTCGGCGTTTTCATTGATGGTGACCGCGGCGGTGGTATGAGGGACAAAGACCACCATGAGTCCGTCGGCCACCTTGCTCTCCCGGACCAAACGGGAAAGCTGCTCGGTGATATCCAGGAGTTCCTGCCGGCTCCGGGTTCGGACGCTGATTTCCTGATGATTCATTTCCGGCTCCTTTTTAAGCCTGTGCTTTTTTCAATAATGAACCCCCTTACCTAGAGGGCAGTCATGCATCCACCCATCTTAATTCTAGCCTCAGCTTCATTGCGGCGGCAAGAGCTTCTGCGTTCGGCGGGTATCTCCTTTGAAATCATTCCGAGCGAGGTGGACGAGGAATGGGGAGAAGGAGAAACACCGGAAGATTACGTCGTCCGTCTGGCCCGATTGAAAGCGGTAAAGGTGGGCGAGAAGCACAAGACCCGATGGGTCCTGGCGGCGGACACGATCGTGGTCATCGATGGGAGGATTCTGGGCAAGCCGAGGGACCGGCAGGAAGCGGAAGGGATGCTGGAAACGCTGAGCGACCGGGAGCATCGGGTGCTCACCGGCTATTGCCTTCTCCAGATTTCCTCCGGAAAGAGCCGGCAAGGGAGAGTGGTCAGCCGAGTCCGGTTCAAAGAACTTTCCCCCGATGAGGTCCGCTGGTATCTGGATACCGGAGAGGCCTTTGACAAAGCGGGGGCCTACGCCATCCAGGGAAAGGCAGCCTTCATGGTCAAAGAAGTCCAAGGATCATACACCAATGTGGTGGGCCTTCCCCTTTGCGAGGTCGTCGAAGCGCTGCGGGAAATGGGGGGGCTTTCCTATCAACCCTCAATCCCGGGCCCCAAATCAAAAATAAATTGAAAAATTTGGAAATTTCAACCCAGTCGCTTTCGAGCACCGGCGTATGGAGGATCAGGGGGGGACCTGGAATTTTTCTGCTTAGCCGTAAGGATGTTTTCTTAAGAACGGGGGGAAAAATTCATTAGCTTTTTGGGGGAGGTCATCCCTCCGTCGGAGGTAGTCGCGAGATGATGATCGCCGAAAATGTAGCCAGGGTTCGGGAACGAATGGAGGCCGCTGCCAAACGGGCCGGGCGGGACCTCGCCAAAGTTCGGTTGGTGGCGGTAAGCAAAACGGTGGGTCTGGATCGGATCCTACAGGCCATTGAGGCGGGGGTGGACTCTCTGGGTGAAAATTATGTCCAGGAGGCCCAGGAGAAAATCGGGGCGCTGGAACAGAGGATCAGCTGGCATTTCATCGGCCACCTGCAGAGCAACAAAGCAAAAGTGGCGGCCCGTCTCTTCGACTGGGTCCATTCGGTGGATAGCTTGAAGCTGGCGGAGGAGTTAAGCCGTGCGGGGAGGCAGCAGAGTAAAATCCTCCCGGTCCTGCTCCAGGTCAATCTGGGGAAAGAAGAGACCAAGTTCGGAGCTCAGGAGGAAGAAGTCTTCCGACTTCTGGAACGGATGGGTTCTTTGCCGGGGGTCTCGGTCAAAGGGCTGATGGCCATGCCGCCTTTCTTCGAAAACCCGGAGGAGTCCCGGCCATACTTCCGGGCCCTTCGCATCCTGGCGGAGAACGTGTCCAAAAGGCAGATTACCGGTGTACTGATGGAGGAGTTATCCATGGGAATGTCCAACGACTTTGAAGTAGCCATCGAGGAAGGAGCTACCCTGGTTCGCGTGGGGACGGCCGTTTTCGGCCCCCGCCCCCCCCGGTAACCTCCCAAGAAGGCTTGCCCACCCCCAGTTTTTCATGCTTTTTGGGGTTCAGGGTGGAGGAATTTGGATCATCAGGCTCGGCGGGTGCTTATCCTTCCATGAAACCCCTCCCCCTGTTCCGCAGGGAGAGGCCTGAGAGGAGATTCCTCCAAGCAGAATAGAGAACCAAAGCATGTTTCCGTTTCAATCCCCCCAGGACAGGCCCGATCCCATGAAAGAACCACCGCCTCAGGATGATGATCCAAATTTCTCCGCCCTGAACCCCAAGAGATCCCCCCTCCTTTCCAGAGATCTTATTTTCGAAGGATCTTTTAAGAACTGGGGGTGGGCAAGCCCAAGAAGGGTCTTGTCCAAATTTCCGACCAATGGTACATTAATTACGGAAAGAAGGGAATAGGGGACGGATGAAATGATGGGTTCCAGCATTCTGTCGGGTCTCCCTGTTTCCTCGTTCCCGTTTCTTCGGGGGGGGAATTATGGCCGTCAGTAGAGAACAGATTATCCGTCTGATCGCGGAGAAAGTGGGGCCCTCGATCGCCTTGGAAGCGAAGTTGGAAAAGGGGGCCTGGCGGATCACCCTGACCAGGGAAGGAAAAACCAGCCTCTTGGAACTGAAGCGGGGGTTTATCGAAGACTACTTGGAAAAGGGAGAGTACCAACAGGAGATGGCTTTCGAGGCGCGCATCAATAAAGCGATCAAAGCCTTACAATAAAAGGTTCTCTGGCCTTTCCCTTCGAAAAAAAATCGGAAGGACCCCTTCTTCACAAAACCCTGCTTATTTGTTTCATTGAAATTTAGCCTTATCCATCGACGTAATCCCCCCGCCATTTGCTGATTTGCGAACACCCTTTTCCCAGGGGGTGCGGTTGGGAGCTTGAGGAAGGCATTCACCTGGGGAAGATAGGAGGATAAATTCGGTACGAATCTTGCAATTTCCTTAGTCTGATAAATTGTGAGGGAGGGGCCTTTTGACGGATAGAAGATCATTCAACTTCCTGATCTATCTGGGAATTGGGGGAAGCCTTTTCTTCCTCATTTACACCAGCAGTCTCTTTTCTGAATCCTCCTTACAATGGTTCTTGGGCTGGGGATTTTTGGCCCTCCTATGGATTCTGAAAAGAATCCCTTCCTTCCAGGAACCTCCGCGGAGGGTCCTCTTCCTTCTCCTGGCCGCTTTCATCACCCTCCGTTACTGGATGTTCCGGACCTTTGAGAGCCTCCTCTTCATCAGCTTCTGGGACAGCGGGGGCATGATGCTTCTGTACCTGGCCGAGACATACGGGATCCTGATTTATTTTTTGGGAATGTTTGTTTCTATATGGCCGCTGCAACGCGATCCGGCTCCCCAGCCCGCAAATTTGGATTCGTGGCCAACCGTGGATGTCTTCCTCCCCACCTTCAATGAACCCCCCGAGATCGTCATGATTACGGCGATCGCCTGCACCCAACTGGATTACCCCAAGGAAAAGTTGAATATCTTCATCCTGGATGACGGGTCTACGGTGGAGAGACGGAACGCAGCGGACCTGGAGAAGGCCAAAGCGGCCTGGGAGCGGTACAACACGCTTCGTTCCATCGCCAAAACCTTGGGAGCGACCTATCTCACTCGGGAGAAGAATTCCCAGGCCAAGGCGGGGAATTTAAACGAGGCCCTGGGAATTCAGGGGCTCCCTGGGGACACGAGCCTGGCCAGAGATCGGTTGAACTGGTTGAGGGAGACCCTTGGCCCGGAGATCGGCCGGACCGTGAGCCGGGGAGAATTGATTCTGATGCTGGACTGCGATAATGTTCCGGCGCGGGATTTTCTGAAGAATACAGTAGGCTATTTTCTGCGGGACCCGAAACTTTTTTTAGTGCAGACCCCGCATTTTTTTATCAATCCCAACCCGGTGGAGAAGAATTTAGGGACCTTTGGGTCCAGCCCGGGGGAGAACGAAATGTTCTACTCCTCGATCCAGGTGGGAATGGACTTCTGGAATGCCTCCTTTTTCTGCGGCTCGTCGGCGCTTATTCGGCGGAAACATTTGGAGAGCATCGGGGGCATCCAAGGAGATACGGTTACCGAGGATTCAGAGACCTCCCTGGCCCTGCATGGGCAGGGTTTTCACAGCGTGTATGTGACTCGGCCCATGGCCTGCGGGCTCTCCCCGGAGACCTTCGATGATTTCATCCTCCAGCGGAGCCGGTGGACCCAGGGGATGCTGCAGATCTTTTCTCTTAAGAACCCCTTGGGGGTGAAGGGATTGAACTTAGCCCAACGGGTTTGTTATCTGAATTGTTGCCTGTTCTGGTTTTTTGGGCTGGCGCGTCTGGTCTTCTTCCTGTCCCCCCTCTTATACCTTTATTTTGGAGTTCGGGTGTACAATGCCTCCGAGTGGCAGGTTTTGGAATACGCCGTGCCCCATATCCTGGGGTCGATCCTGACGACAGATTACCTGTATGGGCGCGTGCGGCACCCGTTTTTTTCCGAACTGTATGAAGCCGTCCAGAGCATATACCTGGTCCCGGTTATTCTGTCGACGATTCTCAATCCCCGCTCCCCCCGGTTCAAAGTCACCCCCAAAGGAAAGAGCCTGGAAGAGGAATACCTCAGCCCCCTGGCAGGTCCCTTCTACATTCTCTTTTTCCTGTCCATCATGGGGATCGTGGCGGCCGTTTTCCGCTGGTTCGAATATCCCCTGGAGTCCTTTGCCATCCTGATCTGCTTTTTTTGGAATATCTTCAATTTCGTCTTCGTCCTGCTCTGCCTGGGAGTCGTCTGGGAGTTGCAGCAGAGGAGACGGTATCACCGAATCTGGATCGAAGGCCAGGTCGAGGTAACCATTCCCCGTCTGGGGATCACTGTGCCGGCAGCTCTACAGGATGTTTCCCTCGGAGGAGTCAGCATCCGGCCCGGAGAGGCGGTTCTGCCCCTAGAGGACGAGCGGGTGATCATCCGGGCCGCTCGACCCGGCGGGGGTTCTTACGCTCTTCCCGCTTCCATCAAACGCCGGCTGGTACGGAAACACTATTCGGAGTGGGGATGCGAGTTTACCATTCCGGACCTGGCAGCCTTTTCGGATATCGTTAGCTTCGCGTACGGGGACAGCAATCGATGGGTCCGGTTCTGGGAGGTCCGCAAAGAACGTCAGGCGCGGATCTTCCGGGGGTTCTGGTATCTGATAAAAATCGGCTGGAAGGGGACCTTCCGGAATTTCAAAGGGGTTCTCTTCCCCCACTGGAAAAGAATTGTTCGTTCCACGCGTGAACTTCCGGGGAGATTTGCCCTGGGCTTGTCTTTGAGGAGAAAAATTCTGAAGGCTCTGTTCGGTGCCCTTCCAGGGCGACGACCGGTGATGGAAAATTCACCGAAATCGACCTCAACTCATTAGGCGGGGGAGATATGGAAAAACATATATTCACTCAGGCCCAGGCTGAAAAGATTAGCCGGCGAGGGATGAACTTCCTCCCCTTTCTCCTAGGGGCCATGCTGATATTTTCCGGAGGGCTTTTCTCGCCTTCTCAGGCTCAGGAGCTGACCAAGCTGAAACTGCCGCTGACCCGGCTGGCTCCGGTCCAGACCACCAAGCTGCAAGGGACCTTCGGGAGTTACTGGATGAAACTTCCCATTCCCGAACGCTGGCAGATCGAGAAGGCTACGCTTCACTTTTCCTACGTAAACTCAACAGCCCTCACTCCCCGGAATTCCCGGCTCACAGTTTTTCTGAACAACCACCCTCTGGCCCAGGTAATCCTCCAGCCTTCCTCTCCGGTGGGGGATGTGGCTGTCTCGCTTCCCCCCCGACTGCTAAAACCCGGGTACCAGGATGTTGAGTTCAATGTGATCCAGCACTACACGTTGGATTGCGAGGACCCCAGCGCCCCAGAACTTTGGACCACCCTGGAACTGGACCAATCTTACCTGGAATTTGAATTTCGCCTGAAACCGGTGCCGCTTCAACTGGGATCCATTGCCAGCTTTCTTTTCGATTCTCGGATCAGCGGGGAAAACCGGGTGAACCTGGTGATCGAAGAACTTTCCGCGGAAAAGGCCGAACTGGCCGGGCTCATCGCCAGCGGTCTGGCCGTCCGCTTCGAATACCGGCCGGTTTTCTTCTCAGTCTCCCAAACCCTCCAGCCCAAGATGGACAATATCCTCATCGGGGAGGCTAAGTTCGTGAAAACCCTTCTGGGAGAGCGGAGCCCCGAGGTCAAAGGAGCATTTCTATCCTTGATGCATCTTCCCCTCAAGGAAGGGGGGCCGGTCCGGAGGGGAGTCAGCGACCCGGGCCATGCCCTGATTGTGGTTTCGGGGGAGAAATTCGAACAGGTGCGTGAGGCTGCCCGGACCCTGGCTTCGGTTTCGTTCCCCTATCCCGGTTCTCCCTCCATGGAGGTGAAAGAGGTCCGTTTCCCGGCAGGGGAAGAGTCGAAGGGGAAAAACCTGCTCGGTCCGGGGGAAAAATATTCTTTTGAAACCCTGGGCTTCGAAACCAGTACCTTCCGCGGAATGCGGCCCGGGTCCCGCTCCATCGAACTGCGGGTTCCCTCTCCTTTTGTGGCCCCATCGAACGAGTTCGTTTGGGTCACCCTGCATATGGCCTACGGCAGTGGCATGCGCAAGGATTCGGTATTGAATATCTTCTTCAACGATAAGTACGTCTCCTCCATTTTCCTGGACAATCCCCAGGGGGGACTTTTCCGGAATTACCGGGTCCCGATTCCCGCCTACCAGTTGAAAAGGGGGCGGAATATTCTAACCTTTAGCCCGGTTCTAACCCCGCTCATTACCGGGCGGTGCGACTACATTCAGACGGAGAATTTACTCCTTACCATCTTTGGCGATTCCTCATTGGAGCTGCCTCCCATGACGAGCTGGGTAGACCTTCCCCGGATGGAGCTTTTTTTCCAGGACGGTTTTCCCTTTACCCAATGGCCGGACGGGAGGGAAACGGTCTACTTCATCGCGGAAAAGAGTCTGGACACACTCTCCGCGGCTTTGAATCTTCTGGCGATTGCCTCGCAAAAAATCGGTTATCCAGCCTATGGAGTTCGCTTTTCCTTTGATCCACCCAAAGAAGCGAACAGGGAGATTCTTGTGGTAGGACCGATTTCCCGGGTTCCTGCAGACCTCCTGAAAACGGCCCCGATTCAAATCGGCAAGGACGGTTCGATTTCCTACCCCCAGCTCAAGCTGCCCGGATCAGAATTCAAAGGAGAGGATTCCTGGACCCGAAGGCTCCTCAGCCGGTTTGTCTCTCCCCCGAATCTGAACAAGAGCGAGACCCCGGTATGGGCCGCTTTCAGCCGTCAGGCAAGCAGCCTGGGACCGGAGAGAGCCATCCTCAGCCAATTTCAATCCCCCCACCAGATGGGAAGGTCCGTTCTCCTTTTGAGCGCCAATACTTCCCAGGAAATTCTTCGGGGTGCGGTGATGATGTGGGAACCGGTCGTCCAGGGACGAATCGAGGGGGATGTTTCCATCCTGGAACTCCCTTCTCCTGAATTCCAGGTGGTCAGCGGGGAGTTGGGATCGAAATATTATATTGGAGGCAAGGGAACGGTCTCCCGGCTGACTTCCATCCTGTATACCTACCCGTGGCTTTTCCTCGGGCTCCTGATCCTGGCCTTCATCATCCTCTCCTATGCCATCTATCAATTGCTTAAAAAGCAGAGGAGGAGACGAATCGGCCATGAAGGCTCTTAAGAAAATTCTCTTGGGCCTGGGCTTGCTCCTGATCTGGGGGACGGCCTACGCTCAGCCTGAAAGGGAATGGAAAGCCTACAAGGACCAGTTCCTCACCGGGGATGGAAGGGTTGTTGACTTCATCCAGGGGCGAGCCAGCCATTCGGAGGGACAGGGATACGGTATGCTGCTGGCGGCCATACACGACGAACCTCAGACTTTTTCATCTCTCTGGAAGTGGACTCAGGACAATCTGGGCATGAGGAAGGGCGACTCTCTCCATGCCTGGAAATGGGGCCGAAGGCCCGGCGGGCAGTGGGCGGTCCTCGATTATAATAATGCTACTGATGGCGACCTTCTCATTGCTTGGGCCTTATTGAAGGGGGCCGAAAAGTGGAAGAATGAGACCTACCGTTTCCAGGCCAAGGAGATCATTAAGAGTATTCGAGAGAATCTGATCGTCCAACGGCGAGGGAAGCTGTATGTGCTGCCGGGATACTACGGCTTTACCCTGAAGGAAGGGGAAGTCCTCAATCCATCGTACCTGATCTTCTCCGCCTTCAAGAAGTTTGAGCAGACGGAAGAGCCCAAATTCTGGAAGAAGGTCTACGAGGACTCCCTCGAGGTGCTGAAAAAGGCTACCTTTGGCCGGCTCGGTTTACCCGCCGACTGGGTCCTGGTTGATGAATCGGGTGCTTCCGTCTATGAGAAAAGGAGCCGTTTCTTCGGATACGAGGCCATCCGTACTCTCCTCTACTTGGCCTGGGATGAGAACCTGACGGTGATCCCCGGTCCCCGGGGATTGCTGGACATGTATAAGAAACTCGGCTACGTGCCCTTACAAGTAGACCTGGTTCAGAACAACATTTCCCTGGAAGAGGGGCCGGGAGGGTATTATGCCCTCTATGGAAGGGCAGCTCGGGGCCTTGGCGAGGCGGAGCTGAGCCGGGTCCTTCTCCAGAAAGCATCCCAGAAGGTCCAGGGAGAGAAAGAGGACTATTACTCCCACATCCTCTACTTGCTTTCCCAAATTGAATTTAAGCCATAAAGGTTGAAGGAGAAGATAGACGAGGAGCCGGCTGAGGGTGCGGCGGCCGAAGGCCTTTTAAGATGAGAAAGGGTTCTATATTAATAACCGTTGCTGTCTTCGTTTCCGGTTTGGGATACGTCCTGGCCCAGGAAGGGGGCCAGCCGGAGCTTCAGGACCTGACCCAGAAGAAGCACGACGTCGAGATTTCCCAGGAGCCCCACGAGTCGGGAGCTCTGGAACCGGAATTCGAAGAGATGAGAAAAGCGGGCCAAAAGACCCCGGTGCGAGTCGGCCCGGCATCTCCCTCCACGCTGAGGGACAAACTGGCCCAGGGGTGGAGGTTTTTCAAAAAAGGGGATTACGCCGCGGCGATCCCCCTTTTCACTCAGGCTTCGACCGCAGCGGACGCTTCCACAGCCGATGAGGCCAAGCTGGGGCTGGCCTATGCTTACTTGAAACAGGGGCAGAAGGGCCGGGCCAAAGAGTTTTTCGAAGAGCTCGCAGGGAAGGACTACAAAACCGCAGAAGTCTTAGCCAACCTCCTTCCCATTTTGCTTTCCGATGAGGAATATTCCCGGGCCAAACCCTATCTGGCCCTCCTGCCGGAGAAGGACCGTAGGCAGTGGGAAAAAAGATTTCAGGAGGCTCAGGTCCGGAGCGATTATCGAGAACTCGCCAAACCCCCCTCTTCCGGAGATATAAACCGGCTGGTGAGAAATAACCGGGAGGCTCTGGAGAGTTGTCTGGCCGGCGACGTCTTCGCCCAGGCTGCCAAAGACCTGGCCGCGGCCGGAGCCAAGCAGGAGGCGGCTTCTCTCTACCGCGACCTCCTGAAATGCCCGGGCGCGGACTGGAAGGCGCGCCTTGGATGGCTCTATGGGCTGGCCGAAGTGGCTCCTCCCGGAGAAATGGAGAGCCTTCTTGCGGAGGAGAAGAAGAAGGGCCCGGGGGAGTACCGGGCCGAAGTGAATACTCTTGAACTCTCCCTTCTTCGCCGGCAGCTGGGAGCCCTGCCGCCCGGTTCCCCGGAAGCCGAGAGAGTGAGCCGAAAGATCCTGGCCGTCCGACCGGGGGACCCCGCGGCCCAGAGCGCCCTGGCCTGGACCTATTTCAACCAAGGGAAATATGAAGAGGCCAAGCGAATGTTCTCCGACCTCCATTCCCGCTATCCCCAAGAAAAGGATTATGCCCTGGGTCTGGCTTACACCCGGGCGAAGATGGGGAAGGATGAAGAGGCCCTTTCCCTCTTGCGGGCGGAGAGGGAAAGAGGAGGCCTTTCCCCTGAAGACCTGAAGGGGCTGAATGAATTGGAGCTGGCCGTTCTACGGAAACAGCTCGCGGCACTGCCCCCCTCTTCCCCCCGGATCGAAGAGGTGGCCCGGGGGATTCTGGCCCTTCAGCCCGGGGATCTTTCCGCCCGAAGAGCCCTGGCCTGGATGTACTTCAATCAGGGAAAGGACCGGGAGGCCTACCAGCTCTTTTCTTCACTCCATAAGGAGAATCCCGAAGATCGGGACTATGCCCTGGGATTGATTTACACCCAGATGCGCATGGGAAAGACGGATGAGGCTCTGGCTCTGGCCGAAAGGGTAGGTTTCCAGGACAAGGAATGGCAGGACATCCGGGCGCAGCTCTACCTGAAGAAGGCCGGGGAAGCGTATGACCAGAAAAAATACGCCGAAGCCCAAACCTATGCCAGAAAAGCGCTGGCCATCCAGCCTGATAACCAGGACGCCCGGCTCCTTTCAGCCCGGACTTACATGGCCCAGGGGAAACCTCGGGAAGCTCTTCCGCTCCTCTTGGACCAGTATAAGAAGTCCCCTACTCCTGAACTGGAAAAGTCCATTCTCTCCACCTATGAACAGACGGGCGAGAGGAAGAAAGCTTTCCAGTTTGCCGATTCCCTGGGAAAAGGGGCTTCCCCCGCATCCCCAAAGGCTGCTGCCGAATATTATGCATCCCATGATGCACCGGTAAGAGCGGCGCAAATTAACCCGGAGCGGGGGACTTGCTACTACAACGCCGATAAGCCGTCCATCGAGGGTTCTTTCTTGCTCCGATATAAAAGCGGTTCGGATGGATTCGACAAGTTGATCGAGGCGGATTTCCCGATCACCTTCGACTATCCAATGTTTTACGGCAAGAAGTGGAGCTTCTCCCTGATTCCGGCCTACCTGGATTCGGGAAGCGCCCCGTCCGTTCCCTACGCGGGAAATTTTTACAGGTTTGCGAATGGAGGGCCAAAGCAGAATGACCTGGTTACTTCGTTGTGGGCGGTGAAGCCGGAGGTCGGGTTTCAGATGGAAGGGCCGGTCCGCTACGGGTTTCTCCTGGGGACTTCCTTCATCGGCGGTCCGGTTTCTCCCCTCCCTACTTTTACTGCGGGGGCGTCCGGGAAAAACTGGCTGGTAAACGTTCACCAGCTCCAGGTGGAGGAGTCCCTTCTTTCATATGCCGGGCAGAAAGACCCCTACACCGACAAAGAATGGGGCCGGGTTCTGCGTACCGGAATCGATGGGAACATCTCCTTCGAGCCATGGCCCTACTACTGGGTCTTCTTTTCCGCGGGGTATGACTACCTTTGGGGAGAGAATGTCTGGTCTAACCAAAGTGTCTTCGGCAACGCCTCTTTCGGCAAGTTCCTTCCCTGGGGCCCTGGAGACCTCTCTGCCGGCTGGTTTGCCACGGTCAAGCACTACCAGCGGAATACGAACTTCTTCACTTTCGGCCACGGCGGCTACTTCAGCCCCGAGGTCTTCTTCATAACCGGTCCCACTCTCCGCTATAGAACCACGCCCTGCGCGACTTACTCTATCGACGCCCAGGGATCGGTGGGCTACATGTATTACCGAACCAAGGACAGCCCCCACTATCCCCTGTTCGATGAGAACCTTTCGGCCTTGAGCGGTTCGGCAAGGGCAGATGCGACCGGAACCTACGCCGGAGAGAGCGTCTCCCGCCTGGCGTTCAGCGGCAAGGTCCGGGGGGTGAAACTCTTCGGGAATCACTGGCTCGGCTCGGCTTACCTGGGCTTCAACAATGCCTCCTCCTACAACGAGTGGCGCACCGGTGTCTCCCTCCAGTACTTCTTCGACTCCATCACCAACGCGGGAGAATTCCGCCACTTCCTGCTGCGCGAGCCCGAAGACAGGTTCCAGAGATTTTCCAGATAATATCCGCCGGGAAAATTCCCTATTGGCAAGCCTCATAGGATGGATTAGGGGTTTTCTCCGCTCTGGCCCTACCTTACCTGAATATAGAAGAAGGGATCATGGGGGATGGGTTCGGTCTTCCCCGTCGGCCCTTCAGCCAAAGCCGTAAGCGATCCAGGTAGAGGTACATCACCGGCGTGGTGTAGAGGGTGAGTAGCTGGCTGAGAAGGAGCCCGCCGACTATGGCGATGCCCAGCGGGCGGCGGAGTTCGGACCCCACTCCCCTGCCGAGAGCCAGGGGAAGGCCGCCCAGCAGGGCCGCCATGGTGGTCATCATGATCGGCCGGAAACGCAGGAGGCAGGCCTGGTAGATCGCCTCGACGGGAGGTTTGCCCTCGCGGCGCTCCGCCTCCAGGGCGAAATCCACCATCATGATGCCGTTCTTCTTCACGATCCCGATCAGCAGAATGACCCCGATCAGGGCGATGACCGAGAGTTCCGTGCGATAGACGAGGAGGGCAAGCACCGCTCCCACGCCCGCCGAAGGGAGCGTGGTCAGGATGGTGATGGGATGCATGAAGCTCTCATACAGGACTCCGAGGACGATGTAAACCGCAATCAAGGCCGCTAGGATCAGGAAGGGCTGGTTGGCCAGCGAGGCCTGAAAGGCCTGGGCCACCCCCATGAAGCTGCTCCGGATGCCGCCGGGCATCCCCAGCTCGTGGACGGACGCTTCCACCGCCTTGACCGCGTCCCCGAGCGCCACCCCGGAGGCCAGGTTGAAGGAGATCGTCACGGCCGGAAACTGGCTCTGGTGGTTCACCGCGAGCGACGTGGCTGCCCTTTCGAAATGGGCGAAGGCGCTGAGCGGGACCAGGACCCCGTTGGAGGAGGGCAGGTAAATATCCCGCAACGTCTCCGGCCGCTGCCAGAAGCTTGGTTCCACCTCCATCACCACGTGGTATTGGTTCAGGAGAGTGTAGGTGATCGATACCTGTCTCTGGCCGAAGGCGTCATACAGTGTATCGTCAATTACCTGGGGCGTGATCCCCAGGCGGGACGCCGTGCTGCGGTCGATCACCACCGTGTTCTCCAGCCCCTTGTTCTGCTGATCGCTGCTCACGTCCACCAGTTGCGGCAATGTACGCATCCGCTGGAGCATGCGCGGGGCCCAGGCGTTGAGTTCCGATAGGTTATCCCCCTGGAGCGTGTACTGGTAGAGGGCATTCCCCAGCCTTCCCCCGATGCGCAGGTCCTGGACCGCCTGAAGGTAAGCCGGCGCCCCCGGCACCTGGGCGAGCTTCCGGCGCAGCCTGGCGATCACCTGGGAGGCGGAAGTCTTTCTCTGCGCAAATGGTTTCAGGGTGATAAACATGCGGGCGGTGTTGGTCGTGGTGCTGGTTCCCGTGTAAGCCGACACCCCCTCCACATCGGGATCGGACCGGATGATGTCCACCACTTCGGCCATCTTTCCCCTCATGGCTTGA
>DASPRR010000230.1:0-3470 GCA_035624375.1 Thermodesulfobacteriota bacterium | reverse complement strand
GCAAGGGCGAAAAAGTTAACGCCGTGAGGGCTTCCCTGCAAAAGATCATGATGGAGGATTGCTCGGTCTTCCGGCGGGAGGAAGGATTGTCCCACGCGCTTAAGGAAATACACGACTTGCAGGAAAGTTATGAAAGGATCGCTGTCCAGGACCCGGGCACTCGGTTCAACTCGGATTTAATGGAGGCCTTCGAACTGGAATCCCTCCTGGGACTTGCCGAAGCCATCCTTGCTTCGGCGCTGGCGCGTCAGGAAAGCCGCGGCGCCCATTATCGGGAGGACTTTCCGGAAAGGGACGATCAAAACTGGTTGAAGCACACCTTGATTCTTAAGGCCGATCATGGTCCGAGGGTCTTCTTCAAGCCCGTGACCATCACCCGTTTTCAACCTAAAGCGAGGACCTACTGATGATAGATCTGCATTTCAAGGTATTCCGATTCGATCCCCAGGCAGACCCCGGGCCCTATTTCAAGCATTACACTGTCAAGGCGGAACCCGGAGAGCGTTTATTGGACAGCTTGAACCGGATCAAATGGGAACAAGACGGAACCCTGAGCTATCGCATGTCCTGCGCCCATGGGGTCTGCGGTTCGGACGGGATGAAGATCAACGGCACCTGTCGCCTGGCTTGCCAGGCCATCGTCAAGGATTATCAGTGCCCGGAAGTCGTCCTCGAACCGCTCCCGGGATTCAAGGTCCTCAAAGACCTGGTGGTGGATATCGATCCCTTCCTGGAAAGAATCCAGAATCTCCGCCCCTTCCTGATCGCTTCCGCCCCCCCTGAAAAAGAGAGGAAGCAGACACAGGCGGAGGGGAAAAAGGTGGAGGAAGCCATCCGCTGCATCCTCTGCGCCTGCTGCACCGCTTCCTGTCCGGTAAGCTGGATTCAAAAAAAATACATAGGGCCGGCGGCCCTGGTATGGGCTTTCCGGTACATCTTCGAATCGAGGGATTCTGATCTTCAGGAAAGGCTCAAACAGATCGACCATCCCGATGGAGCCTGGGGCTGCGTCAATCACTTCGAATGCACCCGGGTCTGCCCCAAAGAGATCCCGGTCACCAAATCGATCAACACCATTAAGCGAGAAATCGAAAGAAGACTGCGCTAGCCCCTTTGGCGCAGCTTCCTCTCACCCCTCCCGGATCGGATTTGTTGCCTATGAGCCCCCCACTCGCCTCCGTCCCTACCACCGGGACAACCGAGATAGGATTTGGACAGGCCTTTGCCCGATAGAAATCTTGGAGAGCACGCAGGGTTTTGGGGGATAAGGGCCGTGGATTAAATCTGTAGGTCTAGCGATGCAAGCAAACCGGAGCCAGGGTTCTCAAAATTTCCCCGGCACTTTGCTTCCGCATGCCGGGCAAAGGCTTCCCCGCAAATGATTTTCGACGACATCGAAATGATGCCTCCGAATGAGCAACTTCCGACACCCCGGGCAGTATGTGTTTTCCCCGTCGTGGCCTGGAACGTTGCCTAAGTAGACAAAATGAAGGCCGGCTTCAAAACCGATTTCTCTCCCCCTCTCCAAGGTTTCAACCGGGGTCGGAGGCAGGTGCGATAGATGAAAATGGGGGTAGAAACGGGTCACGTGCCAGGGGGTATCAGTGCCGAGATGATCCCCAATCCAAGTGGCGATGTCGCCGAGTTCATCCTCGGAATCGTTGATCCCCGGGATGACGTTAGTGATAATTTCCACTTGCATCCCCCATTTTTCTTTGGCCCCTTTGGCGGCCTTTAAAACCGGACTAAAATCATCGATATGGGCCAGGCAACTGTAGGTTCCCCGGGAAAAACCTTTTAAATCCATACGAAAGGAATCCACAAAAGGGCCTATGAAGTCTAACGCCTCATTCGTTATATACCCATTGGTCACACAGTTGGCCAATAGGCCATTTTCCTTTGCGAGTTTTGCCCCATCCCGGATGTATTCTAACCACAGCGTGGGTTCGTTGTAGGTCCAGGAGATCCCCTTGCATCTTCCTTTCAGGGCCATCTCCACCAGTTTATCGGGACTTAAGACTCTTTCCCTTCCTGCTTCCTTTTCCACGTCCCCATGCGCCAGCTCCCAGTTCTGGCATCCCGGGCAGCGGAAATTGCAGCCATAGCTCCCCAGAGAAAGCCAGAGGCTACCGGGATAGAAATGGTACATAGGCTTCTTTTCGATGGGGGAGATTGCCAGGGAACCGACTTTCCCATAAATCCGGGAAAAAACTTTTCCTCCCTGATTGGCTCTGGTTTTACAGTATCCCGATTTTCCCTCCAGAAGAAGGCAGCGGCGGGGGCAGACCTGACAACGGGCTTGATGACGGGGGAGCGATTCGTAGAGGGAGGCTTCCTTCATTTTGCACCCGGATGTCCATTCCAAGAAACGCTTCAGGTAATTCCCTGCTCCCTCAAGAAGGCCAATCCCTGAATGAGTTCCTCCCGTGTGGCCCGGTGGTGCGTTTCCACCACCCGAATCGTATCCGGCCTTAGGTATCTCTTCAGAAGAGAGTAATTCTCTTCCCCCGTTCCGGGAGCATAGTGATCCTTGTAGCCCCGACATCCGTGAAGATGGGCACCGAGAAGAATATCGCCGAAATTTTCAAGGAGCGTTCCTCTGGGCATCAATCCCAGGTTTTCTTGGGTGGTGGCGTGTCCCATGTCGTGCCAGTACCGGATAGAACTTCCTTGGAATTCCCTGAAAATGGTTTTGAATTCTTCGAAATTCGGAAAGTCTTGAATCTTGTAACGGTTCTCGATTCCCCAGCTGATCCCCCGCTTCTCCCCTTCTTTGGCCAGGATTGCCAGACTTTTCAGGGCGGCCTCCAACAGGGGCTTTCCCAGCTTTGCCCGGGTTGTTTTGTGACCTTCAATCAGGGCTCTTCCCTCTTCGGTCCCGGTCATCCCCTGGTCGTACATCTCCATCAGAAATTCCATGGCTCCACTCATGGATGCCTTGCCCATATGAAGGACGATGGCTCGAGCCCCGAATTTTTCGGCCCATTCCATTGTTCCCAGGGTATACCGAAGGGCTGATTTCCGTTCTTTTGCATCCGGCGACGATAAAGAGACAAACTCGCCGTTGGCCATATTCTTGGGAATCCATGTGGGCAGGGGAAGGATATTATGAAGGCTGGTCACGGCAATTCGCCCTTCTTTGACCAGGGGGACAACCTCTTTCAGCATGGAACGGGTCATCCGGTACTCCAGTTCCATCGCCTGCGCCCCCAGGTTCAATATCTCCTCTACGATCTCTCTCCCGCTGTCCAAAATTTCCGATCGCCAAGCACTCGATATTCCCAGCATCTCCCACCCCTAAAAATGACCCATTCCGACTTTTTGCCGTAGGGTTTGAATTTGATCTTCGGTATGAGCAAAGATTCCCGTATTTCCCAGCCTCACATTTTTAAGGCCCGCGCCTCCAACCGCCTGAAAAGCGCCAACCATTTCTTCCAGCGTCGGGGGGCGATATTCCTTCATCTGGTACT
>DASPRR010000225.1:0-2530 GCA_035624375.1 Thermodesulfobacteriota bacterium | reverse complement strand
GCAGCATGACCGACTTGCTGTCCCGAAAAGAAGGCGCGGTCTTATTCTACCGGGTGGAATGCTTCCAAATTCTTGCCCGCTGGCTGGATTTGGTGGCTCAAAGCCTGGGTTTGGCAGGGGTAGAAATTCAAGAAAAAACTTTAAAGATTTCCTCCGATCTATTTGAATTTTTGAAAGAAAATAAATTCGAACTCATATGGGAAAAGTTGCAGCAGAATTTCCGCACTTCCCGAAATTTATGGAAAGGTTTCCACGACTGGTTCGACGGTTTAAAGACCATGAAGCTCATCCATCATCTTTCCGCAGGTCCCTACCCCCGCAAAGAACCTGAAACGGTCATGCCCGAATTTCTTGGCTGGGCAGGTCTCGAGCCGGTTGAAGGAATCGGTCCCCTACTCGCGCTCTTGCGGAAAGTACAAATTAATCAAGTGGACTGAGGAATCTCCCGCACTTCATCGCTCACAGCCAAAATCATTTTCAATGAGCTATGACCGATCAGCATCATTCATAGGTTAAAGGACACTCCCACTTCGTCGCCGATCGCTTTGAGGTCTTCGTAAACTTTGTAGTAGAGGGGAATTCCCTCTTTGCGATACTTTTCTTCCAGTCCATATTCCTTTTCGCCATGGATGTAAATCCGGTCCTGCCCCTCGGCCTTATTCGAATTTCTGAGGCGCCGGATCATGTCGTCCATGTCTCTCTTAAAATCTTCCAAAGGGCGGAAGAAATCGACTCTCATGGCACCGAAGAAATGGCCCACGAGAGAAGGCAAGGGTTTTCCCTCGGGCGTCTTGGGGTAGAGCAAGTTGGTGTTTCCCGACCCGGAGAGGACCCCGCTCAGGATATCAATCAAGATATCCAGGCCATAGCCTTTGTGCCCCCCCAATTCCTCCCCTTCCCCACCCAGGGGCAGGAGTCCGCCGCCGGTCTTGCTCCGGATATTGCTCAGGACCCGGCCTGGGTCGTCGCAGGAAAGGCCTTTGTCGTCCGTGGCCCACCCGTGGGGAAGCTTCTTGCCCATTCGGTTGTAGACTTCAACCTTCCCCAGGGTGGCCACAGCAGTGGACATATCCAGCACCCAGGGTCTCTCCTTCAAGGTTGGGATAGCCACGCTGATCGGGTTCGTCCCTAACATCACTTCTTTGCCGAAAGTGGGAACCACATAGGCATCCGAGTTGGTCAGGGAAATGCCAATGAGGTCGTGCTTCAAAGCCATGAGCGAGTAATACCCGGCAATCCCGTAATGGTTGCTGTTGCCGACGGAGACAAAACCCAATCCATTTTTCAGCGCCTTTTCGATGGCCATTTCCATGCCCCGTTTCCCGGCCACCTGTCCCAATGCGGCCCCCCCGTCGATCAAGGCCGTGACCGGGGTCTCGCGAACCACCCTGAGGTTCGGTCTGGGCACCATCACCCCGTTCTTCAATCCCGTATAGTAGCGCCGCAATCTGGCTACTCCATGGGAATCGATCCCCCGCAGATCGGCCAGCACCAGGACCTCTGTGGTGGCAAGGGCGTCCTGGGAAGGAACTCCCAATTTTTCGAAGACCCTCTGACAGAATTGGGTCAGCGGCCCTGCCCAAACCTTTCGGAATTCAATGGTCATACTTCCCTTCCCCCTCCGTTTTTTTTTCAACCCGCAGACCGGGCTCTACTGAAAAATTCAGGGCCCCCAGGCCGGGAAAAATTTATTGGCCAATCATGATGCTTGGGCAAAGAATCTAAGGAGAATAAAAAGGAATGTCAAGAGGAAAGATGGAGTTTCCGAATTTTTTCGAAATACTCCTGGGTCCTTCCGACAACTTGGGGATAGGTTACCCAGTTGGCTACCTGGGAGCGGAACTCTGAGCTTTGCCGGAGCCCCCGGGTGTACCAGAGGAGATGCTTGCGGAACTCCCGGATCCCGTGCTTTTCACCACGGGAATCGACGATCATCCGGAGATGGCGGAGGATGGTTTCTTCTTTCTCTTCCAGGGAGGGCGGCTCGGGAAAAGCCCCTTGGAAGAACTGCAGGGTCTGTCGGAAAATCCAGGGATTTCCCAGCGCTCCCCGCCCAATCATGGCCCCATCGGCCCCCGTGAGGGCGAAGAAGCGGCCGACTGCCTCGGGGGAATTCAGGTCCCCATTGCCGATCACCGGGAGGCGCAGATGCTTTTTGGCCTGGGCGATGGACTCCCAGTCAGCTTTGCATGCATACCCCTGCCTCCGGGTGCGTCCGTGGAGGGTAATAGCGTCCACCCCGTTCTCCTGAGCGATCCTCCCGACTTCGAGAAAATTGAGGGTTTTTTCATCCCATCCGGTGCGAATCTTAACCGTAAGGGGAATAGAGACGGCCTTGCGAACCGCTTCCATGATCTCCCCTGCCTTCTTGAGGTCCTTCAGCAAAGCCGCCCCCGATCCCCCGCTGACCACCTTCCTCACCGGGCATCCCATGTTAATGTCCACCAGTCCCGCCCCGCACCCTTCCGCAATCCTGGCTGCGGCTGCCATGGACTCTGGGTTGGAACCGAAGATCTGCACTCCCAGGGGC
>DASPRR010000217.1:0-14736 GCA_035624375.1 Thermodesulfobacteriota bacterium | reverse complement strand
GGGGCAGTGACGACGAAAAGGTCGCTCAGTTTCCAAAATGACTTTTTCTGTTTCCTGCAAAAAAGAACGGCGGCGATGAGGACTCCGATCAGGCCCCCGTGGAAAGACATCCCGCCATGCCATACAGCAAAAATTTCAAGGGGATTGGAGAGGTAAGCCTGGAGGTCATAAAAGAGCACATAGCCCAGGCGGGCCCCTATGATCAATCCCAGAAAGAGATCAAAAAAGAGACCTTCTACCTCCTTTAAGGAAATGCCAAAATCTTTTTTCTGAACCTGAGATCGGACCAAAAGATAGGAGAGAATAAACCCAAGGACATACATCATTCCGTACCAGGTCACCCGGATGGGCCCCAGTGCTACTAGAATGGGATTCAAGTCGATCTTTATCATTTGTGGCCATCCCGCCAACTACCCATGCATCCTGAATTATTGTAAGCCTCCTCCGTTTTTTTTGCATCTGCCAAAGATGAGGGGCGCATCCTGTGATTTAGGGACCTGAAGATGTTTTTAAGACCCGGATCGGAATTTCCTGTCGGAACCATTCTCGATAGAGGGCATCAAAATCATTGTGAGGCCGATAAAGCCTGGGTTTAAAAAACAAATGAAATTCTGGAGATTCCACCAAAATATTTCGATTTAAAAAACGATAAGAAGGCGGAGATGTCGAAGAAAATTGTAATCATATCGGTATTGGTCTCATTCTTGAGCCTTGGAATTGAAGCTTATTCGACCTCGCAAGGTTCTCTGGCCGAAAAGGAAGGTTTGCCATCCACCCTGACCGACTTAATCGGAATGCAGGTAAAGAATCCCGTCGGGGAGGACTTGGGAATGATTAGTGACATCACCCTGGACCCCATGGGCCTTCCCTTCGTGGTTCTCTATCAAGGTGCCATTGAAGACTTTGATGTTGCAAGATATGTGCTGGTTCCTTTTAGCGCTTTCTCCATTTCGGAGGCAAAGTCTCCAGAAAAGACGGTAATCCTGAATTTTGACCGGCAAAGACTTCTCGCCGCACCGCCTTACGACCGATCGAAAGGAATGAAAATGCGCCCGAACCAATGGGAAGAAATTTACCGATACTATGGCCAAATCCCTTACTGGAAAAAGGAAGGGGCCGGCTGGGATATAGCCAGCCGCTGAATCCCATGGACGGATGATTTTTCAACCGGTCGCTTCGCGGCAAAGGATTGCTACAATTCCAAAAAAACATCCCACGGACAAGGCGGGTCAGAAGGAGCCATTCATATTTATTCGTTACCTTTGCCTAGGGATGAAATCTGACAAAATAATCCCAAGGGAGGATTTTTAGTGCTCACACCAGTCAACTCCCTGGCATGCTAAAATTCATTTGTGGATCGAATGCAAAAAGGCGAGAGCACGACTCTCTCGCCTTTTAATAAAAGATAGATAGGTTTCACCGTTTTACTGTCTGGGTGCCTGTCCGGTTTTTTCTGGCCAATAGGGACTAACTCCGAAATATCTGTCCAGCGAAGCGGCCTGTTGCCGGTCAGCGAGATTTTTGTCACCCCAACTTGGGGCTTCATAAAATTTCTCTTGGTCAGCGTGGAGAACCACTTGGGCTTGCTGAGACTTCCCCTCTGAAATCATCAGGGAACTAAAAGGAACCGCTACCAGCCGACCTGGGAATTCTTCAAAACCCGGCTGGCTAACGATTGCAAAATCCACATGGCCCTGGGAATCAACCACCAGATCAAAGATTTGGCCCAGCGTCACTCCATCAGGGGATTTTACCGTACTCCCTATCAATTTTGTTGTGTCGTAAATTCTTAGCCCGCTTTGGCTCATAGGTTTGGCTTGAGAACCAGTCGCAAAGCCAAGGCCCAAAACAAGAACTACTGCTACCACAGCCCACATTTTGTTCATCTCTTCCACTCCTTTCTTTGAGTCACTCTCAGCGATTGACTCTGTATCTTACGGCGATGGGGAGCAACCCCAAGACTGTTTCAAAGATTCTTCCTACCCTTTCGTCATGGCAAAGAGGGGAAAGGTTAGCAGCGCCAGTACAACCACTGAGGCAAATATTGTTTTCATTCTTCTTTTCCCTTTTTTACCCAAGATTCTGTCAATCCGGCGGGTTCAAGAAAAGGGGACCTCCGGGGAAATATCAAAGGGGAGCTCTGACTTCTCCCCGTGGAACATAGAAAAAGAGGGGATAATTCGGTTCATACCCCCGATTTTCGTTGCGCATCAATCGAAAAGGAGGTTAGTCTCTTCTTTGACTACAACGAGATATTCGATAGCTATGCACCTCCTTATCCCCACTTAGCCATTAACTCCCCCCGGCTGACTTTTTTTGTTGGTCTATCTTCTCCTTTTCATAGAGAGCAAAAGACCTGCCAACTCGGCAGAAAACGGAACCCTTTATATTTCAACAGATTTTAAAGATTGAAGATAAATGGCAAGGAGATCGTGGTGGGGAATAAAGAAACAGTCTGTGGCATTGTGGGACAAGAAAAAGGAAGCTGGATTTGAGCAGCCTTAGACTTATTGCGCCAGATTTCAATCAGAACCCTTCTGATTGGGCTAACTGCCAGATCATTAGATAGAAAAATAGTCCTGGCCCCCTAATGCGGTCCTATCTATCGGCTGGCCCAATTCCTTGATGCTGGAAGAGCAAGCATTGCTCTTACGGACATAAGCCCTTTCCTCGTTCCGAGGCATGTCCAACCTCCGCCGGGGTCCTTCAAATCGGGGATCCTAAGGAGACCGAACCGATGTCCGGTTTATTATAGGAAATTGAAATCCCAAGATTGCAGTCCTGAAACTTTTTTCGATAAGCATCAATTGAAAATTCTTGTATCCTTGACTATCAAGCGCCAAACCATTATGATTCGCCTTGAATCGGACCATTCTTGCCTTTTCTTCTTAGCCGTTACCCTTATAAGGCTCTTGCGTCGGGAGACGATTCCAAAAAGGAAAAAGGAGGGTTTGAGGGGATGGGAACGAGAAAGAACTATCGGAAGACCTCAGCAATCATTTTGGGCATGGCCTTTCTGCTTTTGACTTCTCCGGCCTTTCCCGAGTTCCCGGACAAGCCGATCACCATCTTCTGTGGCTACGGCCCCGGGGCCAGCACGGATGTCTCCTCCCGGTCCCTGGCCAGCGGCCTGGAGAAGATGTGGGGGGTCCCTGTGGTCGTGGAGAACAAACCGGGCGGGGGAACCACGGTATGCGCCGGCCTGGTGGCGAGCAAGAAGCCCGATGGGTACACCCTGGGAGTGATCAGCGAAGGAGCCCTGACCGCCAACCCCCTCCTCCAAAAACTCGCCTACGATCCGCTCAAGGACTTTACCTTCCTGGCTCAGTACGCCACCTACTTCGGGTCCTTTGTCGTGCGCAGCGACTCTCCGTGGAAGACCCTGGATGAGTTTATCGCCCACGCCAAGGCCCACCCCGGAATGTCCTACACTTCGACAGGCATGTACACCCGTCAGCAGATCAGCGCCGAGCTCCTGGCTCAATGCAAGGGTCTCACCTTTCGCCATGTCCCGACGAAAGGGGGCACTGACGCCAGCACCATGCTCATGGGCGGTCACGCGGACTTCTCCACCGGGTCCAGCCAGATCGTCTACGTGCGGCAGGGAGTCTTCCGCCTTCTCGTCCAGGTCAACGCCGAGAAGCGCAACCCCTCTTTTCCCGACGTACCGACCCTGAGGGAGATCGGCTGCCCCGATGTCCCCCCAGCGGGGATCGATGTGATTGCCCCCAAGGGCCTGCCCCCGTCCATCAGCCAGAAGCTGGGCGAGGCGATCCGCAAAGTCACCCTGGAGCCTTCCTTCCAGAAAGTCCTAACAAGCTTCGATGTCCCCTACGATTACCTCGACCATGAAGGGCTGGAGAAAAAGGTAAGGAAGGAATATGAGTGGTTTAAGGACTACCTCCAGAAGTCCGGGATCAAAACGACCAAATAAAGGACTCCGGCCAACGGAAGCTTGGGGCATAAAAAAACGGCAAACTTTGGCCTCACACCACCCATCGATCTGAATGGCGGCATCGGACTGAACCTTCACCCTCGGGTCATCCAAAAAATCTATCCCGCCGGTATTGGAGGTAGTAGTCGGCGATAAAGTTCAGCGGCTTTTTGGCCTTTTGAAAATTGCGGTGAAGGGCCCAGAAAATCTCTTCCAAATGCATTTCTCTGGCGGACGGATGTTGCGCAGCGAGTTTATAGAATTTCTGCCCCTCTTCCGCATAGTCCGCCGGGCTGATCCTCAGCTTCCCGCGAACATGCGGGCGCACCTGGCCGGAAAAAGGATACCGATAATCGCGTTCGGCATAGTCGGGGAAAATTCCCATGATGAAGAGACAGATATCAGCAATCCTTTTGTAGAAGCCAAGCCGGTGTTCATTATCCACGAACTGGGAGAACCGCATCAGGCTGAGAATATCCAGGTCGTTAAACCGGACCCTTTCCCAGATTCCCTCCCTGATCCTGACAGGAATGGTATAACTCTCCACTCGGGTGAAGGACGAAAGCATATCCGCCAAATAAAATAGCAGGTCTTCCCTGTTTAGAAGTCCAACCACCTCTTGAGTATCGAAGATCGGGATCTTCATGGTTCTGGACTTTTCGACCGTGTACTGGGCCTTTTCCAAATCCTGCGCCGCCTTCCGCAGCAGGACCTCAAAGAAGAGGATGGGAGAGATTTTTACAAAGCTCTCTTCTTCGTCCATTAATCTTTGAAAAACCTTTTCATCCCCTACGTAGGAATTTCTGATATCTCTGTCTTCCCGGATGACTTGCTTGAGCCGGCCTTTATCCCGGGCTTCGGGGGAGACAGTCTCCACCAGAAAATCAAGGTCTCTTTCCGTTAAACCCAGATATTTCAACTTTGGCCCAGCCACCTGACGACTCCCCTTTCGATATTTTCCCTCAATATGATTATAAAAATGGATTTCCAACCGTGTCAATGAAGTGGGCCTTCTTGCCCACCCCCAGTTTTTCATGCTTGTTGGGGTTCAGGGTGGAGGAATTTGGATCATCAGGCTCGGCGGGTGCTTAGCCTGATGATCCAAATTCCTCCACCCTGAACCCCATGAGATCCCCCCTCCTTTCCAGAGATCTTATTTTCGAAGGACTCTTTTTTAAAAACTGGGGGTGGGCAAGGTCCGCAAGGGCCGCTTTCCGCTTGACAAGGGAAAACCGAGGAAAATATAATAAATTTCTAAAGAATTCCATTCCTGTATTCCTGTCGACGCAACATTTAAGGAGAACGGATATAAAGGGGGTTTTATGAAGAAGAGTCTGTTCAGCGTCCTTTTTCCTTTGGCGATGGTCCTTGTGTGCGCCATGCCTTCTGCGGCTCAAGAGACGATCAAGATCGGAATGTACGCCGACCTGAGCGCCGGCTCCGCCCAGTGGGGGAATGACGCTCTCAAGGGCGCTAAGCTTATGGTCAAGGAAGCCAACGCCGCCGGCGGACTTCTCGGAAAAAAGATCGAGCTCATCGCCTACGACTGCAAGATGAGCCCCACGGAAGGTGTGAAGGTTTACTCCCGGTTGGCCAAGGAAGACAAAGTTTCCGCGGTGTACGGGTCCCTCATCTCCAACATCGGCCTGGCGGTTTCGCCCGTGGCCGAGCAGGTGAAGGTTCCCGTGGTCGCCCGGGCCCTGGACGAACGCGTGACCACCCCGGACTTCAAGATGGAAGACCCCGAAAACCCCGGCCGCGTCAACCCGTACTGCTTCCTCCTCCAGCCATCGAGCTACCAGCAGTCCTACATGATCGCGGGGTATGCCATCGATGAGTTGAAGCTGAACACCTTCGCCCAGCTCTTCACGCCGTCGAACTCCTACTCCTTCATGCTGGCCAAGGGGTTCGAGTACTACGTCAAGAAGCGGGGGAAGAAGTTGCTGGGGAACTTCGAGTTCCAGGCCGGCGACGCCGACTTCAAGGCCCAGCTCACCAAGGTGAAGGCCCTGGGGCCGGAAGGTCTCTACATTCCCAACTACGTGCCGGAGAACGCCAACGCGGCCAAGCAGGTCCGCGAACTGGCGATCAAGACGACCATGCTCGGGAACAACTCTTGGTACGAGCCCATGGACAAGGTGGCTGGCGCGGCAGCCGACGGGGCTTACTTCCCCCTCAACATCTCCCGGGATGACCCGAGCCTGAAGCCCTTCATCGACAAGTACAACAAGGAGTACGGCGAACTGCCCCGGCTCCACTCCTTCTCCGGGTGGGATGACGTGGGCTTCATCATCGAAGCTATCAAGAGATGCAAGTCCACCGACCCGAAGATCATCCGCGACACCATGGCGGGGACGACCAAGTACGAAGGATTGATCGGGACCATCAACATCGACCCCAAAACCCACCGCCCCGTGGGCTTGAAGATGTCGATCCTCAAGTTCGAGGGCGACAAGATCAAGACGGTCCTGTTGAAGTACTACCCGAAGGATATCTGATCGGCCTTTCCGAAAAGACGGAATCCCGCCGGGCAAACAGAAGACAGGAGTCAGGAGAAAGGAGCTGGAAGTCGGGGACCTGAGTCCTGAATCCTGTATCCTGAGACCGGGGACCTGATTCCCGAATCCTGAAACCTGAATCCTGTTTTTTTTCTAGAGGCTCTCTGGTGGATTTCAGCGTCCTGCTCCAGCAGCTCTTCAACGGTGTCTCCCTGGGCGGGGTCTACGCCCTCGAGGCCGTGGGGTTCGGGTTGATTTTCAACATCCTCAAGTTCTCGAACTTCTCCCACAGCGGCCTCGTGGCCATCTGCGCGTACCTGGGCTACTTTCTCGCCCGCCAGGTCTACTCCAATTTCATCGTGACCCTGATTCTGACTACGGTGGCGGGGGGATTCATCGGCGTCCTGATTGAAAAACTCATCTTCCGGCCCATCCGCCTCAAGGGCGCCCCCCAGACCCTCTTCCTGGTCAATTCGATCACCGCCGCCATGCTGGTCCAGCAGTTCTTCTCCGCTACCCTGGGGGACGACTACTTCCCCTATCCCGAATTCATGAAGCAGACGGCCTTCCACCTGGGGAACCTGACAGTCTCGAAGACGTACCTCATGATGCTCTCCATTACCGCGGTGGTCCTCCTTCTGCTCACCTGGGTCATCCGGCGCACCCGCATCGGCATCGCCTTAAGGGCAGCCTCGACGGACATCCGCACCCCGAGCCTCATGGGAATCAATGTAGATCATATTATCTCCTCGGCCTTTTTCATGGCCGGGGTCCTCGGCGGGATCACGGGATATCTCCTGGGGATGACCTACAATGTGGACCCCTTTATCGGAAGCATGATTCTCAAAGGGATCATCGCCTCCATCATCGGGGGTATGGGAAGCCTGGGAGGCGGGGTGATCGCCGGGCTCCTCCTGGGCGTTGCGGAGAGCCTCCTCATCGCGGAGATCGGGTCCTCCCTCACCCAGATCGCCGTTTATGGGGCCATTTTCCTGCTCCTCATGATCCGCCCCGAGGGCATCGCGGGGAAGAGGTACATTATAAAGGCCTAGAATTCAGAATCCAGGAGTCAGAATAAGGATTTTTTCTCCTGGCTTCTGGCTCCTGACTTCTGATTCTTTTATATGGAATTCTATCTCAAGGTCCTCGAAATTACCTGTCTCCACACGATCCTGGTCCTGGGCGCCTACCTCATGACCGGCCTCACCGGTCTCTTCTCCCTGGGGCAGGGGGGGTTTCTCTCCATCGGCGCCTACACAGCCGCCATCGCTTTTCTCAAGTTCAACCTGCCCTTTCCCGCTTGTCTCGCTTTGGCGGTGGGGATGGGGGTCCTGGTGGGGTTTGTGATCGGCCTCCCCACACTCCGCCTCCACCGGGATTACTTCCTTCTGGTCACCTTCGGCTTCGGCGAGATGGTCCGGGCGGCCTTGCTCCACCTAGCCCAGCTCACCGGGGGGGCGCTTGGCGTGGCCGGAATCCCCAAGCTCATCGGCCTGCCCACGATCATCCTCTCCATCGTGGTCATCACCCTGATCACCGCCTGCCTCAAGCGGTCCCGTTTCGGGCGGAACTGCATCGCCATCCGGGATGATGAGCTGGCGGCCACCCTTATGGGCATCCCCGTCTACCGGCACAAGATGACCGTCTTCATCCTGAGTTCGGCGATCACCGCCTACGGCGGGGCCCTTTATGCCTTCGTGATCATGTTCATCGAACCGAACCTCTTCAACTGGCTCGAATCGGCCAAGCTGATCATCATCACCTTCGTGGGCGGCGTCAACAGTATCACCGGCGCCATCGTCACCTCCATTGTTTATTACTCCTTCGGCGAGTTCTTCCGGTTCGTGGACGTATGGAGGGACGTGCTCCTGGCCTTTGCGGTCCTCCTGGTGACCATCTTCCGGTCCCAGGGGATCTTCGGGAACTGGGAGCTGACCCCGGGCAATCTCCTCTTCTGGAGGAGGAAGGCGGGATGACCGCGGAGGTCCTGAAAGTCACCGAGGTTTCGAAGAACTTCGGTGGGGTGGCGGCCGTGGCCAACTTCTCCATGCTCCAGCGGGAGAACGAGATCACCGGGATCATCGGCCCCAACGGAGCGGGGAAGACGACGGTCTTCAACCTCATCACCGGAGTCTACCCGGTGGACACCGGTGAGATCTGGTTCTACGGCAAGGAGACCACCCGGAGGCCCGCCCATGTGATTACCGCTCTGGGCATCACCCGGACCTTCCAGAACATCCGGCTCTTTCGGAACCTCAATGTCCTGGACAACCTCGCGGTGGCTTATGGAGTGAAGACCCATTACACCGTCTGGGAAGAGATGTTCCGCCTCCCCCGGGTCCGGCGGGAGGAGAAGGAAGCCGCGGACCTGGCCAAGAGCTACCTCTCCTACTTCGGCATGGAAAAATACGCCGCTTACTTCCCTTACAACCTCCCCTACGGCCTGCAGAGGAGGCTGGAGCTGGCCAGGGCCCTGATGGCCTCGCCCAGGCTGCTTCTTCTCGACGAGCCGGGGGCAGGGCTCAACCCGAAAGAGATCCGGGAGCTCATGGGCACCCTCCTCAAGATTCGGGAGGAGAAGAAGCTGTCCATGATCGTAGTTGAGCACCACATGGAGCTGGTGATGAAGATCTGCACCACCCTCCATGTCCTCGACTTCGGCAAAAAGATCGCCGAAGGACGGCCCGAGGAAATCAAGAAGAATGAGCAGGTCCTTCAGGCGTACCTCGGCGACGAGGTATAGAGAAGTGCCTCAAGTGCCTTGAATTCCTCAAGTGCGCTAAAGTGAAGCATGATTGAAGTCAAAGAAATCACCGTACGCTACGGCGGGATTACCGCCCTCGACCGGGTGTCCCTGGCCATCCCGGACGGGAAGATGATCAGCATCGTGGGGGCCAACGGCGCCGGGAAGTCGACCACCATTAACGCTATCAGCGGGATGGTCCCGCTTTCGGGGGGAGAGATTATCTTCGAAGGGCGGAGCCTCGTCATCTCACCCCATTTGATCGCCCGCCTGGGCGTCGTCCAGGTTCCCGAGGGACGCAAGATCTTCTCCTCCATCACCGTGAAGGAAAACCTCCTCCTTGGGGCCTACATGATCCACGACCGCAAGCGGATCGAGGAGAACTTGAAGAAGGTCTACCGCACCTTTCCTATTCTGGAAGAGCGGCAGGTCCAAGCGGGAGGGACTCTTTCCGGAGGGGAACAGCAGATGTTGGCCATCGCGAGGGGCCTCATGTCCGAACCGCGGACCCTGCTTCTGGACGAACCCTCGCTGGGCCTCGCCCCCCTCATGGTCCTGGGGATTTTTAAGATGATCGAGACCCTTCACCGGGATGGGCTCACGATCCTCCTGGTTGAACAGAACGCCCAGAAGGCCCTGATCATCGCCGATTACGCCTATGTCCTGGAGACCGGCCGGATGGTCGCCCAAGGAGAAGGAAAAAAGATCGCTGAAGATCCTGTGGTCAAAAAGGCGTACCTGGGAATTGAAGAGTAGGCCCGGGGACCGAGAAATCTCCTCGGCTTCACCCTTTGCAGTTTCGGCAAATGCGATGCTGCAGAGACGCAACTAAATCGTAGCGGCAATCACGCGAAGCGCGTAATGGTTGTCCATTTTGTGGGCGGCCACATCGGGCCGCCCTACATTATGATCTCGGAGTATCTTCTATGTTGAGTATGTCGGACATCGAAAGAATCGACGGGGCAGCCAAAGCACTCCTGGAGGACCCGGGTGTGCGGGTCGAAGACGAGGAGATTGTGAAAAAGCTTCTGGCCTCCGGCGCCAAGCCCGGCGTCGGGGCCCAGGTCGTGCGGTTTCCTGGGGCCATGGTAAAGGAATACCTCTCCCTGGCTCCGGATAGGTTCCCGATTTCGGACCGGAAAGGCAACCGGAGGGAGGTCTCCCCGGAGGGAGAATCGGGCTTTTGGACCGCGGCGGCCCTCTTTTATCTCGACCGGAAAGGATTCCGTCCCATCGAACGGAAGGACCTGGCTGACTTCGCCTGGGTGATCGAGAACCTCGCCGAGGTGGAATGCATCGTGGGCACGGCCACCGAGGATACCCCGCCCCCCCACCGTGATTTCGTGGGTTTCCGGATCATGGCCGAGAATACCGGAAAACATCTCCGCCCCCTCTCTTTTACCCCCCGGGGGGGCGAGGCCATGATCGAAATGGCCCGGGTTCTTGCGGGAGGGAAATCACTCCGAGAAAACCCGCTCTTCAGCATCGGCTTCACCGCCCACGGACCGCTGCGGTGGACGAACCTGGCCCTCGGGGTTTTCAAGGCGACCGCGGGCCACGGGATCCCCTGCACGGTCAACGGCGAGCCCATGGCGGGCGCCACGAGCCCGGTGACCCTGGCCGGGACTGCGGTGGTGGGCACGGCGGAGATCCTGAGCGGGATCATCATCAACCAGGTTCTGGAGCCCGGCCGGCCGTGCTTTTTCAACCTGGGCTTTGCCCACGTGATGGACATGCGTTTCGGCTTTGCCGTTACCGGGAGCCCCGAAAACTGTCTCTTCGCCGCAGCCGGCGCGGACCTCGCCCGGTTCTACCGGGTCCCCTCCGCCTCCTGGATCTGCTCCGACTCCCTGGGATATGAGGCGCAGAACGCCATGGAAAAGACCCTGGCTGCCTTGACGCATGCCCAGGCGAGAGTGAGCGTTGTGTGGGGGATTGGCTCCTTCGAATCAGAAAAGACGGTCTCCCCCGTCCAGGCGGTCATCGACGATGAAATCGTCCGGATGATTAGAAAGTACCTTGCCGGGTTCCGGGTGGACGAAGAGACCCTGGCCCTGGAGGAGATCCGCAGGGTAGGAATCTCGGGCGAGTTTATGAGCTCGCCCCACACCTTCCAACATTTTCGGGGAAATATCTTCGAGCCCCGGCTCGGGGTCCGCCTTCAGCGTTCCCTCGCGGATGCGCGGAGCAACCTGATCACTCGGGCCGAAGACCGTGTGGATGCCCTCCTCGCGGCGCCTCGACAGCCCACCTTGGACGATGCCACGCGGAACGAACTGCTTCGGATCGAGGAGCGGTATTCCCGGACGTAAACGAAAACCCTGAATCCGTAGACTACGCAGATTTCGCAGATGGGTAAGACCTGAAAAAGACAAGACGGCGGTGTTCTAGGGACTTGGTGCAGAAATTATTGATAAGACCTCGCTAAGTAAGCTGGATTTTCCAATTTTTCGTTTTCTGCCGCAAGCGCCCCAATCAATGCTCTGACGCAATCCTTGACATAGGTATAATCCCGGCGGAGTTTCCCCTCCATTTCAAATCGGCTACGCAAATTCTGCAACGAATTTTCGATCATGTTCCTAATGGGCCTTCTCCCAATCGAATGGGTAAGAATACCCAAACAGTTCTCCCTCAAAGGCCCAGGGGGTGCTTCCCGTCCATGGCAGGACAGAATCGGCGGGAAAAAGCTCGGATTCTGAAGCGGTCCCTTGATTTCCGCAAGGCACCTGCCGCCGATCCCGTCGCGGAAAACTGAACCCTTGGTCAGACCCGGCCAACCCAAGAATTTTCCTACCCGGAACCATGAAAGAGCCACTGCCTCATTGAGATCCTGCCACGGACGGAAGGCACCCAATGGGCCCGGGCCAACCCCCGCCTACTGGCAGAGAAAACATGGGCAGATAGATAATCGACCGAAATCACCCACCCGATTGGAAGAAGGCCCAAAAATGAATTTTCTCCAATTTATTCGGTAAGAATGGTCTTCTGATCGATCGGGATGTATTGAAACTTATGGCAAATCTGCTTAAATGGCAACTGCGCCATTTTTTTCGACCTTACTCTTAGAAGCCCCTGCCCGGGAATTTGTTAACCTTGGCAAAAGACCTAAGAATAATCGGAAAATCTAAAACGGAAAAGCCGAATACCTTAAGGCTCTTGGAAATGTAAACCTGTATTAAACCAATAATTCTTGTTTGTTTCTCAATAATTGGGCACCAACTAAATTGGAGAAGGTATCAAAAATCATGATTGAAAAAAGCGCGCTGTCAATACAATAATCCGCAACCAAAATCACCTGGAACATCCCCGCAGGGCAAGCCATTGGAACTCGCCCTCCGCAGCCGAAGCCAGTGGTGGAAATGCCAGTGGCTTTTTGGTTACCTACTGTCTTTTTAGTACAAAATTACACAGTTTTGCCCATTCATTCCCAAAGGAATTTACCACTATGCTGATCACCGGAGCCAAAAATGGATACGCTGAAAATGGAATCTATGGATTACCCGTGTAAGAAATTGGGGGGCATAGCCCATGTTAATGTAGAATATTTTTATAAGAAGGACCGTAAATTTTTGGCTGGATTTGAATGTGATCGGGCTGCAGATTGCGGAATCAGCCGCAGTCCGTTTTCTGGGACCTTCAATTATACCGTTCAGTGTCCCCTCTATATTGCCCTGGCAAATACTTCGATTTGATGAGGTCAAGGAACCAGGTCAAAGACATTTCTATAGCATCAACCTGGAAATCCCATCCCTAAAAAATCATTACCACTTGGATAGCCGGTTTGAAAACTGTGACAAGGTGAGCATATTTTCCCCGGAGATTGTGCTCAAAGCTTTATATTCTTTCTAAATCTCTTGTTTTCTTTCTTCCAAAAAAATCTCAGGTCTATAACTTTCTTCTATGGTGATTGATCTGATTTCTCCCAATTCCAATGAGCTGTTTGCCTCCAATATTTTCGCAAGATCAAAGAAACGGGAGATTTCCGTATCAGGAAGAAGAAGCATGGGGGCTTTTACGATTCGATTGTGATCATCTTTGTTTGCATCTGAATTACATTCCCTCATCAACTCCATCTCTGAGCCCTGTTTCAAGAGCTTTGGGCAAATTGCTGCTCCCTTTTGTTTTTTCCCAGTATCGCAAAAGAGTTTCGCGGACCTCAGATTCTCCTGGCGAGGTCTCTGTTTTTCACCTTGCTTCTGATATTTTTCGGCGATTTTGAGTTGAGGATTTTCCTTCATCTGATTTTCATTAGCCAGTTGCAAAAAGGATTGGGGGTTATTTGATACCTTCCCTTTTGCCCTACTAAAAAATCGCCACATTTTGAAAAAGATTTCTCTGGTTTTGTTTGTTTTCATTCTTAAGCCGGAAGATTCTATATTTTTCTCCGCACACCGAGAAAGGGTGCAAACTTCATACCGTAAATAATTGCCTATCAATCCTAAAATGATTTATTCAATAAATATGGGGTTTTCAGCTTGAATATGACAGGAATCGAGCCCCACTTTTCGAGTGAATTGACAATTAAAATCTATCCAATGACATAATGCGACGCAAAGATAGTCTTAAGACTCTTCTCCCAATCGAGTGGGTGGAAAGGGAGCAGAAATATTCTCAGCCCATGGGGTGTGTTCCGCCCATGGCGGGGCGCACCCGCTGGGCCTCGCCGACACCCCTTGCGCCTTTGCAGAACCCTGCCCCCTTTCCATCTTTGAAGGGAACCAGGCCGGTGAAGTCCGCTCGGCCCAAAGCGCAAAGGTGGGGTTTTATGTACCTCAAGTTGCTGCTAATTCAATTCCAATTGGAGTTATTTAATAAATTGAATTTATTGGTTTCCTTCTATTTGAAACGCCAGAATTTTGAATGGCCACCACAATTTCCCTAAAGTTTTCCCTGGCATTGCCGAAAAGAGATCGGAAATATAGGAAGACTCAAGGCCGCGTAAAATTAGGCGGTACGGTCTTCCACTGACGACCGACAATGCCAAACCACGAGCAATCGTGGGACGGAAAGCCACGGGTCCCATGGGGATAGCCGGGTTGCCGAAGTCGATGGCAAGATTGCAGCCGGACTCACGCCGTGCAATTTACCGTCGGGGGTCCGGCTTTTTATTTTGGAAGAAAGGACGCCTTGACATCGGGCTTTGTTCCTCGGCAGCTGATTTCGTTGCTGTTTGGATCAGCCTGATAACCCTCAGATGGGTATAGTTTTTAAGATACCCAGAAAATGATTCGGCTTGGAATGAGGACTGTAAGACAATACTTTGAAATGAAGAGCGGGATCCTGAAAATTGCTAAGACCCAAAGGGAAGCAATATGATTTGCAAAAAGATCCTTCTAATAAATGAAAATGGGACGCAAGTATGGCTGGAGCAAAAGAGTAACGGGTCGCTTTGGCAAAATGGAGAGGAGATATTTTCTTCCGAAGATGAAGCTAAGCAGAAGGGCTGGAAAGTTGATGCGGTAAAGATCATTTTTGAATGATCACATCTATTGAATGGGATAGTAACATTTAATCAGAACTTTTTCAGGAATACTTTCCTGGTTTATACTTATTTTGGCTGG
>DASPRR010000187.1:0-3756 GCA_035624375.1 Thermodesulfobacteriota bacterium | reverse complement strand
AACCTTCTCGGACGTATGGAATGAGATTGTCCCCAAGCAGCGGGAGATCGCCCGCAAGGAGCAGGCCGAGGCCAGAAAGCTCATGGAGGGCAAAGGCGTGGAATTCTTTGACCCGAGCGACGAAGAGCTGGCCAAATGGCGCAACTATCTCATGCCCATCCAGGGCAAAATCGTGAAAGATCTAAAACACGACACGGCCCTGGTGGAAATGGCCAGGAAGGCTCTGGGGATGTAAGGATGGGAGAAGCATAGGGAGGGGGAGAGGGATTCCCCTCTCCTCTCAAAAAAACCGCGGAGGATCATTGATGAGCGTATGGGAGAAAGGATGGACCCGGGTGGAGAAATTCATCGTGGGCCTACTGGCTCTTTCCGCCACCCTGATTGCCTTCTACGGCGTGATTACGCGCTATGTCTTCAACCGGCCCCCCGACTGGGCCGAGGAGATCTGCATCTACATGATCATCTGGGGTGTGTTCATCTCCGCCAGCATCTTGGCGGCGGAGAAGGGCCACGTGGCGGCCACCCTGCTCGTGGAGCGGTTCCCCATGAAGACCCGCCGTTACCTGGCGGTCTTCAACGGGGTGGTGGCCCTGGCCTTCTGCGCGTCCGTCGCCTACCTGGGCTTAAGGATCGTTGCGGCCGCCTACATCAACGACGAACGGTCGGTCAGCGCGCTCCGTTTTCCGGTCTGGATCCCCTACCTTTCCGTGGCCGCTGGTTGTATCCTGGTGGGCCTGCGGTATGCGATCCGGGTTTACCGGCTGGTCTTTTATTTCAAGCCCTCCGAGATCATGGAGACCCATGAATTGAGCCGGGATGGAGGGTACGAAGACCTGAGCAAAGACGGAGGTTACGAATGATCGTCCTTTTCCTTTTCTGTGTCTTTTTGGGCCTCCTCTGCCTGGGGCTTCCCATTGCCTTCGTCCTGGGGGTGACGGCTTTCATCATGATCGCCTTTTTTTCACCCGCACCCCTCCAGATGGTCCCCGAGGTCATGTACAACTCCCTGGATACCTTCCCCCTCATGGCTATCCCCTTCTTCGTCATCGCCGCCCAATTCATGGTCCAGGGGGGGACTTCCCGGTACCTCATAAACGCCGCCAACTGCTGGGTCCGCCACTGGTGGGGCGGGCTTGCCATGGTCACGGTCATCTCCTGCATGATCTTCGGTGCCCTGTGCGGGTCTAGCGTGGCCACGGCCCTGGCCATCGGGGTCATCGTCGTCCCGGCCATGATCGAACATGGATATCCGCGGCCCTTCGCCCTCGGGGTCATCTCTGCGGCCGGGACAATAGCCATCATGATTCCGCCCAGCATCGCCATGATCATCTACGGGATCATGGCCGACGAATCCATCCCCCGGCTGTTCATGGCCGGATTCCTTCCAGGGATCATGCAGGGAATCTTCTACATGATCTGGATCCGCTTCGACGCCAGGCGGAAGAACATCGGGGGCGCGCCCAAGGCCAGCTGGGAAGAAACGTTCTGGACCAGCTATAAGGCCATCCCTGCCTTTTGCATGCCGGTCATCATCCTGGGCGGCATCTATTCCGGGTTCGTGACCGTGACCGAAGCCGCGGCCCTGGGCGCGGTGGCAGCCATCTTCATCAGCCTGTTCATCTACCGGGAGGTGAGCTTCGGAAAAGTCATCCCCCTCGCCGGGGACGCGATGAAATCCGCGGGGATGATCATGTTCATCATCTCCACGGCCATCACCATCGGGAACTGGCTGACCGAAGCCGGTCTTCCGGCGAAACTCGTAGAGATCGCCAAAGACATGAACCTGACCGCCTTCTGGTTCCTGCTTTCGGTCAACATCGCCCTCCTGATCCTGGGTTGTCTCCTGGAAGTCGTCTCCATCATGCTGATCACTCTGCCCATCATCCTTCCGGTTTTGAAAGCCCTGGACATCAACCTGATCCACTTCGGGATCGTGATGACCCTGAACATGGAGATCGCCCTGATCACCCCGCCGGTCGGGCTGAACCTTTACGTGATCTCCGGCGTGGGCAAGGCCCCTCTGGCCGAAACCATCCGGGGGGTTTTCCCTTATATCATTATAACCATTATCCAATTGATGCTGATTACCTATTGGCCGGCCTACACCCTGTTCCTGCCCAATCTGATCATGGGCGCGCGATGAGCCAGGGTTGAGATCGAATACGGACCCCCATGGATACGGAATCTAAAAATCGCTCCCTGGGGGTCCTCCTCGCGGTCATGACCCTTTCCCACGCGGTCTCCGCTTTCTGCAACCTGAGCATTCCCCCACTTACCCCGTTCCTCCGCGATGAATTGAACCTGACTCATGCGGAGGTGGGAATGCTGATGTCCTTCATCTACATCGGGGTCGTCTCGTCCTCCCTCTTCTTTGGTTGGATCACCGACCTGCTGGGGGAGCGCCGGGTTTTGACCCTGGGCCTGGGGATTCAGGGGCTCTTCATGATCGGTTTTGCCTGGGTCCATGCTTTTCTTATAGGAGGAGTCCTCCTTCTTCTTTCCGGCATCGGTTACAGCGGCGTGAATCCGGCCACCACCAAGGGGGTGATGAGGTGGTTTCCTCCCCAGGGCCGGGCCACGGCCATGGGAATCAAGCAGACCGGAATTCCTTTGGGGGGAATCCTGGCCTCTTCCACCCTCCCCGCCCTCGCCCTGGCTTTCGGATGGCGCCTCTCCGTCATCCTGGTGAGCGCGGCAACCTTGGTATCGATCCTGGCCGTTCGGATCGGGATTCCCTTGGCTCCGCCCCTGGAGGATCGGTCATCGGGGATGCGCTGGGGACTGTTGCGAGAGGTCCTGTTCAACCGGTCCATCCTGGCCCTTTCCATCATGGGAATATTCCTGTCGGGGGCCCAGCTTGCGATCATCACCCACCTGGTACTATTCCTCAAGAAGGAATTCCTCTTCTCCACTGTCCTGGCCGGGCTTTTGTTGGCTCTGGTCCAAGCGGGAGGAATCGCCGGACGAATCGGATGGGGCCTGGTCAGCGATTTTCTCGCCGGCGGGAGGAGAAAATCGATCCTGATGATCATCGGAATCATAGCCGTCCTCCAGCTTTTTCTCCTGGGCCGGATCGGGCCGGATATCCCATCCATTCTTCTCGTTGTTTTCATCGCCCTCCTGGGGAGCACGACCATCGGGTACCACGGAGTTCTTTTCGGCCTCATGGGGGAGATCGTCCGGAAGGAAGTGGTGGGGTTGGCCACCGGATTTTCCTTAACCATCACCTTTTTGGGGGTTGTCCTGTATCCCCCCCTTTTCGGCCACGTGGTGGATCGTTTGGGCTCCTACTCCCTGGCCTGGGATATGCTGGCGCTTTCCTGGATCGCGGCTTTATTCATCCTGTTCTTCTTTGTTCAGGAGAGGAAATAATATGGAACTACTTTTTTTTCTTGCATTGATATAGATTAAAATTCTAAATTCGAGAGAGACTCTTGCAAAAGTCACCTACTGCGTCATTCCGGCGAAACTTGTCCCGGCAGGTTTTAAGCCGGGAACCGGAATCCAGATTTCTTTGATAATCCTGGATTCCGGGTCGCGCTTCGCTTGCCCGGAATGACAACTTCCGCTGTTTTCGCGATTTGCAAGAACCTCGATATTCTTTGCATGTTCGGATTGAGGATTTCTTTTTTCCTTTCACCCAATGTCCATTTTCCAGTCTCCATTGGAGAAGGAGGTTTCAGATGAAGGAAGACCTGGAAAAAATCAAACAGGAGAAAAAACAATGGGAGGAGAAGACCCTGAAACCGGCGCTGG
>DASPRR010000163.1:0-3037 GCA_035624375.1 Thermodesulfobacteriota bacterium | reverse complement strand
GCTGATCATCACATATCCCCTAGTTATTCTTTTTAGTTGCCTCCGAAGAACCTCCGGGGCATTCCTTTTCACGTCCACGAAGGTGCCCCAGGGCTCGGTATGCCCGGTGAATCTCTTCATGAAGGTGGCATAACAGTACTTGCAGGCATGGGCACAGCCCACATAAGGGTTCAGACAGTATTTAACTCCAGGAATACCCGATTTGGAAAGAATAGACTTGACTTCCTTTTCCCGAATCATGAATTCTCCCGTGGGTGGTTCCCACGTTCATCCCGGATTTTTCCTTAGGCGATAGGGGGACCGCTTGTTTCTCTTAAATTAGCATAAATCGGCGTAGAATCCTTGCCGATATTATTGCTGGCTGGAAGGGCCGGGATGGGGGGAGGCTATCTACCCAATTTTTCCTTGTCCACCCCCAGTTTTTCGTGCGTGTCGGGGTTCAGGGTGGAGGAATTTGGATCATCAGGCTCGGCGGGTGCTTATCCTTCCATGAAACTTCTCCCATGTTCCGCAGGGAGAGGCCTGAGAGGGGATACCTCCAAGCAGAAAAGAGAGCCAAAGCATTTTTCCGTTTCAACCCCCCCAGGACAGGCCCGATCCCATGGAAGAACCACCGCCTCAGGATGATGATCCAAATTTCTCCGCCCTGAATCCCATGAGATCGCCCCTCCTTTCTAGAGATCTTATTTTCGAAGGACTTTTTTTAAGAACTGGGGGGCAAGCCAATTTTTCTCCTTGACGGGAATTTCTTTCTGAGGATAAACTATTTCTTGTTAGAAAGGGTCATGAAGTGGCAAAATTTGAATCATTATCAACTCTTCTTGGAAAGGGGATGAAAATTGAAAAATCAAACTTGGAAGGTTGCAGTTATCACCGTCAGCATCGTCTGCTTTGCCCTCCTGGGCATCGCTTTTGCCCAAGCGAAGAAGGTCGGGGGAGGAGATATTAAATTTACTCCCAAGGGAGCGGACCCAGTCGTTTTCAGTCATGAAAACCACGTGACAACGCAAAAAATGAAATGCACCGATTGCCATACCAAGATTTTCCCCATGAAGAAACAAGACCTAAAAATGACCAAGGAGGGTCACGGGCAGGATAAGCACTGCGGGGTCTGCCATAACGGGACTAAGGCCTTCAGCCAGAACAAAGATACCGAGTGCGTTAAATGCCATAAAAAGGCGTGATTCATCGGCAAATTGGGTCCATCTTGCTGGCGTTGGGCCGAAGCTCAACGCCAGTTTTTTTATGAGGTAGCCGTTGTCCACCACGGAAAATGAAAAAGGATCTCTCTCCTCCCTCTGGGATTCCCTCTCTTCGGTTCGCCTGACGATTCCCCTTTTGATTGTCCTGGCCGTGGTCTCGATCTTTGGAACCCTGATCCCCCAAAATGGCACGCCAGAGGAATACCTCCGCATTTATAGTCATTCCACCTACAAGGTCCTGCGAATCCTCGGATTCCTAGACATGTACCACGCCGGGTGGTTCATCTTTCTCCTGGCTCTTCTCAGCCTGAACCTGATGGCCTGCTCCCTGAGAAGGTGGCCCTCGGTCCATAAGTTTTTCTCCCAGCCGGAAATAAAGCTTGAAAATCGGCAATGGAAGGCGACAGCGCCGGGGAGAAGGTTTTCCCTTCCTCTCTCGGCCCGGGACGCGCTGGGCCAAATTCAGAGTAGTCTTTCCCGAACTTTTGCGCAGCCCCGGGCTTTGCAGGAGGAAGGGCTGGGATACCTTTTTGCGGAAAAGGGAAAATTGTCCCGGCTGGGATTCTATTGCATCCATCTCAGCATTCTGGTAATTCTGCTGGGAGCCATGATCGGGTCCTTCTATGGGTTTAGGGGATACGTGAACATCACCGAAGGCGAGGCCGTGGACCAGGTGTTTCTGCGAAACGGGCAGCAGGTCCAGCCTTTGGGTTTTAAGGTCAAGCTGGATCAGTTCACCGTTTCCTTCTACCCCACAGGAGCGCCTCAGGAGTTCAAAAGTACGGTGACGATCCTGGAAGGCGGCCAGAGGGTTCTGACGGAGCCCATTCGAGTCAATGAACCTCTGACCTACAAGGGGATTTCCCTGTATCAATCCAGCTACGGAGTGGCTTCAATAGAAAAGGCCATTCTCGATGTGGTGGAGCGTTCTTCCAGGAGAGGGTTCACTCTTTCCCTTCAGCCGGGGGTACGGGCGGAGATCCCGGGGACTCCCAACTCCCTGGTGCTCGACCGCTTCATCCCCGACCTTCAGGGCATGGGACCGGCCTTCCAGGGCAGACTGCTGGAGGGGGACCGGCCCGTGGAGAATTTGGTGATCCTTCAGAGTCGCCCCGAGTTTTTTCCCCACAAGCCCGGGCGGTATGAGTTCCGGGTCAGGGAGATTCAGCCCAAATATTACTCCGGGCTCCAGGTAAACAAAGACCCGGGAGTCTGGGTGGTTTGGGCGGGTTGCTTGCTCATGATGGTGGGCTTCTATATGACCTTCTTCATGTCCCATCGGCGGGTTTGGGTTAGAATAACGGAGAAAAAGGGAGAAACGCAAGTGGAGATGGCCGGCTCCAGCCACCGGAATCGGTCTGAATTCGAAAAAGAGATGGATCGAATCGGGCAGGCTGCGAAAGAGGCGGTTTCCTCCAAAAAAAAGAAGAAGGGTGCTGCAGGAGGCCCGTCATGATCAGCTCTAAAATGGTCAGCGCCGTGACCTTTCTTTACCTCTTCTGCACGGTGCTTTACTTCATCTACCTGGCTTTCCGGGCAGAGCGGCTGGGAAAATTCGCCACCCTGGCAGCTTGGGTCAGCCTGGGGATCCAGACCGCGGCTATCCTCCTGCGCTGGGTGGAATCTTACCGGATGGGCTTTGGCCATGCTCCTCTCTCCAATATGTACGAGTCCCTGGTTTTTTTTTCCTGGTGTATCGCCCTTCTCTACCTGCTCTGGGAACGGAAACTGAAATCCCGGGTGATCGGGGCCTTTGCTCTCCCTTTCGCCTTTGCATTTAACGCCTATGCTTCCTTGGCCTCGGGGGTCTCCGCCAAAATCGATCCCCTAATCCC
>DASPRR010000159.1:0-4460 GCA_035624375.1 Thermodesulfobacteriota bacterium | reverse complement strand
TTATCAAGTGAAAAATCTTCTATATCGCGATCTTCATATTTTACCACAGATAAAAAAAAGTAACCTTCTATGACTTCTTGGTAGCCGATAAAAGAGGGCAATAAAAGAAAAAATAATCCAATTACCAAAACCACAAAAATTGAGGACGGCTTTCTTTTCACTGCATCTCCGAACGAGTTAAGCTAAGAAATATGTTGGTGAAAAAAATATTGCAACCTATTTTTCTTTCAAGGACAATTCTGAATAATTTATAAAAATTTGTCAACGGGAAAAAGGATCTTGCCCCCCTTCACTTTTGGGGAACTTTTTGGAATTTTTCAAAAAAGTGGAGCAAAAGAAATATTGATCTGTATGTATTTTTTATCTTGACATACCTACACGTACCTGTTATCCTCCTCTTAAACCCACCAAGGAGGATACCCATGGAAGACAGAATCCCCCAAGGTCTCCTGGATCTTTACGAGTCATTGCTATCAGCGCAACTCCGAACGGTCAGACAACTAAAAAACCGCAAGTCCCCAAAGGAAAAACCGAAGAAAAAAGAAGGTATGTCTAATATGGACATGGCGATAGACATACTGCAACAAGCCCGAAAACCCCTCCACATCTCCGAGATCCTGGCCCAAGTGAAAGCCAAGCACCGGGTGAGCCTAGATCGGGAATCCCTGGTCAGTGCCCTGGTCAAAAAGGTCCACCGCAACCAGGGATTAACCCGAACCGCTCCCAATACCTTCTCGGCTACCCCCAGGTGAAGGCGCCGAAGGCCCCGGCCAACCAGGAGCAAATTGTCTATGATGCGCTGCTGCGCAGGCTGATGGGCCTTCTTTATCTCTATCACGGCGTGATTCGGATCACCCTCCTTAGGAATATCGCTCTCCTGACTTACGCCTTGTTGACTTTATTCCATGGGGCCCGGGGGGGCAACGGATGGCTTTCCCAGGCCGCTTTGGCCCGATGCCTCCCCCTGCAAACCAGTGCCAAGGGAAGAGAGCAACGGTTGCACCGTTTCCTGGCCAATCCCCGCCTGACTCCGGAAGTCTTGATCCCTCTCCATGTGGCTCTGGTTTTGGGAATCCAAGCCAGCGGCGCGGTCCCCCTGATCCTGGATCAGACGACGATTCGGGGCATTCAAACCCTCCTGGTCGGAGCCGTCTTTGAGGGCCGAGTACTGCCCGTAGCTTTCTCCTGTTTTACCTACCGCCTGATCCGAAAAAGCCAGAATATCCTGGAGCAGTCTCTTATCGTGGCGGTCATGAGTTGTTTCCCTGCCGAAAGCCGTCCGCTTCTCATCCTGGACCGGGGCTATGCCCGGGTGGCGCTACTCCAAAAACTGGCCCAAGCCGGCATTCCTTTCCTGGTGCGGGCCAAAAAGAACGTCGTGGTTTACTTCCAGGGCCAACCCCGAGCCCTGAGCCGGTTTCCCTATCAGCCGGGCCAAATCCAACGACATACCGTCTTCTACCATTCCCGAGCCAAAGAACCCCTCGACCTCATCATCTTTCGGGGCCTGGGGTACAAGGAAACCTGGTATCTGCTGGTACCCAAAGGTTTTTGCCGCAACGAAAAGGAGATTGTGGACCTGTATGCCAAACGCATGTCCATCGAACAAGGATTCCGGGACTGGAAGACCCACCTGGGCGTGCGCGGGCTGGTCTTTCGGGTCTCCGACCCCGCCCCCTACCTGACCCGCCTGCTTCTGGCCTTCTCGCTTAGCTACTTGATCTGTTTGGCTCTAGGGGCCACGGAAGAAGCCCAGAAAGTCAGAGCCTTTGTTGAAATCCCCAGACACAAGCCCCGCCACCAAACCACCCGAACCCTTTCCGCCCTTTCCATCGGTATCTTGCGACTGTCTTTACCCCGATTCGCCCCAAAAGCACACGAGGAGATCTTGATCCTTCTCCACATCCTCTCCACCGGCCAAGGTCTGATTGACTATTGCTCCGCCCCACCCTAAGTGCTCTCTTCACCCGCATCGATCCAATCAACGCCTTCTTTTTCCCAACGGAACGATCCATGTATCTCCCGTACAGGAAAAACTATGCCTACCCTCTGAATCAGGGCATCGGTGGATGACTAACCTTATCTTTCCATCCGCTTTCCTTCTTTCAACATTCCTGCTCCCTCTTAAAAAAAATCCCTCAACCCCCAAACCCCCATATACAACCACAGAATCCTGCCTCACCCAGCTGTAAACTCATCCTTTCCTTCCCCAAAAGTGAAGGGGGGCAAGCCTCGTTCCCCTTACCCACCTCCACTTTTGCGATCCTCTTTTCTGTTGAGAAACAAGCTTGTGGTCCGGCAATGCCTGAGATTCAATCGATCTCTATTCTGCTTGGCGAAAAGTCAAGACGGGCAAGGCCAGTTTCAGATTGCAGAATCAAAAGGCAACTCCTGGGTGAATCCGCTGTTCCGGGGGAAAGGTTCTTCTCCAAGACTTAAAGGAAATAGAATGCAGCAAGACAAGAACCGAGGGCCGCCACCCCGAACCCCAAGATGATAATGCCGGAGATGCGGTTGACCCAGCGCAAACCCCGAAGGCTGAATCGATCGCGGAAAGCATCGACTCCGAAACTCAAAATCCACCACCAGATCGCCGATCCGAAAAGAACGCCGAGAACCATCACTCCTGCGTCGATATAGGTCCCTCCCGTGGCTCCCAACCCCAATCCGGCGAAAATTGCAGCGAAGGATAAAATGGTCAACGGATTGGTAAGAGTGAGAAAGACCGTAGAGAGGAAATCGCCCGCAAGGTCTGATCGGCGTGCCAAGGGCGGATCGCTTTCCGGGTGGGATAAGAATGCCCGGACTCCCAGGTAGAGAAGAAAAACTCCTCCAACAAGACGAAACCAGAACTGTTGTTGGATCAAAAAATGGGAAATGAGGGTTAAGCCAAAAGCGGCAACACCTCCATAAAGGGCATCCGCCGTGGCGGCGCCCAACCCAGAAGCCAGGCCGGACCGGCGGCCATAAGCCAGGGTCCGCCGGATACACAGGACACCGATTGGGCCAACGGGTGCGGCGATGGAAAAACCAATGAGGAATCCTTTTAAAAAGAAAAAAAGGTCGATCAATTTTCTTAGATCCTTTGAAGCCAGGAATCAGCAGGTGGGGCTGTTTGGGAAGCCTTCGTAGGGGCGGGTTCGTAACCTTCCCCTGCTATTGGATGGCATCTTTGTGGGTTCTTTCAGAGAAATCTTTCAAACCGATCCTTCTTTGCCTTGCATACCGGGCATACTTCCGGCGGCCCCTCGCGGGCGCAGAGATAGCCACAGACCCTGCACCGCCAGACAGGATAAGGAAGAGAGGAAAGCCCCTGCATTGCCGCCCCGCGATGGGGTTTCTTTCGCTCCTCAGCAGGGGGGCGCCTTTCGGGGATGGATTGGAGTTTCTGCTCCCCCTTCAGGACCCCCCCAGTGACATAGAGGGCGCAGTAGCAGCCCCCGTATTCTTCCAGGTCCGGGTCCCGGTAGTCGCAGGGGCAGATGATGTCCAGGTCCTCCTCTTTGTTTCCCGCAGCCAGACGGCAGGGGCAGGCCCAGTATCCGTACCGCTTTTCGTTGACCAACAGGCCCTTGACCAGGTCTTTGGTGAAGGGCGTATCCGGGTTGAGATGGTATCCGCCGGCCTCGGCTTCCATGTGCAGTCGCTGAAAAAGCCGCTCCACCTGCTCATAGGAAACGGTAGATTCTTCCCTCATGATCCCAGCGCCTCTTTGACCCTCTGTTCATCATAGCCCACGATGCACTGGTCGTTGATCGAGAGGGTCGGAAAGGAACACCGGGGGTTCAGCTTCTTCACTTCCTCCGTTGCCTCCGTCCGTGCTTCCCCTTGGAGGAGGTCCACCTCGACGAAGTCATACTCCACCCCCATCTGGTCCAGCAGCTGTTTGGTCTTCTTGCACCAGACGCAGGTGCTCAGGGCATAGAGCATGATCTTTCCTCTTTTTTTTCCAACCACATGGGTCACTGCCATATCCGCCCGACCTCCGGAATTTTTTTGAGCGCTGGTCCTTCCTATCCCATCTATTGAAAGTGTATTCCAAATGGAAAGGTTGAGTCAATACAGAATCCCCTCTTGCCCGCCCCCCAGTTTTTCGTGCTTATTGGGGTTCAGGGCGGAGGAATTTGGATCATCAGGCTCGGCGGGTGCTTATCCTTCCATGAAACTCCTTCCCATGTTCCGCAGGTAGAGGCCTGAGAGGAGATACCTCCAAGCAGAATAGAGAGCCAAAGCATTTTTCCGTTTCAATCCCCCCAGGACAGGCCCGATCCCATGGAAGAACCACCGCCTCAGGATGATGATCCAAATTCCTCCACCCTGAACCCCATGAGATCCCCCCTTCTTTCCAGAGGTCTTATTTTCGAAGGACTCTTTTTTAAGAACTGAGGATGGGCAAGGGGATTCTGTATTGACTCAACCTTTCCATTTGGAATACACTTTCAATAGGTGGGATAGGAAGG
>DASPRR010000149.1:0-2024 GCA_035624375.1 Thermodesulfobacteriota bacterium | reverse complement strand
TCCCGATCCCGCATGCTTCAAGTTCTCCCGCGTCATCTCCCGGGCCTTCGCCTTTTCCGCTGGGGGAACCGAATCCTCCAGATCCAGGGTAATGATGTCGGCGGGAAACTCTGGAGACTTGGCCACCATCTTTTCATTATTTCCCGGAACATAAAATACCGATCGCATTACTGGCATTGCACACCTCCTATTTGATTTAGACGCATTGTGAAAATATAACCACAGAGGACACCGAGTATTGCTCTGCGACCTCTGTGGTTCCGTATGTTCTCCTCTTTCTCATACCACTCCTTCCGTTCTCATCTTCGCCACTTCTTCGGGGGAGTAGCCCAACAGGTCCTCCAGAACAAACTCAATGGCCCCACCCATGGGAAGGCCGGGAAACTGGACCTCCGGCGAGACCGGAGGCATGCGGATGGGGTTCCCAGGAAATAAAAGAGTCTTCCCGGTTACCGGCTCTTGCACGGCGCGAATGGTGCCCCGCTCCTTCACATGGACATCCTTGGAAATCTCCTCCATGTTGTAAACGGGCCCAATCGTCACCCCAGCCTTTTCGCATTCGGCGATGACTTCCTCTCGCGTCTTGGACCGAATCCAATCGCCAATGACCTGGTTGAGGACCCTACGACTCTCCGTCTGGATCCGCTCGCTGTTATTCCGAAACCCGGGCTTGGTCTTCAGCTCCGAATGACCGACCAGATCCATCATGCGCTCGAAGGGGGCCTGGGCGCTGCCCGAAAGCGCCACCCACCTTCCGTCCCGGGTCTGGAAGTTGTTCCGCGGAGCGGCAAAAGCCGCCTCGTTTCCCATGGGCCCCGGAATATTCCCCGACAACGAATAATAGAGAAATTCAGGCCCCAAAAGCCCCAAGAGCGGCTCGTACAGGGAAAGATCAATCTCCTGCCCCCCTTCCACCCCACGCTTTTGCGTGCGCAAAGCCACCATGACCCCCAAGGCCAGATGCAAGCCGGTCAACATATCCGCCAGCGGCAAAGGAGGGCTGGTGGGCGGCTGCCCGGGATGGGTATTCAGGTAGGCAAACCCGCTCATCGATTCGGCCAGGGTGCCAAAACCGGGCTTGGCCGCATAGGGACCCGTCTGCCCATAGCCCGAGATGCGCCCGATCACCAACCCTTTGTTGATCTTCCAGAGCTCCTTGGCGGGAAAACCCAGGCGGTCCAATGTCCCCGGCCGCATGTTCTCCACCAGCACATCCGCCCTCTCCACCAACTGGCGCAGAATCTTCTGCCCCTTCGGGTGCTTCAGGTTGAGGGTGATGGGAAGCTTGTTCCTGGAATTAAACAGCCAGTAAGGCTGGTACTTCCCATCCACCACGCTCCAGAAACGAATGGCATCCGGCACATCGCGGGGCTCGATCTTGATCACCTCGGCTCCAAAGTCCCCGAGCATCGTGGCCGCAAAGGGCGCCGCCACAACCGCTCCCAGGTCAATCACCCGGATATCCTTCAGCGGAAGCTTGGAACTCTCCACCCGCTTCCTCTTTTCCCGAATAAATGCCCTCATCTTCTCGGAATCCATAGCCTTCTCCTTCCATGGTCACCCCACTAGGGGAAAATTCTGAGTTGAGAAGCCTGATCTTTAGAAGATATGATGTGGATGAGGGAAGTCCTTTCCCAGTCTGTGAACTTCTCCCTTTTCTTTCATCCCTCAAAGGTAGAGGTAATTTATACGATAAACAGATGATTTATGCAAGCTCTTTTAAAGTATACGACTCGGCCCTTATAAAGGACAGCCGAGTGGCTTGTTCTCAGACTTTTCCGTCCTTAATTCTTCCCTTGCGAGTCCCCGCATTTTTGAATTCTGGAATGGAAAAGTACCAGTAAAAAGCGGCCACCACCAAGGCATGGGAAATCTTCCCGTCGTGGATGAGCCGGGGAATCTCGGAAAGGGGAAGGCGTAGGACTTCGATATCCTCGGTCGAGTCCGGTTTCGGGGGATTCTTATAGGCGGCATTCTTAACCAGATATGTATAACAGCGGTTGGTGTGGATGGCCGGGTTGGGG
>DASPRR010000125.1:0-11911 GCA_035624375.1 Thermodesulfobacteriota bacterium | reverse complement strand
TATACCGGGGATATGCTGGCCGCTTCCTATGATCCTCCGGAGCTCTACGGCTATGTGCAATTCGATGGGGGCGGGAGAATCCTGTGCAACTTCACCGACTGTACCCTGGAGGACCTGAAGGTAGGGATGCCGGTCGCCTTCACCTTCCGCAGAAAATATTACGACGAAAAACGGGACATCCATGGGTATTTCTGGAAAGCCGTACCCCAAAAGGAGGTGGTTTAAATGGCAACCGGAATTCGTGATAAAGTAGCCATTCTGGGTATGGGTTGCACCCGCTTCGGAGAAAGGTGGGAGTCTTCCGGTGAGGACCTGATTATCGAGGCCTTTCAGGAAGCCCTGGCCGATGCGGGGATCGAGAAAAGAGAGATTCAAGCGGCCTGGTTCGGAACCCACATCGACGAGGTAAATGTGGGCAAAAGCGGGGTCCCCCTGGCTACCACCCTTAAGCTGCCCTTCATTCCGGTGACCCGCACGGAGAATTACTGCGCCACGGGGACCGAGGCCTTCCGCGGAGCCTGCTATGCCGTGGCCGCGGGGGTTTATGACATTTGCCTGGCGCTGGGGGTGGAAAAGTTGAAAGACACGGGATACGGGGGGCTCCCGGCGACCACCGCCTTCGGCCAGATGCAGGCCTTGGTGGGGCCCAATGCTACGGCCCCGGGGCTCTTTGCCCAGCTGGCCACGAGCTACTTTGCCAAATACCAGGTCGATCCCAAATTGGGAAAGAGGGCCATCGCCCACATTTCGGCCAAGAGCCATGCCAACGGGGCTCTGAACCCCAAGGCCCACCTGCGCAAGGCGGTGGCAGAAGAGCAGATTATCAATGCTCCCATGATCGCTTATCCACTGGGCCTTTTTGATTGCTGCGGGGTGAGCGACGGCTCGGCGGCAGCCATCGTGACTACCCCGGAGATCGCCCGGTCGTTGAAAAGAACCAATCCAGTTCTGGTTAAAGCTCTGGCGATTTCTGTCTCTTCAGGAGAAGAGGCCATGTTCACAAACTGGGATGGTGCCCACTTGGAGACCACCTTCCGGGCCGGCCAGATGGCTTTCAAAGAAGCGGGGATCAAGGACCCGAGGGAAGAAGTCAGCATGATGGAGGTCCACGATTGCTTCTCCATCACCGAGCTCACGGTATATGAAGACCTGCAGATTTCTCCCCGGGGAAAAGCCATCGAGGACATTCTGGAAGGATTCTTCGACCTCAAAGGAAAGGTCCCCTGCCAACCCGACGGGGGGCTGAAATGCTTCGGCCACCCAATCGGGGCCTCCGGGCTTCGCATGCTCTACGAGATGTACAGCCAGCTTCTGGAGAGGTGGCCGGAGGAGCGCAGGGTGAAGAACCCGCGCTTCGGCCTGACCCACAACCTGGGCGGAATCCCTTCGACCAACGTGTGCTCCATAGCAATCATCGGCCGGTAACGCAGAGCCAGCGATGAGCGGTCAGCCATCCGCTAAAAAAAATAGAGGTTTGGCTGATCGCTGAAAGCTGGGAGATTGCCCTGAAAGGAGACCAACTTTGGAAAAGATGCTCGAGGATCGAGTGGCGATTGTGACTGGGTCCGGGCGGGGGATCGGCCGGGCCGTGGCCCTTCTGTTTGCCCAGGAAGGGGCCAAGGTGGTGGTGAGCGATATCGACCCCGCGCCCGCCCAGGAAACGGCCGATGAGATTAAAAAGTCCGGGGGCGAGTCTCTAGCCTATCCCGGGGACGTGACCAAACCCGAATTTGCCGAGGGAATCGTGAAGAAGGCGGTCGAAGCATGGGGTGGCCTCCACATTTTGGTGAACAACGCCGGTTTCACCTGGGACGCGGTAATTCACAAGATGACCGACCAGCAATGGGAAGCCATGTTGGGAGTTCACCTAACCGCTCCCTTTCGCTTGATTCGGGCTGCCGCCCCCTATTTCCGGGAGGCCGCCAAACAGGAGAAAGGGGCCGAGAAGGTGGTGAATCGGAAGATCATTAATGTCTCCTCCATCGCCGGAACGAGGGGGAATGCTGGGCAGGCGAATTACGCTGCGGCTAAGTCCGGAACCATCGGGCTGGCACGGGCCCTGGCCAAAGAGTGGGGGCCCTTGAACGTCCAAGTCAATGCTGTGGCCTATGGCTGGATCGACACCCGTCTCACCAAAGAGAAAGAAGCGGGAAAGACCCTGGACCGGGATGGACAGTCGGTGGCCATCGGGATTCCCGCGGGATTACGCAACATGATGCGGATGGTCATTCCCATGGGAAGGGCCGGAACCCCGCAAGAGGCCGCAGGCCCGATTCTTTTCCTCGCCTGCCCTCTGTCCGATTACGTTTCCGGCCAGTGCATTGAAATCAGCGGGGGGTTCTGAAAAATGCGGCATTTGGATTGCTGAATGCGGAATTAGGAACAGGAGGGCGTGAAGGGCAGCAAGAGGAATTCAGAATACCCGCAGGACTCCACATAGGGCGAAGCGGTTTGGAAATCAAAAGGGGCCTTGGCTGAAACCGTGGCCCCTTTTTAATTCGCGCCCGGTAAAGAGGCGGATCAGGTCTCCGATTTTGGGGGCGCCTCAGAAGTCTCCCGGACTGCTCCATGGCCTTTGGATAGGGAGGATGGCGGAGGAGAAGAAGGCTTCCAGATTTCCCGCCAGAGGGAGGGGGGCCAGAAGAATTTTTTCAGGAAACTCTCCTTGGTCTCTTTTTTCAATTCCTCAATGGCCAGACGATCGGCTTCCTCCGATGTGACCCTTGTCCGACGGGCGTCCGGAGCGAGGAGCGCTTCTTTCGTCTCCCGGTGGGTCTTCTCGGGCCGGATTGAACATTCTCCGCGATGGAAGCTGATATGCGTCCGGTGGTGGGGCAATCCGGGATGACCGGCGATTTGGATTTTCAGCCCGAACAGTTTTTCCAGGCGGAATAGCTCTTCCCTTTTCTGGTTGAGGAGGTAGGTAGCTACCTCATCCGGCAGCTCCACCCGGACCTGCGTGCAGCCTCCACGGGCCAGGCCGGCCCGCACCTGGCGCAAAACAGATAAGGCCGCCGATTCTGTGGACTTGACCAGACCGGTGCCTTCGCAATTCTCGCAGGGGGTAAAGGTTTTTTCGCTGAGGGCGGACCGGATGCGCTGGCGGGAAAGCTCCAGAAGGCCAAAGCGGCTGATCCGCCCCACCTCCATCCGCGCTTTGTCCCGTTTCAGGGCGTTGCGCAGGGATCGTTCAACCTCCTGTTTGTGCTTGCGGTCATACATATCGATGAAATCAATCACCACCAGGCCACCTAGGTCGCGAAGGCGGAGCTGGCGGGCAATTTCCCCGGCAGCTTCGAGGTTGGTCCGAAGGGCAGTCTCTTCCATGCCCCTTCCCTGGGTGGCCCGGCCCGAGTTGACATCCACGGAAACCAGAGCCTCGGTAGGGTCGACCGAGATGGACCCCCCCGACTGGAGGGGAACCCGTCTCTGGTAAATGGTCTCGATCTGCTTTTCCAGCTCGTACTTAGAAAAAAGAGGTCGTTTTTCTCCGTAGAGTTTTAGCTTGTTTTGATAGCGGGGCATGATGGTCCGGAAAAATTCTTTGGCCTGGTTAAAGATTTCTTTGTTATCGATTAAGACCTCTTCCACCTCAGGGGTGAAGTAATCGCGAATGGAGCGAATGACCAAATCCCGCTCTTTGTAAATCAACGCGGGGGCGGAGGTCTTTTCCGCTTTCCCCTGAATCGATTCCCAGAGGCGGAGCATATATTGAAGGTCTTTGCCCAAATCAGTCTTGGCCCGGTCCAGGCCCGCGGTCCGGACGATCACTCCCATACCCGCAGGAACCTCGAGCTCCTGGACGATTTCCTTGATCTTCCGCCGTTCTTTCTCCCCTTCGATCTTGCGCGAGATCCCTCCCCCGTCGCTCCCCGGCATGAGGACCAGATACCGCCCGGGCAGGGAGATGTAGGTGGTAAGGGCCGCACCTTTGGTTCCCATCTCTCCCCGCTCCATCTGTACCAGCACTTCCTGGTTACGCCGGATCAGTTCCTGGATACGGAGGCGGGATTCCTTTTCCCGCTCCGGGGTCGAGGGTGCGTAATAGCTGGGATGGATTTCCGAAAAAGGGAGGAAACCGTGGCGGGGTTCCCCGTAATCCACGAAGACCGCCTGCAGGCTTGGCTCGACATTGACGATTTTGGCCTTGTAAATGTTCCCACGGGTCGGGGCGGCAAGGGAGGTCTCGACGATGAGCTCGGCCAGAATCCCGTCCTCCACGATGGCCATCCGGCTCTCTTCCGGGTCCTGGGCATTGATCAGCATTTTTTTAATCATACGATCCTGAAGAAGGGAGATGGAAGCTGGCAATTATTTTACCTGATATTGATCCCCAAGGCCAGCCTTTATCTTAGGCCCAAAAGTTGCCGGGCGTTCTCTCCCAGGATTTGACCCCGGACCGGGGAAGAAATCCCCGCCGCGTCCAATTCCCGGAAATATCTGCCCGGGGAGATCAGAGGGAAGTCGCTCCCCCAGAGAATCCGACTGGGTCCGACAATCTGGACAGCGAGAGAATAAACTTGAGGTCGGTACAGGAATGGAGAAGCTGCTGTATCGTAATAAACCTTCTGCGCAGCCTGGGCCACTTCCGGCATGAGTTCGTAAAAGAAAAAGCCCCCTCCCCAATGGGCCAGAATCACTTGAACCTCGGGGATCTGGAGGAGAAGCTGGTAGAGAGGTTGGAGGGTCTTCAAGCTTTTCCCCGGGTATTCATGCCCCACCGGTTCGTTGACATGGAGGAGAAGCGGGATCCCGGTTCCTCCCAGGGGTTTCAAGAGAGAAGAAAGGCGGTCAATGTCTTGGGCGGAGATTCTTCCCCCGTAAAAAGCTAGTTCACCGATTCCCTTAGCCCCCAGGGATAAGCAGCGGTGCAGCTCCTTTTCCGCTTGGCGGGCTGCCCGAGGAGGGAAGCAGACAAAGGGAAGGACCCGCGAAGGACATCTTTGGAAGCAGGAAAGGAGGTAATCGTTCCCTTCCCGGCAGAGTCCCGGGTCGCTCCAGGGAAACCCGCAGATCACGCTCTGGTCCACCCCTTCCCGATCCATGACCTCAAGAAGGTCTTCCAGCCCGGCAAGGCGGGCTTTTTCATTTCCATAAAGAAGCGAGAAAGCTTCGTCCCGGGAGCCATAGGCTCTTCGTCTCTTTCGGACCTCTTCTGGAAATAGGTGGGTGTGAGCGTCGATGATCACGGATGGCAATGGGCACATGAGAACGGAGTGATAATTTTTCCGGCCTTCGTCAAAGAGCTTGTCGCAGTTTTCTCAGAAGGGTTGAAGAATCCGCCCGGATATGGTAAATGTCTTTTGAACACTAATTTCTCACCTACCCAAGGAGCCTGGAAACATGAAATGCCCCCATTGCGGCCAGAGGATAGGCGGGCGGAACTGTCCATCCTGCAGCGCGGAGGTCCTCGAAGAAAGCCTTTTCTGCCACCGCTGCGGCTTGAAACTGGGGAAGGAGGAATCCCTCCCGAGCCCATCAGAAAAAAAAGAAGAGGACATTGACTTCTCCCGGCGCATCCTGTGCAGCGATGGGAACTGCATCGGGGTGGTAAATGAGCAGGGTTTCTGCAAGGTATGTGGGAAACCCTATACCGGCGATCCTACCTGAATCCTCAATTCGACCGATCTCGGAAAAAAATCCTCAGAGCCTCCTGGGCGACAAAGGCCCCCCGGAGTTTATAGCGCTGGTAGTTGATGACCATGGCCGAGAAGGCGATCTGGGGGTCTTCGGCAGGGGCGAATCCCACGAACCAGTCGTAGAGACCGGGGGGATTGTCCCCGCTCAAAGACCCGGTTTTCCCGCTGATTGTCACTTTCTTCAGGAGGTCCTTTCCGTAGCGTTGAAAGGTGCGGGAAGCGGTTCCATCATCTATCGTGCGGCGCATCATAAGGTTCAGTTCCATGGCGGTTCTGGCCGAAATGGGCTGGGTCCAGACCTTGGACTGGGCCTGGTAGAGAATCTCGCCCTCCGAGTTGCGGACCGTTTCAATCAAGTAAGGCCGCATCATGACTCCCTGGTTGGCGACTGCCGCGGCGATGAGCGCGGCGTGAAGGGGGTTCAAGGTGACTTCGCCAAACCCCGCTCCGCAACGGGCCAACTCATAGCTCTCCTCGGGGATTACCGCTTTACTCATGTCTACGGGAAAGTCGAAAGGAAGGGGCTGGTTAAACCCGAAGGCGGAAGAATACTGGCGGAGGGTCTGGGAACCCACCAGATGGGAGGTCACTCGGCCAAAAACAACGTTGTTCGATTTTCCCAAGGCTTCATCGAATTGAGTCTGATGCTCCCATTTGGATGTCGTGCTGATCTTGCTGGGCCCCAGGCGGTACTGGTTTCCCCCGAAGGAAACGGAAGAGTTGTAATTCAACGCTCCCTTCTCCAGGGCGCAGGCGGCGGTGATGATCTTGAAAACCGAAGCCGCCGGATAGGTGGCCCGGTTCCAAATGCCCCCGTTCCCGGAAGGACCCCGAGAATACTCAGCTAGGGACAGGATCTTTCCGGTTATGGGGTTCAGAGCCACGAAAACGCCGTATGGAGGCTTGTGGGCTCGGAGGACTTCCTCGATCGATGCCTGAAGGATAGGATCAACGGTATAATGGAACTGGTAAGATTGCCGATTTTCGATGAATTTTCCGTCCGCAATTCGATCAAAAGAAGGAGAACCTCCGCTGGCCTCAGGGGAGGTTAAATCGGACATAGGAGAAGGAGTCGAGATGCGGGTGGCCTTGGGGGCCGCATGAAGAAAAGGAGCCCTGGCCCAAAAGAATACCGCCAGGCAAAGGAAGACCCAGAGAAACGGCTTCCTCCAGGATCGCCGTGGGAGGGGGGCTGTCCAAGGGGTTGGGGGAGTTTTTTCTGGCGGGTTTCCCTTTTTCCTCCTCGTTCCGAATTTCATTCTCTCAAATCCTGGGAAAGGATCAGGGTCGTCCGTCTCATGAGAACCTCCGGCAAAAGATTCCTTATGAATCCTATGCCCTTGATCAGCACCTGTCAACTCAAAAAAGAATGGGGGGAGGGAAGGGGAGGAGGGATGGCTTTTCCCCCACCCCGAATTTTCTCCTTGCTGGACGGTTATTTCGGGGGATACATTGGGGAAGATTTCTTCCTTCCTTGGTTGGGTGGTTTCCGGACCGCTGAGGAAGGAAAAAAGGAGGAGTCTTTCATGAAACCCGAGATCGCAGAAACGGCGTGGGTCAAAGAGATGAAAAAAAAAGTTGAAGTGGAAATGGCCCGAAGAGAAATGGAAACCATTCATTACTGGAAGGGGGAAGTGGAAAAAATTCTGGGCAAGCGTCCCGAAAGCCTGGCTGCATTCCAGATCGAAGTTCGAAATCTCCTTCAGCGAATGCAGAACCGTATCGGGGTGCTCAAAAGTTCCCTTGCGGGCTAGGAAAAAGTCCATAGCCCCTTCGGCGAGAGATAAATATTTCAAATTTTTTCGGGGCTTTGTCGGCGACAAGGTCAATTTTCCTATTCCCTTTTTTATTGGACAAGGAATTTATTTTCAAAAAACATGCCAAGGATTCATTCACGACGAAAAATTGGGAGCAGTTTTTTTCGATGGGGGAATACAGAATAAATAAATGGAAATTCATCTTTGCTTATTATGGCAATTTGATTTCTTTGCTAAATAGTTTTTCCAACGAGAGACGATAAGGGGGAGAACTGGTTTCAAAGCATTATTTAAGACAAATTTTTGACACATGATTGGCTGTAGAGACAGGGAGATTTCAAAGGATTATCATTTCCTTTGGGTAAAACCTCGGTTTTACCGGGGGTGTAACCGAGTTTGGTCTCTGCGGAGTGCTGGGGACATGGGCCGGTGGTAAGGGGCTTGACCGTACTCCTTTGAGTTCTGGAAGCAGTCCTTCATCCCGGGAAGGCGCTCCGTCAGCGGGGTTTTCGCTTCCCTTTCGGGGGTTGTTTTCCCTTTCGCATAGTCTTTTCCTCGGCGCGGCCCGGGGAGGGCCAAGAGGGGGGCTGGAGAGCCTCTCCCAATTCCTTAGAGCGCCGGGTAGCGGCAATGACCGCATTCATTAAAGCCAGCCTAAAACCGCCTTCCTCCATGGCATAAAGACCAGCAATGGTGGTTCCGCCGGGAGTACAGACCTGGTCGCGGAGGGTGGCGGGATGCTTCCCCGTGGATTGAATCAAGTGCGCTGCTCCCAAGACGGTCTGGGTGGTGAGGGCCAAGGCCGCTTCCTGGGATAGTCCTTCTTTTACCCCTCCCGCGGCCAAGGCCTCGATCACCGCAAAGACAAAGGCCGGGCCGCTCCCACTCAGGCCGGTCACTGCATCCATCAAGGATTCTTTGACGATGGCGGTGATCCCCACAGCCTGAAAAATGGCCTCGGCGGTGGAAAGGTCCTCTGCCTGGGCCTTTGGGGAAGGGGCAAGTGCGGTAGCTCCCTTTAGGATCAAGGCTGGGGTGTTGGGCATGGCCCTGACCATGCGCACCGGGACGGCGCAAAAAGACTGAAGGTAGTCCAATGGAACGCCCGCACAAATGGATATGAGCAAATGATCCCGTTTTAGGCAACGGGAGATTTCGGGAAGCACTTCCGGCACGGACTGTGGTTTTACCGCCAGGATGATGATGGGGCAATAGGATACGAGGTCTTCATTACTTTTGGCCGAAGGAACCCGGTATTTGTCCCGTAGAAAATCCCTCCGATCAATTCGTGGCTCGAAGAATTGGATTTCTTCAGGGGAAAGAAGGCCCGATTGAAGAACTCCTGCGATCAAAGCCTCCCCCATGTTTCCCCCTCCGATGATCCCCAAGGGTTTGCGCATAGAATCCTCCCCGGTAGTTGCCGCGAGTTCGGTGTGCCCGGAATAAGAAAGAAAGAAAGGAAGAAAAGTTTTTTAAATGGTCACTGAGGTCCGAACTCAGGACTATCTATTGCAGTCTACTGAAGGGAGCAGGAGAAAGTCAATGCCCAACCCCCTCTTACCCACCCCCAGTTTTTCTTGCTTGTTGGGGTTCAGGGTGGAGGAATTTGGATCATCAGGCTCGGCGGGTGCTTATCCTTCCATCAAACTCCTCCCCATGTTCCGCAGGGAGAGGCCTGAAAGGAGATACCTCCAAGCAAAAAAGAGAACTAAAGCATTTTTCCGTTTCAATCCCCCCAGGACAGGCCCGATCCCTTGGAAGAGCCACCGCCTCAGGATGATGATCCAAATTTCTCCGCCCTGAACCCCATGAGATCCCCCCTCCTTTCCAGAGATCTTATTTTCGAAGAACTCTTTTTTAAGAACTGGGGTTGGGCAAGCCAACCCCCCTTGCTCCCTATTCAGATGGCTCGATATTCTGTTTGGGCCCCGGGCCTCGCAAAAGAACATCTCCAGAATGTGGGTGGAAAAGACCCAAAGACCCAAAGCAACCTTGACTTTTTCCGGCAATGTTTCTAATATGGGAAAAAATTATGAAGATAGCCTTCTTCTACTGAGATGTTGAAGATAATACATCTGTTCCGCAGCGGAGAGGGGCCTACCCCTGGAGGGCTGTTGAAGGCCAAGGAAGAGAAGGAGAAAACCCATGAAGATTACCCCTCTGGACATCCAACAGCAGCAGTTCCGAGTCAAATTTCGTGGTTTTGACATGGTTGAAGTGGATAATTTTTTGGACCTTGTGGCCAATGAATGGGAGGAATTGCTTCGGGAGAACAACCAGCTGAAGGAAGAAGACCATCAAAAAGCGGAGAGAATCGAGGAACTCAAAGGGGCGGAGAGGGAATTGAGAAATGCCCTGGTTTCGGCCCAGCAAATCTGCGAAGAGATAAAAAACAACGCCCGCAAGGAAGGGGACCTGATCATCGAGGAGGCTAAAGGGAATGCCCGCAAGATCATAGAGGCAGCTCAAGCTCAGGCCATACAACTGCAAACCGATATCTCCCAGCTCCATCGTCAGCGGGAGGAATTCAAAGCGTCGCTGAAATCCACGGTAGATATGCATCTTCGGCTCCTTGAATCGTATCGAGAAGGCCTCTCTTCCCCTGCCCCGGAGAAAGGGGAATAAAAGAAAATTCACAACTATAAAGGCGAAAAAATTCTGAATATCTGGGTTCAACCCCGGGCCTCCCGGAATGAAATCCTGGGGTACCAAAACGATCTTCTGCGCCTTCGAGTTACCGCCCCCCCCGTCGATGGGAAAGCCAATCAATTGGTAAGAAAAATTCTTGCCGAAGCCCTGGGAATCCCTCCTTCAAGGGTGGAAATCATCAAGGGAGAAAGGGGGCGAAGGAAAAAAGTCCGTATCCTTGGGGCGCCCCCTGATCAACTGGCCAAGCTGGGCAATCAGCCCGATTCGGAGTGATGCCCGCAGGGCTGAGGGGGCCTCTGCTTTCGTCGAGGGAAACTGTTCCCGCGGACCGAAAGGACCCATTCCCCCCAATAGAGGGGTGGGATGCGACTCTGCCCATGTAGGTCCTTCCCCAAAAAGATTCTTCTGGGAATTCATGGGAGCCTCTTGAGGAGATTCGGGCTCCCGCCGAATTGCGCACGCCCATCTGCCAAAAAATGGCCGAGATTTAGATAATGAGATCCAGGAAGAGAGGTAGGCAGGAATCCCTGGTCCCTCTGGGGAGGGTCCTTCGTCCCTACATTCATCGGTCCGGCCTGGCTTTAAAAATCCGGGAGAACAGGCTCATCGAAGCCTGGGAACAAATCGTGGGAAAGGGGGTGGCCGAAGCCACTGAACCCGCCCGCCTGCAGAATCGGACCCTACAGGTCAAAGTTGCCAATTCCGTCTGGATGCAACAGCTTCAATTCCATAAGAAGCTCATGATCCAAAAGGTGAATGAGTTTCTGGGAGAACCTTTTCTGCAGGACCTGCGTTTTATCCTGGGAGAGAAGGCTAAAGCAGAACCGAATCGGAAGAAAAGGGAGTCCATCCCCATGCGGGAATTGAAAAGAGAGGAGAAGGAAAGGATCGAACGAGAGGTCGGGTGCCTGAGCGATGGGGAAATGAGAGAAGTCCTTTCCCGGCTTTTTGCCAAAGGGCTGGCTGTCCAAGAGGGCCGGGAGAAGAAAAAATGACGGGAAGGAGGTTATTTCGGTGAGCGTTTATTTGGTTCTTTCTACGGCCAGTTCGCTGAAAGAGGGGGAAAAGATCGCCCAACATTTGATTCGAAAAGGGCTGGCCGCATGTGTTAATGTGGTTCCGAGGCTCTCTTCGTATTTTTTGTGGGAAGGAAGGCTGTGCCGGGAAAGGGAAGTTCTGTTATTGGTCAAAACGGTCAAAGGGAAGCTGAGGAAAATAGTGAAAAATATTAAAGGCTTACACAGTTATTCTGTTCCGGAGATTTTGTTTTTTAAGGCGGAAGGGGGGGAGAGGCAATACGTGTCCTGGGTGGGAAAAAGGGCCGGGAAAAAGAATAAAAAAAATATTGACAATGAAGCTTTAAAAAGTTAACATATTTTATTTAATGCCTAATTTTCTTAGGGGATTACCCCCCTTTTTGCTGGCGTAGCTCAATCGGTAGAGCAGCTGATTTGTAATCAGCCGGTTGCGGGTTCGAGTCCCATCGCCAGCTCCAGCAAAGTTCTCATCTTTCATCTGGCAGCGCTCGAAAACACAAGAGCTGGCAGTTGAAAGCTGATAACTGCTTGAGGAGAGGTTCCCGAGCGGTCAAAGGGAACAGACTGTAAATCTGTCGGCTTTAGCCTTCGGAGGTTCGAATCCTCCCCTCTCCACCACCCCGGGTCCGGCGGTTTTCAGCGGCTGATCCTGACTTTTTTGAAGGAATCTCCGGGCGGGAGTAGCTCAGCTGGCTAGAGCAACAGCCTTCCAAGCTGTGGGTCGCGGGTTCGAATCCCGTTTCCCGCTCCAAGCCCACGTAGCTCAGTTGGTAGAGCGCATCCTTGGTAAGGATGAGGTTCACCGGTTCAATCCCGGTCGTGGGCTCCA
>DASPRR010000107.1:0-7344 GCA_035624375.1 Thermodesulfobacteriota bacterium | reverse complement strand
GCTTCGACGGCTGCGCAAAGAAATGCAGATCATCTTCCAGGACCCCTATGCTTCCTTGAACCCCCGCATGACGGTCGGGCAGATTCTCGGAGAAGCCCTAGGAATTCATCACAACCTCAGAGGAAAGGCGGCCAAAGAGCGAATGAGGGAACTGCTGGAAGCCGTAGGAATGAGCGCCGAGCACATCCCCCGTTTTCCCCATGAGTTCAGCGGAGGACAGCGACAGCGGATCGGCGTGGCTCGGGCCCTGGCCGTGCAGCCCAAGCTAATCATCTGCGACGAGCCGGTTTCCGCTCTGGATGTCTCGGTCCAGGCCCAGGTTCTCAATCTGCTGCAGGATTTGAAGCGACAGTTTCAGTTGACCTACCTCTTCATCGCCCACGACCTGGCCGTCGTCCGCCACATCAGCGACCGGATCGCGGTCATGTATGTGGGGAAAATCGTGGAGATGGCGGATAAGGATAGGATATACGAGGGAGCGCTGCATCCCTACACCCGGGCCCTCCTGCAGGCCATTCCTATCCCCGACCCACATCTCCGGAGAGAGTACCAGCAGCTGGAAGGCGAACTCCCCAGCCCGCTGAACCTCCCACCCGGTTGCAGGTTCCACACCCGTTGCGACCGGGTGATGGAGGTCTGTCGGAAAGAGGAGCCCTCTTTCCTTGACCTGGGAAACGGCCATTTTGCGGCCTGTCATCTGTATCCAGAGGGAGACCTGAGAACCTGAAGCCGCAAGGGCGGGGCAGACAGAGCGATTCCAGCGGGGAGGATTTCCTCCACTCATTTCTTCCAGTGAAGGGAAGACGTAAGGGACGTTGATTCTTAGGGTGCATAACTCATTTTGTCAACAATCGATCTATTGGAAGAAAGCCGAACGAGTGGATATTTGGGAAAAATTTTGAGGGAGGAGGTTTGATCATGGGGAAGCGGATATTTTGCAGCCTGGTTTTGTTGGCCATCGCCTTCTTTTTTTCAACCCCGGGAGTTCATCTCGCGGCTGAGCAAAAATATCCTACCAAACCCATCCAGGTCATCATTCCCTTTGCTCCCGGAGATACGGACAATCTTCTCCGGCCTTTCATCGAAAAAATGCCCGAATATTTGGGCCAGCCGCTGACCTTCGTGTACAAGCCGGGGGCCGCGGGCACCCTAGGGGCGGGCGTTGTGGCTTCGGCCAAGCCCGACGGGTATACTCTCGGAGGGCTTTCTCAGTCGGCCTTGACCATTGTTCCTCATGTCCAAAAGGACGTGTCCTTTACCCTGCAATCCTTTGCCCCGATTGCCTGCCTGGTGGAAAGCCCCATCCTACTCGTGGCGAAGGCCGACGGTCCGTGGAAAAACCTTAAAGACCTGGTGTCAGAAGCCAAAAGCAAGCCGGGTCAGATCAACTTTACGACGGCCGGGACTTATAATATCGGCCACATTGCTTTTGAAGCCTTCGCCCAAAGAGCGGGAATCAAGTTGAACTTCATCCCCTCCCAGGGGAGCGGGCCTTCGATTACCGCGGTCTTAGGCGGGCATGTTCATCTGGCCTCGGCAGCCATCGTTCCGGCTCTCCCCCATATCCAGGCGGGAACTTTGCGGGCCCTGGGTGTATATTCGCAAAACCGGGTTGCAACCCTTCCGGATGCCCCCACCTTTGAGGAGCTGGGATACCCGGTGGTCATCCCCGTCTATTATGGATTTATCGCCCCCAAGGGAACACCGCAAGGGGTGATTGAAAAACTGCATCTGGCCGCCCAGAAGGTCATTGAGAACCACGGGGGGTTCGTGGATGAACGGTTGAGCAAAATGGGCGCGCGAAGAATTTTTATAGGAACCGGTCAATACGCGAATCTCCTGCAGAGCCAGTATGAATATTACGGAGAGTTAATCCGGGGGATCAAGCCATAGGCAATCAGGAATCGGCGATATAAAAAGAGGTAAAGGATGAAATCAGAAAGACCAGCTTACAGTGTGGTTGTAACCGGCGATTCTCTGGCAACGGAAGCAATGAGACTTCTCGAAGGAACCTGCCGGGTTCTTTTTTCCGGCCCTTATCCGGACCCGCCCAAACTCGCCCAGATGCTCCGCCAGGAGAAAGCCCATGCCTTGATTCTCCGGACGGGGAAAGCCCCGGCCGAGGTCGTCAAGGCTTCCCCGGAGCTGAGGGTAATTTCCAAACACGGAGCCGGGTACGACAACATCGATGTGGCCACCGCGACCGCTTTAAGGATTCCGGTCATGACTTCGACCACAGCCAATTACCAGTCCGTGGCCGAACACACCCTGGGCTTAATGCTTAGCCTGGCCAAAGATATCACACGGCTGGACAGCCGGATACGCCAGGGCTTTTGGGACAAGGCGCAATACCGGGGAGTCGAATTGTTTCGGAAAACCCTCGGGCTAGTCGGGTTCGGGCGGATCGGCCGGCGGGTGTATGAATTGACCGTGCCATTGCAGATGAGAGTGTTGGTCTATGATCCATTCCTGGGAGATCGACCCCTTCCGCCAGGAGTTACCCGGCTTACGAACCTCGGAGAGTTACTGTCCGTCGCCGACATCGTGAGCCTCCACTGCCCCCTCACGGAGAAAACCCGGAACTTGATCGGGGAGAAAGAACTGGAAAGGATGAAGAAAACCGCCTGGTTGATCAACACGGCCCGCGGGGGGGTGGTGGATGAAGAGGCGCTCATCGAGGCGCTCCGGGGAGGAGAGATCGCAGGGGCGGCGATCGATACCTTCCGCCAGGAACCTCCGGAAGACCTTCGGCGCCTTTGCGAGGCGGGTAAGGTGGTTTTGACTCCGCACATCGCCGCGGCTACCGAGGAGGCCTTCACCCGCATGGGGGTGGAAGCGGCCCAGAACGTTTTGACCATTCTTCAGAGGAAAAGGCCGGATGGAGATCGGATTGTGAATCCGGAAGTGCTGCCGCAGATGGAATGATGTAGACGGCAATTTTCAGCAAACCCAGGAGGAAAAAAATGGAAAGAATGAACAAGTTTAGGAAAGTCATGGAGGAAGGAAAAATCGCCGTGGGGACCTGTTCCGATTCCTACAGCGCCGCCGCCGTGGAAGCGATCGGCTACACCAGCCTGGACTTCTGCAGGATCGACAACGAGTACTCCTGGCGGAGGGACGAGGGGATGGAGAACATGTTGAGGGCGGCAGCCATCACGGGGATCACGGCCATGGTCCGGGTGGAAAAAGGGGCCCCCTACCTCATTTCCAAAATCTTCCAGGCGGGCGCGGGCGCCGTACTGGTTTCGGACATTAACAACTATGAAGAGGCCCTGGCAGTGGTCAAGGCTTCGAAGTTCGCCCCCAAGGGCCACCGGGGAATGAGCACCTTTTCCTTTTCCGGGGGCTGGGGAACCCGCGGGGGGGAGGACTTTGCGGATTGGAGCGACACCCAGTTGATGGTGGGAATCATGGTGGAAAATGAGCAGGTCGTGGGGCAGCTCGACAAGATCTTCGCCATTGAGGGATTGGACTACGCTCTTTTCGGCCCGTCGGATTACAGCATGTCCCTCGGCTTCCGCATGACGAAGAAAAACCATCCCAAGGTTCAGGATGCCATCAAGAAGACCTGCGAGGCGGCAAACAAGCATAAAAAATTCGTAGGCATCGGGATTGGAGAGCCCTGGGCGGAGGAGGCCAAGAAATACATCGACATGGGCTGCCGGTTCATCGAGGTGGGCCACGAGCTGGCCATTCTCAGAGGGGTATTGAGTTCGGCGGCTGCGGGAATCCGGGGGATAAAAGCGTAGAGAATTAGCCTCTTTCGAAACTCTTGAAAACAAGCGGAAGTTGTCATTCCGGGCAACCCCGGCGAAGGCCGGGGGCGACCCGGAATCCAGGATTCTCAAAGAACTCTGGATTCCGGCTTTCGCCGGAATGACGGAGTAAGTGACTTTTGCAAGAGGCTCAAATGAAGCGATTTTTCTGCTGAATGGCAGGGGCGGATTCAAGAACAGCCCCTGCCGTCGAGGATTCAGGCATCCGCTCCGATCTGTTTTCGAATTAAGGGTTTTATTCCTCCGCTTTCCAGGATCTTCATGACATAGTCGGATAGGGGTTGGGCCTGGACTCTAGCCCCGGATGACTCGTTGACCACTTCCCCGGTGATCAAATTGACCCGGAGGGTGTCCCCCTTCTTCACCAAATCGTGGATTTTTGGGCAGACCAGGAGGGGAATCCCCAGGTTGATGGCATTGCGGTAGAAGATGCGGGCAAAAGAATCGGCAAGGATCGCCCCGACCTCAATGGCTTTTAAAGTGATGGCCGCCTGTTCCCGGCTGGAGCCGCAGCCAAAGTTGGTGGAGGCAATGATGATATCCCCAGGCTTAAATTCTTTTACCAGGTTCGGGTCCGCTCCCTCCAGGGCGTGCTTCCCCACCTCCTTCGGGTCGGTCAATTCCAGATACCTGCCGGGATAAATCTGGTCCGTATCGATGTTGGCCCCAAAAATAAAGGCCTTCCCCTTTACGATTTTTTCCATGTTTTCCCCCTTTAATCCAGGTATCCGGTCGGATCGGCAATTTTCCCCTCCACGGCGGCAGCGGCCACCGACGCGGGCGAGCCCACGTAAATCTGCGCTTTTGTGGACCCCATGCGCCCCGGAAAATTCCTGCTGGAGGCGGTGATGCAGGTTTCCCCCGCAGCCAAAATCCCCTCATGCGTGCCCAGGCAGGCGGCGCAGCCGGGGGTCACGAAGGTGGCTCCGGCCTCCACCAGGGTCTGCATGGATCCTCTGGCCATGGCCTCCAGGAGAACTTGCTTGGAAGCGGGGACAACGATGAAACGGGTTCCCCGGTGAACCTTTCTCCCTTTCAAAATCTTTGCCGCAATGGCCAGGTCTTCCGCCCGTCCCCCGGTGCAGGTCCCCAGAAAGGCCTGGTCGATGGGAGTACCGATGAACTTTTCCAGGGGATGAACGTTGTCCACGCTGTGGGGCGCGGCCAGCTGGGGTTTCAAACGGGAGACGTCATAGGTGTGCTCGGCGGCATACTTGTACCCCGGGTCGGTGGTGAATACCTGGAATTCATTTTTCACGCGGTCGCGCACGAAATTTAGGGTAATATCGTCGGGCTGGATGTAAGCGGTTTTTGCCCCGATCTCCGTGGTCATGTTGCAAAGGGACATGCGCTCGGATACATTCAGACTCTTCAAAAGCGGCCCGGTGAATTCGATCCCTTTGTAAATTCCGTAGTCCGCTCCCAGGTCGCCGATGATTCTCAGGATCGCGTCTTTGGCAAAGACGCCCTTGGGCAGCGTCCCGGTTAGATGAAACCGGATGATCTCCGGGACACGGAACCAGAGCTTTCCGGTGATCATGATCACGGCCATGTCGGTGGCTCCCACGCCGGTGCCGAAAGCTCCAAAGGCCCCGTGGGTGGTCGTGTGGGAGTCAGTGGCGACCAGGATCATTCCCGGGTATACCAATCCGTTGTCCACCATGGCCTGATGGCAGACCCCCTGGTCCACATCGAAGAAGAGCTCGATATCCTGCTCCCGGCAGAATTCGCGGAACTGCTTCTGGTTGTCCGCCTGCATGATGGTCGAAGCGGGGGCGTAATGGTCCATGATGAAGACCAGCTTCTTCGGGTCATAGACTTTTTTCGCGCCCATTTCGTAGAAGGACCGGACGGTCTGCAGGTAGATGTCGTTCACCTCCCCCATGTCAACCCAGCAGTTGACAATTTCCCCGGTGACTACCGAATCTTTCCCCGCTGCTTTGGCCAATATCTTTTCGATTGCATGCACGATGTCCTCCACTCTATCGCCCCCCATCTTCCCCCTCCCCCTCGAGGGGGAGGGTGGGGAGGGGGTGAGATTGCTGCACTTTCCCGCCAGGGCGGGATCGCTCGCAATGACATGTGTTTTCCCTAAACGATAAAAACCGCGATGGCGTGTTCCCGAATTCCGTTATTCCCATACCCCAGCACATTCCATCTAGCCTCCAGGGGTTGTTGATTGCCCACCGCATCCGTTGCCTTGGCCTGGAGACAATATGCGCCTTCTTTCGCCGGTTTCCACACATACTGCCACTGGCGCCAGGAGAACGGTTCATGGGGGCCGATGAATTCCCCGGGAGCCCAGGTACGGCCGCCGTCGACGGAAACTTCTATTTTGGTGACCGTCCGTTCTCCTCCGTAGGCTGCCCCCAGAATGACAATCTGCTTCTTTTTAAGGGTTTCCCCCGGCAAAGGCTGGGTGATGATGGATTTCAGGGAAATCTGGGTCACCGCGGTTCCTGATCCCGGCTCCTCGCCCTTTTGGTAGATGCGGTACACTTTATCCATGTAATAGCCCTCATAGGGGCGGTGGAGGAGGCTGATCCTTTTCAGCCATTTGGTGCAATTCGCCCCGGTCCAGCCCAGGGGCAAAGACCGGAGCGGGTAACCGTGCTCCAACGGCAGGGGCTCTCCGTTCATTTCGTATGCCAACAGGGTCGAAGTCAGGGCCTTCTCCAGAGGAATGCTGCGGATGAATTTCAATTTCCCGGCCCCATACGGTTCATCCATCCCCTCGAAAGCCGCATGCCGGGCATTTTTTTTCGGTTCGACGATTTGGAGCAGTTCTTTCAGCCAGATTCCCCCCCAGACCGCATTCCCCACTCCCCCGATCGTCCAAGGGTTGCCGCTGGCCTTCTCCCGAAAGAAGGATCGGCCATTTCCCGAGCACTCCAGCGTGTTGACGGCGATGGCCTTGGGGAGACAGAGAAGCGCATCGAAGGTGAAATCCCTGGGGTTTTCCATTTCCCCGTCGATCCTGAGCCGCCATTCGGGCAGCGAAACAGAGGACTTCAGCTCCGACTGGTTGCGGTGGAAGAAAACCGCATTCGCGGTGATCCAGGACCGGAGAGCTTCCGCGGGCGTTTCGGCGTTGAATGGTCTTTCGGTCAGTATGCGCATGCTTCGTTCCATCTACCCTCCCGCTGAAGGGCTCGCTAAAAATATAACACAAAGAATTGGGTGGTGAAAAGCAGAAGGAGAAAAAATCCGTCCAGTCGGCCAGGATAAAACAGGCCATATTGGGGTGGAATTTTGTTCGGGGTCAATGCTATGATTACCAACGGTGAAATCAGGCCTGATGACTTTTGGTGAAGGAGGTTTTTATGGATTGGGGAATGCAAAATCGCCTCGGTAGGCTGATCAAGGAGGATGGCCACTGCTTCTTCCTGCCCATTGATCACGGATATTTTCAGGGTCCGACAAGCAAGTTGGAAAAACCGGGTGAGACGATCAAACCTTTAATCCCTTACGCCGATGGACTCTTCGTGACCCGGGGAGTCCTCCGGGCCGCCGTGGACCCGAAGAACTGCCCACCCATTATCCTTCGGGTCTCCGGCGGGACCAGTAT
>DASPRR010000101.1:0-4677 GCA_035624375.1 Thermodesulfobacteriota bacterium | reverse complement strand
GGCGCCACGGGGAAATCCTCTGACTGCCGGGAATCTCCTTGTGCCGCTATAAGGCCGCGGGGGAAAATTTTTCCCTCCCGCCTAATACAGACGAAATAATTCATAATACCCCCCACCCTTCCCTCCCCCTCAAGAGACTGTGTCGCAATTGGGGAAAAGAGTCGCCATTCCGGCGAAAGCTCGTAGAGTCGAGTCTCCGACCGGAATCCAGTTTTTGATTTTATTCAATTTTTCGATATCCTGGATGCCAGCTTTCGCTGGCATGACGAATTACGACACAGTCTCCAAGGGGGGAGGGTTAGGGAGGGGGTGATGGTACTTTATTTATCGCTTGTATTGGTTATGCCGTTTTTGAGAATTCAGTGGAGGAGGCTTGATGAGCGCGCTGAGAGGGTTCAACGAAATTCTTATAAAGATAGGGAGCTGGGGGACGATCCTCTTCCTGGCCGTCATAGCCGTCGTCATCCCTTATGAGGTCGTTGGACGTTACGTTTTCCAGAAGATGAGCATCTGGTCGGGCGAGGTCTCGACCTATTCCCTCGCCTGGGCCTCCATGCTGGGCAGCGCCGTAGGGTTGAAAAAAGGCTATCAGGTCAGCATGACGTCGGTGGTGGAATCGGTTCCGCCCCCAGTCGCCAAGATTCTGAGATGGGGAGCCTATCTCTTCACGTTGTTCTTTTTCGCGGCCCTATTCTACTTCGGCCTCTATCAGACCACCTATAACGCCAGGCAGACCTCGCCCGCGATCGGCCTGGCGATGAGTATCCCCTATGCCTCGCTGCCAGCGGGGTTCTTCATCATGTTCTTTTTGACGCTGGAGGAATTCTTGGCGTTCATCACCCCGGATAGGAGAGGGAAGGGAGAGGGTCAATGATCATCTTCCTGGCCGCCTTTATTGCCTTGTTGTGTATCTCCGCCCCCATCACTGTAGCACTCGGCGGTTGCTCCCTGGTATACGCCCTGGTAGGGGGCACTGTCCCGATTACCACGCTGATCCAGACCACTTTCGGCGGTTTGACGAGTTTTCCCCTCCTTGCGATCCCCCTTTTCATGCTGGCCGGCAACCTCATGAACGAAGGCGGCCTTACGCCCGACCTGGTGAACTTCGCCCGTAATCTCCTCGGGCACATCCGCGGCGGCCTGGGCCATGCCACGATCCTGGCCTGCGCCATCTTCGCGGCCATCTCCGGGGCAGCCGTGGCAACCGCAGTGGCCATCGGGGTCGTCATGCTTCCGGCCATGAAGAAGGCGGGCTACGACGAGGGAGTGGCGGCTGCCCTGACCTGTACGGCTGCCTGCCTGGGCCCGATCATCCCGCCCAGCATCCCGTTCATCATCTACGGCGTCTCCGCCAATGTCTCCATCGCCGCGCTTTTCGTGGCCGGAGTGCTCCCCGGCCTCGTGCTAGCAGCAGCTTTGATGGTCTACATGCACTTCGTGGCCACCAGGCGTAATTACCCCCGGGACCCGAAGAAATCCGGAAAGGAAATCCTCATTGCCGGCGGCAAGGCTCTGCCGGCCCTGTTCATGCCGGTCCTGATCATGGGCGGTATCCTGAGCGGCATGTTCACGCCAACGGAAGCAGCCGGCGTTACCGTGGTCTATTCGACTGTCATGGGGGCTTTTTACTACCGGCAATTGAACTTCAAGAACCTCCCCAGGGTATTCCTGAAATCCGGACTGGAGTCGGGCATGGTGATGCTGCTCATCGCCATGTCGGAGCCTTTCGCTTGGTTTGTCGCCGCGGACCAGATCCCCCAGCTCATCATCGAGTGGATTTCACAGGTGAGCACTTCGCCCTACGTGATCTTGTTTCTAATCAACGTCTTTTTGATCCTTCTGGGCATCCCCATGGAAACCGCCCCGGCGCTGGTCATCGTGACCCCGATTCTGGTACCCATCGGCGCCGCGGTCGGCATCGATCCGGTCCACCTGGGCATCGTCGTCTGCTTGAATCTCGTTCTGGGTCTGATCACGCCGCCGGTCGGCGCCGTGCTCTTCGCGGTCTGCGGCATGACCGGCATGTCCCTCGACCGCCTGAGCAAGTCCATCTGGCCGCCATTTTTTGTGGCTGTGGGCGTGCTGGCCATCGTGACCTATCTGCCCTGGCTAAGCACCTATCTTCCCAGACTTGTGCTCGGGCGTTAGGCCCCTGGCATATCAATTTTATGTTCCCAATCGAATCGGCGCCTTCGGGGAACGCGCCCTACATTTGTTCTTCAAATTGTAGGGCCCGATCCCTGATCGGGCCGTTCACGGAGTAAAATCTGCGTTCATCTGCGTCCCATTTTCTCTTTTTATCTTCCGTAAAACAACCTCGGCGGGCGCAGCATCTTCCACACTTCATCGCAGGCCTCCATCTCTTCTTTGGAGAGCTTGATATCGACGGCCCCCAGGTTCTCTTCCAGCTGGGGCATGGAGGTTGCCCCGTTGACGATGGAGGTGATTCCCGGAGTGTTCAACACCCAGGCCAGGGCGAACTGGGGCAGGCTTTTGCCGCTTCCGGCGGCGATTTTCCCCAATTGCTCCACGGCGGCAAAATTCAGCTCGTCCCAGTATTTCTGGTTATAGGTGTATCCCCATTTGGCCAGGCTGAAGCGGGCTCCTTCCAGGGGGGCTTTGCCTTTTTCGTATTTTCCCGTCAGGAGACCGGCCGCCATGGGGCTGAAGGGGCACACGCCGATCCCCTCCTCCCGACAGAGAGGAAGCAACTCGTATTCGATGTCGCGGGTTATTAGGTTAAAGGGAGGCTGGATAACATCCCATCGGGCCAGGTTGTGCTTGTCGCTGATCCACAGGGCTTTGCAGAGTTGAAAGGCCCGGAAATTGGAGCAGCCCAGGTACCGGACTTTTCCCTGACGGACGAGGTCATCCATGGCCCGAATTGTCTCCTCCAGGGGCGTGTCATAGTCCGGCATGTGGGCGTAGTAGATGTCCAGGTAATCCGTTCCCAACCTTCTTAGACTTCCTTCCACGGCCTGCAGGATATGCTTGCGGGAAAGACCCATGTCATTTGGGCCCGTCCCCTCTCCCCCGGGCCAAGGGGTGAAGGGCCTCGGTCGTGCCAGGTCAATCGGTCCGGATACCTTCTGCTCTCCGTACTTGGCGGCCAGTTTGCGCAGGTGGCCGGCTTTCGAGGCAAGCACAAGGGCATCGCGCTTTCCCTTAATGGCCTTGGCCACAATCTGCTCGGTCACTCCGTTCACGTACATGTCGGCGGTATCGATGAAGTTCACCCCGGCATCCAGGGCTCGATCGATGATCCGGAGTGACTCTTTCTCCTCCACCTGGCGACCGAAAGTCATGGTGCCCAGGCAGAAAGCCGAAACCTTCAGCCCCGTCCTTCCCATCTTTCTGTATTCCATTCGATGACCCCCTCATCCATCACAAGATGAAACCGATATCTCTTTCCTTGATAACCCTAAACGGAATTTATTTCACCCCGCCTTTTTAAACCGGAGTCGTCTTGCCCCCTCCCCTTCCCGGCAAGTGTTTGTCAATCCTGTTGAATTTCGGCCTCTGCCGGGCCCGGAAGCAAGGGCGTTGCGCGCAAAAACCATGAGGCTCGCCTCCCTTCTTGGAACGGGCGGGCAAGCCTCTCTTTCCCCAGGAAGAGGATTAGTCCGATGTAGGGACGCCCGACCGCCCGATGGGCCCGCCTCATTCTGCGGAAGCACGGGGGAATCTCCGAATGGTTTTCTCTTCCCGCCGATGCTTTTTGCGCGCAACGCCCTTGCTTCCGGGCCACCAGCTTGCTTTTTCGCAGAAAAGCCAGTCGCAAAAGTGGGCAAGGGAGACCATGAGTTGACACAGCGTTTCAGATTAGATTATAAAGATAAGGGATTTTAAGGCAAGCCAAATCTCTGATTGATTCTGCGAGGAGGATTTAAGCATGCCCGAAGCTGTCATTGTGGAAGCGGTGCGGACCCCCATCGGACGTCATGGGGGAATCCTGAAGGAAGTGCGCCCGGACGACCTGGCGGCTATTGTTTTGGCCGAGGTCGTGAAGCGGGCCAAAATCGATCCCGCCATCGTGGAGGAAGTTTACCTGGGGTGCGCCAACCAAGCGGGGGAGGACAACCGGGATGTGGCCCGGATGGCCCTTCTCCTCGCCGGTTTTCCTTTTACGGTGGGTGGGGTAACCTTCAATCGGCTATGCGCTTCCGGGCTGACGGCCATCAACTCCGCATCCCGGGCCATCAAGGCCGGGGAAGGGGAAGTCTTCGTTGCCGGAGGGGTGGAATGCATGACCCGGGCCCCCTATGTCATGGCCAAAACCTATCCGGAATGGAATTTCGGAAATCAGACCCTGTGGGACACCACCATCGGCTGGCGTTTTCCCAATCCCCGGATGAAAGAGAGATACGGGATCGATTCCATGGGGGAAACCGCTGAAAACGTCTACGAGCTCACCCGATCCATCTCCCGGGAGGAACAGGACCGGTTTTCCCTTGAAAGCCACCGTCGCGCCGTGGCGGCAATCGAGTCGGGCAGGTTCGCCGAAGAGATCGTGCCCGTCTCTGTTCCCCAGAAAAGGGGAGAACCCCTATTGCTCAAACGGGACGAGCATCCCCGGGCCGATACATCCCTGGAGGCATTGGGCAAACTGCGGCCCGCCTTTCGCGCCGGCGGAACGGTGACCGCGGGAAATTCCTCAGGGATCAACGACGGGGCAGC
>DASPRR010000074.1:0-3494 GCA_035624375.1 Thermodesulfobacteriota bacterium | reverse complement strand
CAGAGAAATTTGGATCATCATCCTGAGGCGGTGGTTCTTCCATGGGATCGGGCCTGTCCTGGGGGGATTGAAACGGAAACATGCTTTGGTTCTCTTTTCTGCTTGGAGGAATCTCCTCTCAGGCCTCCCCCTGCGGAACATGGGGAGGAGTTTGATGGAAGGATAAGCACCCGCCGAGCCTGATGATCCAAATTCCTCCACCCTGAACCCCAAAAAGCTTGAAAAACTGGGGGTGGGCAAGCCAGGAGAGCCGGGTTCTCCCTCCAAGATCATCCGGGCCGGGAAGGGCCCAAGGCAGGTTAGCGGGAAAGCTTTCGCAATCCTTCCAGCCGCTCCCGGCTCACCTGCAGGAGCAATCCGGCATCCGTGGAGAGCATCATGTAGCGGACGCCAAGGTCGATCCAATATTTGGCCTCGTCCACGAAACGCACGAAAGTGCCGGAGATGATCCCCTTTTTCTTGCACAGGGCGATCACCTTTTCCATCAATTCGATCACCCGCGGGTCCTTGGTTTTTCCCGGGACCCCCAGGGATTGGGACAGGTCCCAGGGCCCAAGGAATATGACATCCAGCCCCGGCGTCTCGATAATGGACTCGATTTCCCGCACCGCTCTCTCCCCCTCGATATGGATGACGGTCAGAACTTCCCGGTTGGAGGAGGCGATATGTTCCTCGGGAGGAACGGCGGAGTAACTTGCGGCCCGGACAAAACTGCAGAGCCCTCGATTCCCCTCTGGAAAATAGCGGGCCGCCCGGCAGACGAATTGGGCTGTTTCGGCGCTCTCCACCTGGGGAACCTGGACTCCTTCGGCGCCGGCATCCACCGTCCGCATGATATTCGACGGAGTGGGCTCAGGGATCCGCACCAGACTGGTGATGCCGGAACACCGGGCGGCCCGGATGCATTGTTCAACGAAGGGAAAGTCAAAGACTCCGTGTTCCATGTCGATGACCGCAAAATCCCACCCAGCGTAACCCAGGATTTCCGTTGCCGCCGGGCCGAGACGGACAAAAGTCCCGAAGCAAACTTGTCCTTCCTTCAGCTTTTTCTTCAAAAGGTTGCCCTGCATAGGTTTCTCCTTTACGATTGAGCTTGCATTTTGGTTCTAGATTCCATAGGCCTTATAGCAGGTCCGGCATGCCTCGGAAAGGGGAGGGGGAGGCTCATGGGCGGGCTCAGTGTCCATTCCCGAATCGAAATTGGAAAAGGAATCCAGGACCTCCTCTGCATTCAAGGCGGCTCTTTTCCGGTCCTCGAAAATCTTGCGGAAGGCTTGGTACGATTCCTTGTTCCATACGTCTGGAAAATCTTCTTGATTGACATTGCCGAAGATCATCTGGGGGACGGCACATTCCTTGTTCATAAAGATCCGGGGAATCTCTCCCTGCTTGGGAATCCGGAGATACTGGCAGGGGGAGATCGAACCCTCCACCGAAAAAAAGATTTTTTGGGGAGGGTCCGCCTCGCAGACCGGAACCTCTTGAGCCTTCAAGGGATATACCTTTACGGCAATCCTTTCCGTTTTTCCCAGCTGCTGAACCTCATCGGCATGATCCTGGAATGCCTGGGTTGGGGATTCGTGGTGGAAGGTTCGAAGGATGTTCCATCGTTCCTCGGGCAGATAGTCCAAATTGGTGAAAATGATCTCGTCCACTCCCAACTTGGCCGATAGAGGAACCAGGCCAGGCAGTTCACCCATGTTAAGCCGGGTCATGGGGAAGGATAATTTGATGGCAGGTTTTTTCCGCCCCGACTCTTTTCTCAGCTTCACAAGGGCTTGGACCTGGTCTAGGATTCGCCTGAGATCAGAGCCCATTCGGGCCAGGCTGTCCTGAACTGCTTGGGTGGCCAGTTCCAGGGACACGACGATCAAATCGGGGTCGGTCCGGAGCAACTGACCGGAGTACTCTTCGGTCAAAAGGGAGCCGTTAGTGGTCAGGGCTGCCGCACATTTGGCTTCCTTTACCTGCCGGACCATTTCCAGGAAGTTTTCATTCTCCAGGGGGTCTCCCCAGCCTCGGAAGGAAACCCAATGGGTGCGGGGCAAGTGCGGTCGGATCCTCTGGAAAGTCTCCAGGGACATGTTTTGAAAGACCCATTTTTCGGCAAAGGCGGCTCGCGCACAAACTTGGCATTCCAGGGAGCTGAAGGTGGATACCTCGACCTGGAAAGTGTCAAACTCCCGCCGGTCGCCCAGAAAAAATTTGACCAGACTTTTCAGCATGTTCACCTGAAAAAACGCATTGGGCATAGAGCATAGGGCATGGCGTAAAAAGAAAGCGGTGTTCGCCTTCAGCGATAGACCGAATTGTAGGGTACCTTCCTCGAACCCATCAGTCCATGGCGTGACGGAAACGGGGGCCAGCCCTACATTTGGGAGATCAGAAATTTCACTTCTTTATCGTCAAAAGAGAGATATTCCCCGGTGATGCCGTCAGCCGCTTGGGAGGCCAGAAAGAGGACCAACTTGGCCGGTTCGTCAGGCGTATGAAGCATCCCCTCTTCCTTTAAACGCTCGAACATATCCGTGCCGATGGCTTTGGCTCCTGCCTTTCGGATCTCCTCCTGCATGCGGGTATCCATGACTCCGGGGTGGATCGAATTGACCTGGATATTATACTCCTTCAATTCCCGAGATAGCTGTTTGGTGAAATGGATGAGCCCCGCTTTGGCAACCATGTAAGGAGTTAAATTCGGCCTGGGGGTCAGGGTGGTGGTCACGTTGATGATTTTACCCTTTTTCTTTTCCATCAGTGTGGGAAGAATAGCCCTGGAACACAAGAAGGCGGAAGTTAAATTGACCTTCAACGCCTGTTCCCACTCTGCGAGGGGGATTTCATGGATCGGAGCGATGGGTCCGCGGGCTCCGGCGTTGTTTACCAGGATGTCCACCGTGCCGAAGGCCTCCAGCGTTCTTTTGACCATCTCGCGGACCTGCCCTTCATCGGAAACATCGGTTGGGACCGGAAGGGCCTCTTTCCTCAAAGCCCTGAGCTCCGTGGCCACATGTTCGATCTCTTCCAGGCTCCTGGCGGCCAGGACCACCTTCGCCCCTTCCTTTGCAAACAGAAGGGCTACTGCCCGGCCCAATCCTCTTCCTCCTCCGGTGATGATGGCCACTTTGTTCTGCAGCTTCATGGCTCCTCCAGGCCGCAGGTCTCTGCGAAACCAGTTCCTTGATGGTCACTCGAATGGCCTGCAGGACTGCGCATCTTCAAGGGGCGTTTCAAGGAATACCCTCCCCGATTATGCATAAATATACCGTATTCCAGGCCCAATGTTCAAATGTTCATCAGGTTCCAAGACGGTCCGGCTTTGAGAGATGATCGGGGGAAAGGGGAAGGTATCTATTTTGACTTCTTTCCTTGAATCCGGTAAGTATAAATGGATATCATTTTCCAAGTGGGTCATAAGCCCAAAATGATCGGCCCATGAAACCATCCTCCTTCAAGCTTACCTCGCACCAGCCCCTTCCTAAGGTTAGCCTGGCGCG
>DASPRR010000067.1:0-3602 GCA_035624375.1 Thermodesulfobacteriota bacterium | reverse complement strand
TGAGCGTTCATCGTTCCATCGCTATCCGCCGCAAATTGTAGGGGCAACCCCCCGTGGTTGCCCGTCTTGCTACAGGGAACCGCCTCTACAATCACGCCGGGGCTTGTTAGGGGACCTTAAGAAACTGGAAGAGGGCCTGGGCCATCCCTTCTCTCTCGCACACCCCGCCGTGAAGCTCGGGCAGAGACTTCAGCTCGGTCAGCTTGACCGGGACCGGCTGGCCGCTCATGGCCGAAAGCTCCTCCAGGAGGGTGAACTCGTCCTTCCCCGAAGTGTCCCGGCCCAGAGCCTCCAGCACCGACTGGTTGAACTTGAAGGGGCTGGCCGTGGAGGCCAACAGGGCCGGAGTGCCGTCCCCCGTCTCTTCCCGGTACTCCTGCAGAACGCTGTATCCCACGGCCGTGTGGGTATCCATCAAATATCCCTGCTTCTCGAAGGCCCTTCGGATGGCAGCGAGGGTTTGCCTCAGGTCAGCAAAGCCTCCATAGAAGAACTTCTGGAGCTCCTCCAACCCCCGCTGATCGATTTTATAACGGCCCTGGATGCTGAGGTCCTTCATCCATTGAACCACCACATTCGCTTTACGCCCGCTCAACTCGTAGAGCAGACGCTCCAGGTTGGAGGAGATAAGGATGTCCATGGAGGGCGATTCGGTCTTGAAAAATTCCCTCCGCCGGTCATACACCCCGGTGCGGATGAATTCCGTGAGTACCTTGTTCCGGTTGGAAGCGCAGATCAACCGGGACACCGGAAGGCCGCAGCGGATAGCGTAGTAGGCCGCCAGGATATTTCCAAAGTTACCGGTGGGAACACAAATCAGAATAGGCTGGCCCTGCCGGACCTTGCCGGCCGCCACCATATCATCGTACCCGGTGAAGTAGTAGGCGACCTGCGGGGCCAGGCGGCCCCAGTTGATGGAATTGGCGGAAGAAAGCTGAAAATGAAAGTCGGCCAGCTTCCGGTTGAGAGCCGAATTAGAAAAGATTTGCTTCACCCCGGTCTGGGCATCGTCAAAATTCCCCTTGACTGCGCAGGCCCCCACATTCTTTCCCTGCTGGGTGACCATCTGCAGGCGCTGGATTTCACTCACACCTCCGTGAGGGTAGAAGACGAAGATGCGTACCCCCTCGGCATCGGCAAAGCCCTCCAGCGCGGCCTTCCCCGTGTCCCCGGAAGTGGCCACCAGGATGACCACCTCGTATTTTTCCTTTTCCCCTTTTAGGGCGAAGGAAAGAAGACGGGGCATGAGCTGGAGAGCCATGTCCTTGAAGGCCTGGGTGGGTCCGTGCCAGAGTTCCAAAACCGCAGTTCCGTCTCCAAGGATTCTCAACGGAGCGATTTGGGGGGATTCGAAACTCTTTGCATAGGCGTCCCCGCAGGCGGTATTCAGCTCTTCGTCTGTGTAATCCGAGAGGAAGGGGCTGAGGATTTTGACCGCTCGTTCAGAGTAGGATTTCCTTTGAACGCCTACAAAGGGGGACGGACCGAAAGAAGGAAAGGTGGAGGGAATGTATAAACCATTGTCTTCTGCAATACCTTTTATGATCGTCTTCTTAGAAGGAATGGCCGGCGCAGACCCCCGGGTACTTATGTATTCCATGAAAAGGATACTACCATATCCCATTTATCCTGACAACCCAGCGAGTCTCTACCTCCACTTTTCGCCAAGGGTAGGCTTAAGATAGGCTCCTTCCCGCCACCGGCAGGTTCTCCACCTTCTGCGGAAGCATAGAGCCATAAGGGAGCCTCATTGATTTGTAGGTATAGGGTTTTACTACCGTGTCGGAGAAGATTTTTTTCTGGACTTCCTTCCCGGAAGCGAGGGCCTTCAGATAATCTGGCAGGTCGCCCGAACACCTGCCTGAGTCGAGGTCATCTCGGTTCTTGATTTTTCAAAGCCCGGATTTTTCCATACCCGGATTTTGCCATACCTTAAGGACCTTCACTGATCGGTCATAAATCTAAAATAGAACCGTTGTCATTTCTTTATGCTATAGTAAACGCCGACGGGGCTTTCGCAGAGGGGCTGCTCACAGAGCGCTTGGCTGGAGGGGAATCGAGGTGGTCTCCGAGAAAGCATCGATTAAAGCAAAAAATGACCGGGACGATCTCACCGGCGAACATGCCTTTGGCGACGCCGGTCAGATCATCCTGGCCTGTCTGTTTATAGGAGTCTGGATCGCCGACACTTTCTTTTTTCAGTACACGACCTTCCTCAACAGATATATTCACCTAGGGGCAAGAATCCCCTTAGGAGTCCTCCTATTTATTCTTTCGGCCTACTTGGCGAGAACGGGTCTGGCAATCGTATTCGGCGAGAGGAGAGAGAAGCCCGCCGTGATTCGGAAAGGCGTCTTCGGCGTCGTCCGTCACCCCGTGTACCTGTCCGAAATTCTTTTTTATCTTGCTCTCGTGATGCTTAGCCTTTCCTTGGCCGCTGCTGGGGTGTGGGGGGTTACAATCGTTTTTCTGCACTATATTTCGAAATACGAAGAAAAGCTGCTTCTCGCCCGTTTTGGGGATGACTACGCAAAATACATGCAGGAAGTGCCCATGTTTCTTCCTCGCTTTCGCAAGAGGTGAAAGATGAAAAAACCACCAATCCTACCGTAACTGATCACCGCCCAAACATTAAGTTTTGCAGCTAAGGCATTAAAGAGACGGACGCGTTACGGTAATAAGGTATTGAGAGAAACTTGCCAATGATATCATGCGTCAGCCTTAATATTTTACCTGGGAAAATTCAAATTCAGGATTCAGAATTTCTGGAATAAAGGATCGGAAATCCAGGTGGGGTTTCACGGATTTATCCCCGTGTCTTCTCGTCTCCCCCTCCATGCGTCTGTCTTTCATTCTCCCATTACCTGAACCATAATATTCCTTCTCCTGCTCCGGTTGTCAAAATCGATGAAGACGATTTGCTGCCAGGTCCCCAGGGCCAGGGAGCTCTGAAAGATGGGCACCGTGAGGGAGGGGCCGAGAATGGCGGCCCGGACGTGGGAGAAGCCGTTTCCATCTCCCCATCTTTGGTCGTGAGCGTAGGGGATGTTGGAGGGAGCTATTCTTTCGATGGCTTTCTTTAGGTCCTCCAGAACTCCACCTTCGTATTCGATCGTGGTTACGGCTCCAGTGGACCCTTTGCAGAAAATGGTAACCGTCCCGTTCTGAACCCTGGACTTGCCCACGATGGCGGATACCGGAGAAGTGATGTCCTGGATATCGCAAAACCCTTTGGTAGATAAAGAAATGGCGTCGGACAAAACCATGGGTTACCTCCTGGCTATTTCCCATCGGGGAAAATATACCTATCGTATCAATTCTGCGGGCCTTGAAAAGATCTTTCGGAGATTCCTCCCGCCCTCCCCGGGAGAACAGGATTTCCCTACCTAATTTGGACGCCGCTGAGTTCGCATGAATGATGCTGGGGATAGAAAGGAGGTGGACAAATCTGGAATCCGGGATTTCTTAAGTTGTATTCGCTCATATCTTCTTTATTACCTGAGCCGGATTTCCAAGGGCAAGATGGTTCCTGGGGATGTCGGCAGTAACGACGGACCCAGCACCAACAACTGAATTTTCACCAATAGTTACCCCTTTAAGAA
>DASPRR010000062.1:0-7316 GCA_035624375.1 Thermodesulfobacteriota bacterium | reverse complement strand
AAAATAGGAAAGCCCTTTTTCATTTTTTCTCTCCTTTCCGATCCTCCCTCAGAGAATCCGGCCTCCAGGGGGAAAGCCTGAAAGGATGGCTGGTCCCTTGAACTTTCCCACGCTCCGTAGGTGTTCCTCCAAACTATTTTTTCAAAGACTCGATTATCTCGACCTGCTTCTTCCTCTCCCCCATGATCTTCAGGACCATGTCGTAGAGGGCTTTGGACTGATCTTCCATGCTCATGGTGATGATCTCGTGGGGGTCTGCACTCATGGCCTTCTGGCAAATGTCCACCCACTCCTTGGGCATAGCATCGATTCCCTTGAACGCTCCGGCGATAGCCCCGGCGATGCTGGCGATGCAGTCCGTATCTCGGCCCAGGGAAGACCCAGCGATCATGCACTGTTTGGGATCGCCCTTGGTAAGCCAGAACATGGCGAAGGACTCGCCCACTACTTCCAGGGAGTCCGTGGGTACCCTCCCGCCGAACCTCTTCCAGTAGAGCTCCCGGACTTCCAACATGTCCGGGACTTGTTTGACGTATCCGATGCACTCATCGATGACCTGGCCGATATTTTCATTCACGTAGGCTTTTCCCGCCTTGATGATGGAATCGACCGTGGCCTGGGGGTTGAAGGCCTCGGCAATGGCCGCAGCGATGGCTGCTGCGGAATCGGGAGCGAAGCTGATCAGGGAGGATTGAATCGTCTGGCAAACATCCAGGGCGTCCATGGCCGCCAGCTGGGGGTCGCAGGCGTTAATGATCCCGATGGGATGAATCATCATGAGGCAGTCCACGTTACCCGGCCAGCGGTCATATCTTCCCACTTCACTGGCCGGATATTTCTTCATGTTCTCATAAGTGACTTTGTCCCGCGGCAGCAGGTGGAATCCAAACCATTCGGGATTTACGTATTTCAACCAGGAAGCCCGGAGGTCCTCCTTGGTGATCCTCCCTCCCCGGTCCCAGATGGCCTTCATGACCAGCCACTTTCTCTCCCCGCCATCTTCGTTGGTTCCGGGAGGATAATTCAAGGCCGGGACTTTGAACAGGGGCCCGTTATGCCAGCGGATCGTCCTCCAGGCCTGGGGTTCATAGCCGATCTTGGGCACCTCCCCGCCCACCCACGCTTTAACCTGGGGAAGCATCTTATCCACCGGTTTTCCCAGCAGTTCGTCGATGACTTTATAATGGGCCCCCTCGATAGGTCCGCACAGGCCCTTGTAGCAGTCAAAGACGCCGCCGCCGGCCCGTCGGCTCGGCTCCCCCAAGGCGGCGCCCACGTATCCGCCCACGTTGCACCCGTGAATCTTTTTGAACAGCGTGTTGTCGATCATAACTCACTCCTTTTCTCAATTTTCATCCCTGATCACACAGCATGGAGGCAGATTTCAAATTCCAAGCACCAAATTCCAAATAAGCACCAACTCCCAAAATACCAAATCCCAGCTTCCCACTCTTCCGCTTTTCTGCAATTTGGAATTTATTTGGGATTTGGGATTTGAAGTTTGGGATTTCTTTCTAATCTCTGGCTTCTCTGTGGTTCAGTCTTTTGCCTTCAATGCCTTTCCCAGCTCGAACCCCCGCCTCAAAGCCTCCTTACTGGTATCCAGTGCCTTGGCAGACATCCGCCCGCTTAAGGTCTCTTCCAGGGCCTTCAGGCTGACCCAGCCGGTTACCGCGGCCATCGCTCCCAGCATGATCATATTGGCGGCCACCCGGTCCTTTAGCTCTTCCTCAGCAATTCGGGTAGCCTCAATGCCTAGCACCGGCGGCGAGTGATCGGGGGTACTGGGCACCAGGGTCTTATCCACCATAACCAGGGTTCTCTTTTCCCGGACCTCCGACCAATATTTTTCCGCTGCGGCGGGGGACAGAGCTACAAACACATCCAGGGCCAGCGGTTTGGTGTAATCGATGGGTTCATCGCTGATGACCACATCGGATCGGCAGGCTCCTCCCCGGGCTTCGGGACCGTAGCTTTGGGATTGGGCCACTTCCAGGTCTTCATGGACCCCGGCCGCCACCGCCAGGATCGTTCCCAGGGTAACGACCCCCTGGCCTCCAAATCCGGCAATCCGCACTTCTCTTCTCACGGGTTTTCCTCGATTATGGTGATAGCCAAATCCGGGCAGGTCATTTCGCAGAGAAAGCAGACCGAGCATTTTCCCATGTCCGCGGCCTGGGGCATGGAATAGCCGGAGCGGTTGCGCTTGCCGCTTTTGGCAAAGACCTTTCGCGGGCATACCTCGATGCAGAGATTGCACCCTTTGCAGAATTGATCGTCGATGACAATTTCTTTAGCGACTCTTTTCCGGGAGGAAGCTTTCATAGATCGCCTGGCTGAATTCTTTCTTACCGGTCAGATGGTGCAGTTTTCCGACCACGAATTTCCCGGTCATTTCTTCGGGCGGAGTCTCCTTGGCCTTTTCTTGGGAAACGGACCTTTTCTTCAGAAGGTTCAGCAGTTCCCCCGCGTTCGAGGTTCCCTCGATATAGCGCCCCGCCTGGGTCGGACATTGAGCCATGACCTCGATGAAAGTGAATCCCGGATGCTCGATCCCTTCTTTGATGGTTTTGAGGAGTTGAACCGGATGGGCTGCCGTCCAGCGCGCCACATATGTGGCTCCGGCGGAACGGGCCAGATCGCAAACGTCGAAGGGGGGTTCCAGGTTTCCGTAGGGCGAGGTCTGGGTCCGCCCCTGGAGCGGGGTCGTGGGGGCCACCTGGCCGCCGGTCATCCCGTAGATCCCGTTGTTGATCATGATCACCGTGAGGTCGATGTTTCTTCGGGCGGCATGAATGAAATGGTTTCCCCCAATGCCCACGCAGTCCCCGTCTCCAGTAAAGACAACCACTTTTCGGCGAGGATCGGTGAGTTTCAACCCGCAGGCGAAGGGAATGGCCCTTCCGTGGAGAACGTGAAGGATGTCCGACTGGAGATAGGTGGGGAGCCAGCCGGAACACCCAATGCCCCCGACTAGGGCCAGCTCCTTGAAGATTCCCAGGTCATCCACCGCCCGCAAGAAAACATTCAAAACAGTCCCATCCCCGCAGCCAGGGCAGAAGATCAAAGGGAGCGTTCTTTTCCGAATATACTTGTTAGCTAAGGGATGCATAAAAAAACAATTGGCAATGGTCAATGGTCATTGATCACTGAACATTGACCTTAGGATTTCCGCGGGAGTGTGAACTTCTCCTCCCAATTTAGGGAGGGAAATGACTTCCGCATTGCCAGCGACCACTCTTTTCACTTCCCGGAATACCTTTCCCATGTTCATCTCCGGGACGATAACCCGTCTGGCCTGCCTTGCCACCCGCGCAATGATTTTGTCCGGGAAGGGCCAAAGGACCCGGAGTTTCAGGAAACCGGCTTTGATTCCCTGGGTGCGGGCATCTTTGGCCGCCCTCAAGGCTGGCCTGGCCGGACTGCCGAAGGCAATGAAGGCGATTTCCGCGTCCTCCAGCATCCACTCCTCCACATCCGCCAACTCGTCGGCATGGTCCGTGATCTTGCGGCAGATACGTTCCACCATAGCGGCGGAGACCTCGGGCTTGTGCCCTGCCCGTCCCCCAAATTCGTCGTGCAGCTGCCCGTCCACCAGAATTCCGTAACCCTGGTTGAAAGCCGGCATCCCGTCGAGAAGCCCTTTGGCCGCCGATCGGAAGGGCACGTAGTCCGCGGGATTGGTCGCCGGCTTTCTCCTCTCTACGATCTCCACTTTTTCCGGGATTCGGACTTTCTCCCGGGTGTGGCCCACGATTTCATCGGTGAGGAGGATGACTGGGTTTCGGAAGACTTCGGCCAGGTTGAAGGCCTTCACTGTCAGGTCAAAGGCCTCCTGGGCGCTGGAGGGAACCAGGACAATCACTTCGTAATCCCCATGGGACCCGTATTTTGCCTGCATCACATCCTGCTGGGAGGAAGAGGTCGGCTGTCCGGTTGCCGGGCCTCCCCTCATGACATCGATGACCACGACCGGGGTATCGGTCTCCGCTGCCCACCCGATTCCTTCCTGCATGAGGGTGAATCCCGGGCCCGAAGTGGCGGTGCAGGTTTTCGCTCCTCCCCAAGCAGCCCCGAGGATGGCGCAGATGGAAGCGATCTCGTCCTCCATCTGCAGGAAAACCCCCCGGGTTCGAGGAAGGAGGCGGGACATGACTTCCGTAATCTCGGAAGCCGGAGTGATGGGATACCCGGCAAAGAACCGGCAGCCCGCGGCAATCGCGCCCCGGGCGCAGGCTTCATTACCATGAATGACCAAGGTTTCCACTGAAAATCCTTCTTCCTACCCAGCCCTCATCCGGAAACCCGATTTTCCGCTCTCCTTCGAGAGGGGAGATGGGTTTCGGATGAAGACTATTCACGCCTAATATTCGATAGCGATGAACTGCTGGGAAAGCGGTTTCACTATAACAAGGAAGGCTCTAAAATTCAATGCCGGCCGAAGGCTCATAGATCAGGATCATAGGAAGGGCTCGGCTGGGCAGTTGCGGAAAGAAGGGGAAAGCTCAACGTTGGCTCGAAGGCGAGAAAAGAGAAATGAGAATCGTCCATCTCGGGTTTGGGGATATCCGGCTGCACCTTGATTTCCTGAATCCGTCTCCCCCCAATAAACCTTGCGGAAAAATACCGCGTGTTCAAACTGTCCACCCTGATTTTCCGTTTGGTCGTGGAAGAGTGAATGAACTGTTCATTGCCTATGTAAATTCCCACATGAGCCGGACGCTTCGTTTGGCTGCGTTTGAAGAACACGAGATCCCCCAATCGGAGCGCGTCACGGGCCACTTCCATACCCACCCCGAACTGCTCCCTGGCGGTCCGGGGAAGGTCCATGCCTACCATCCGGAATACCTTCTGAACGTAGGCGGAACAATCGAGCCCGGTTTTCACATTGGTCCCACCCCGGCGGTACTTCATCCCCAGGAAACTTTCCGCCACCGTAACCAGGGGGTTCAAATCCCGTTCTTCCACTATATCCGCCCCTTGCGAAATGGGAATCGCCGAGCCGTTATTCGAGGCCAAAGCCGATTCGTAGCTCCCCTCCCCGCTTTGAATTTTCTCTTCCTCGGAAACCTCTTCCTCCTGCTTCAGCTGCAAAACTTGACCAATCCGCAGCCGGGTTCCCTTCAGTTCATTGATCTCTTGCAGGTCATTGATCGTAAGATGGTAACGCTTGGCGATCCCGGACAGGGTGTCTCCATTCTTAACTAAATGGAAATCCGGAATTTCCCGCTCCGGGGACGTATTCTGGTGTCTTGTCTTTGGAGAGGAGGAAGATGAGTTCGAAATGGTCGAGGCCGATAGAGGAATGGTCAAGCTTTGGCCGATCTGTAGCTTCGTATCTTCCAGGTCGTTGGCCTCTTGAATCCTGGAAATGGAGATCCGGTACTTTTGGGCGATAGAGGAGAGAGACTCACCCTTCTTCACGATGTGGCTCGTGTCCGCCCACACTGCCGGGGCGGCTAGGATGAAAAAGACCAAAATGAAAAGGCAAGAAAATCGCTTAGGGAGAACTCCGGTCAGAGTCATTGTTGTTTTTTTCATCCAGCAAGGCATGGCTATTTTTCTAAATCGGCCCAATTATAAAAAAGATCACTAAATTTTTCAACCTTTCCCAGTCATTTTTTGGCTCATCAGGCCGAGCGTGAGGAAGATGCAGGTCAAACACCTCAAGTCCATGCAAATCCTTTGCCCTTTAAAGGAAGCTGGTCAGGCACCGAAATTCATCTTCCTGATATAAATCGACTTTTTGAATTGGATTTTGAATTTCTCAGCATCTATTGCTTCTGTCGAAATCGATAATGGAAAGTCCATTATTGTCTGGTGATAGGCAAAAGCTTCCTTTTGATAAACCGCTTTTGTTATCCGGACCCCTGTACTTTCGACGGCCATCTTTCTCCTAATGGGTCCAGTAGTGGGGTTGGGTTTTCTAGCCAGGGGAGGCACTTTTCCGGCCATATTTCCTCGCAATGATTTCTTTTCAAAAATACTGGCTATTCCTACCGAAAATGGGTATTTTTTTCTATATGATCCGATTCGAGCTTCCTGTTAGCATAAAACCATGGTGAACCCTTCTTCCCGTTGGTATTTCCCCTTTCAGTGGCGTATTCAAACCCCAAGGCAGGGGGAGAACGATGGTCTTCAAGCATGATGTGGTGATCGTAGGGTCCGGCCTCGCCGGGCTAAGGGCGGCCATGGAAGTCGCTGGAACGATTGATGTAGCCTTGATCAGCAAGGTTTATCCCACTCGGTCCCATTCCGGCGCGGCCCAGGGGGGAATTGCCGCCGCTTTGGGAAACGAAGAACCGGACTCCTGGGAATGGCACATGTACGATACGGTCAAAGGAGGGGATTATCTCACCGACCAAGATGCGGCCGAGATTCTGGCCCAGGATGCTCCCCGAGCGATCTATGAGCTTGAGCACATGGGGGTTCCCTTTAACCGCACCCCGGATGGGAAGATCGCCCAGCGGCCTTTCGGGGGCCATACCCGCGACTTCGGGCAGGCGGCAATTAAGAGGGCCTGTCATGCAGCCGACCGGACCGGCAGAGTCATCCTGGACACCCTTTATTGGGAGACGGTTCGGAAGGGGATCAAAGTCTATAACGAGTTTCAGATGGTCGATCTGATCCTGAAGGGCCGTCAAGCCATGGGTATAGTGGTCTACGAATTGGCCACTGGGCAGGTCCATCTCTTCCACAGCAGGATGGTCGTACTGGCCACCGGAGGATTCGGGAAGGTTTACCGGACAACATCAAACTGCTTTGCCAATAGCGGAGATGGGGTTTACCTGGCTTACCGAGCGGGCGTTCCCCTGGAGGATATGGAATTCGTCCAGTTCCATCCCACCGGAGTCTATGGCCCTGGGATTCTCATCACCGAAGCAGCGCGGGGGGAAGGGGGCATTCTGCGGAATGGCAAGGGCGAGCGCTTCATGGATAGATACGCCCCGGTCATTAAGGACCTTGCCCCCCGGGATATGGTGAGCCGAGCCATCTACCGGGAAATCGCCGAAGGGAGGGGCGTCGACGGCAAAGACTGTGTCTACCTCGACCTGACCCATCTGGGCCGAGAAAAAATCAACGAAAAACTATCGGATATAAGCTCCTTTGCCAAGATCTACCTGGGCATCGATGCCGCCGTTCAACCGATTCCCGTCTCCCCCACTTGCCATTACATGATGGGCGGGATTCCCACCAACCTGGAGGGCCAGGTTTTGGATCAAGATCAGCGGGTCGTTCCGGGTTTGTACGCCATCGGGGAATGCGCCTGTTTATCTCTGCACGGGGCCAACCGCCTCGGATGCAATTCCCTTCTC
>DASPRR010000037.1:0-8730 GCA_035624375.1 Thermodesulfobacteriota bacterium | reverse complement strand
CCAGCGCATCATCTCATTGGGGAAGGTTCGGAGCTTCTTCCCTTTGGCGTCCTCGGGGGTCCTCAGGGGCTCTTTGGTGGTCATGCAGCGGAAGCCCGCCTCCCAGGTGGCCAGAAAGCGGAAACCTTTCTGGGGAGCCTTATCGAACTGGGCCTTCAGCCACTTGGAGTCGTCGTAGAGCTTCCATCCCTGCGCATACGTTTCGACCAAGAATGGCAGCATGGTGAGGTTGAGCGAGTCGACGTGCGGGGCATAGGAGCCGGTACTCGACACGGTAAAGTCGATACCCCCCAGGGCAAGTTGTTCGATGTTCTTCGGGTCGTTGCCCAGCTGACTGCAGCAGTACACCTGCACCTTGTAGCGGTTATTGGTGTACTGCGCCACTTTCTGCGCGAACAGGTTGGCGGCCCCTTGACGCGCGCCCTGCTGCTGGTCCGTGTGGCTGAACTTCAATACCGTCTGGGCTTCGGCGGTCCCCAGGCCGAAGGCGAAAACAACGACCGTGACCCAGAGCATCTTGCTGACAAACGATTTGCGCTTCATCTTTTCCTCCTGTTTGATTTATTGAGCGACCTATTCCGGAGGGGAGGAAAGGGAAATCCAGTTCCGCCCCCTTCCTCCCTTGGGCTGCCCCGAATTCCCTCGATTTTTCTTACCTTCCTTTTTGATCTCCTTCGAAAGCTTCTCTCTGGACCGTCTAAAATGGTTCCGGGCATCCTGCTCGGCCTTCTCCGCGTCCTTACCAACCCGAAACTCAATTCGCTCCAGCGATCCTCGCAGCCACCGCGTCGCCGATCATCGCGGTGACAGCTTTTCCCCCCAGATCGGGGGTGTGATACTTCGGATCCCTCAGGACATCGGCCATGGCCGATTCGATGGCCGCGGCCCCTCGGTGAGCTTCGGGGTCCCCCTTTCTCTCTCCCAGCCAGTCCAGCATCATGGCCGCGGAGAGAATCTGGGCCACCGGGTTGGCGATTCCCTTGCCCGCAATATCCGGCGCACTCCCGTGGGAAGGCTGGAAGAGCCCGTAAGTGTCGCCCACGTCCGCGGAAGGGGCCAGTCCCATCCCTCCGATAGTCCCCGCCGCCAGGTCGGAAAGGATATCCCCAAACATATTCTCCAGGACCACCACATCGAACCGTTGGGGCTTCTGAACCATATACAGGGTCATGGCGTCCACGTAGGCATGCTCGGGGTCGATCCCCGGGAAAGAAGAGGCGACCCGGTCGAAGACTTCCCGGAAAAAGGCCATGCTCCGGAGGACGTTGGCCTTGTCCACGCAGGTTACCCGTTTCTTTCCATCCGCGGGAGCCCCCTTTCTTTTCTGGGCCAGGCGAAAGGCGTATTTCACGATCCGCTCCGTCCCCTTGCGGGTAATGACCATATTGTCCACCGCCAGCTCATTGCCCACCCGCACCCCTCCCCCGCGCGAGGCATAGAGCCCCTCCGTATTCTCCCGGAAGATGACATAATCGATGGGCGGGTCTCCTGCCAGAACCGGGCGGATACCCGCATACTTTTTAATGGGCCGAATCCCGGCGTAAAGGTCCAGGGTGAAGCGGAGGGTCAGCTGGGGGGCGATCTCCGTTCCATCCGCATACCTTACGTCCGGCAGACCCGCCGACCCAAAAAGGATCGCGTCCGTTTCTTTGCAGGCCTTCATCGTCTCGGCCGGCAGATCGCTGCCCTTCTCCAGATAGCAGCGGGCACCGGTCGGGCATTCTTTCCACTGGAAACGCAGCTCCGGAAAGGCCCCTTCCACTGCTTTCAATACTTTCAGGGTCTCCTTCATCACCTCGGGTCCGATGCCGTCGCCGGGAAGTACCGCAATCTTGTATGCGCTCATTTTTAAGTTCCCCACTTTTCCGGGCCCCTTCTGCGGAGGTCCAGATGGATTTGCATTTCGAATTTTGAATTCAAAATAGCCTTTTCCGAAATCTTCGTCAAGGGTTGGGGGGAACTTGCCCACCCCCAGTTCTTAAAAAAGAGTCCTTCGAAAATAAGATCTCTGGAAAGGAGGGGGGACCTCATGGGGTTCAGGGCGGAGAAATTTGGATCATCATCCTGAGGCGGTGGTTCTTCCATTGGATCGGGCCTGTCCTGGGGGGGGATTGAAACGGAAAAATGCTTTGGCTCTCTTTTCTGCTTGGAGGAATCTCCTCTCAGGCCTCTCCCTGCGGAACATGGGGAGGAGTTTCATGGAAGGATAAGCACCCGGCGAGCCTGATGATCCAAATTCCTCCACCCTGAACCCCAACAAGCACGAAAAACTGGGGGTGGGCAAGGTCTAAAATTCCCTTGACACCCAACCCTCCTTTTTGTATATTCAATTCACCCCCAAGCGAGTTCTTATCAATGGTATATTCAATTCACCCCCAAGCGAATTCTTATCAATTCAATCTTTAAAGAAAATGTCGTAGGAGGTCTGTCATGTCCAATATGAAATTGACCGCTGTGATGGGTACGATCATTTTTTGCCTGGTTGTCTCTAACCCGTTGTTCGCCGCCGAACTCAACCTTGGATACGCCGGGGCTGTGGTCGGCGGACACCTGGGCGACTACGGCCAAGGGAACAAGCAGGGGATTGAGCTGGCCGTTAAACGTTACAACGAAAAGGGCGGTTATAAGGGCCAGAAAGTCAACCTGATTATTTACGACACCGAAGGAAAGCCGCCCAAGGCCGTGGAAAACATCACCCGTTTGATCACCCGCGATAAGTGTTTCGCCCTTCTGGGCGCAACCGCGTCCGGCGAAACCCTGGCGATCATTGATATCGCCCAGGAAAACGAAGTCCCCTTGCTCGTTGCGACGTCGACCGCAGCCGAGGTCATCCAGCGGCACAGCAGCAAGCCCAAAATGTATATTTTCCGCGTTTCCCTGATGGATACCTATCAGATTTCCTTGCTCCTCGACTATATCCAGGCCAAAGGCTTCAAAAAGTTGACCCTGCTCAACTCCACCAGCGGCTGGGGCGAGACGGCCCGCGAGGATACCCTGAAACAGCTGGCCGCGCGTAACCTCAAGCTGGCCGTGCCGCCGGAACGTTGTAACGACACCGATACCGACATGACCTCCCAATTATCGAAGTTTAAGGCGGTCAACGCCGATTTCTTGCTGGGAATGGTATACTCGCCGGCTGCCGTCCAGATCGTCAAATCCATGCAGAAGATCAATTTCAAACTGCCCATGGCCAGCACCTGGGGTTTGATCGCCCCCAATTATCTAGCCCTGGGCGGTAAGGAGATTGTTGAAGGCACAATTACGGTGGCCTCTTTCGCCCCGGATGCCAACGATAAGGCTAAGGCTTTCCATGACGTCGTTGTCAAGGAGTACGGCAAAGACTTCTTCCCGGTTTGTACTGCCCAGGGCTACGACGCCACGAACCTGATCCTTCGCGCCCTCGACAAGGTCGGGCCGGAACCCAAGAAAATCCGCGACGCCATCGAATCTCTGGATGATTTCGACGGGGTGACCTCAATTCCCAAGAAGCCCTTCACCCCCAAGAGCCACGAAGCGTATGGCCCAAAGGATGGGTATCTGGTAATCTGGCGGGACGGAGTGCCGGTTCGTCTCCAGTATTAAGTCCCATCAGCGGCGGACCGAATTTCATTCCGCCCCAGCCTGAAATGTCCTAAAGGTTTGGTCATGTTCGAGCAGATTTGGCAGGCGATTATCTCCGGCCTGGCGCAGGGGTCGGTATATGCCCTCATCGCCCAGGGCTTTTTCCTTACCTGGGTGACCACCAAAAGTCTGAATTTCGGCCAGGGCGAGTTTTTAATGATGGGGGCCATGTTTGGCCTGAGTTTATTCGGCTACCTAGGGGTAACGGGAGTGAACCCCTTTGTGGCGGGTCTCCTGTGCATCGCCGCCACGATCGTTTTGGGCTTGGCCCTGGAGCGAGTGGCTGTCCGTCCGGTCATTCACCTTGCTTCCTTTAGTTGGGTGCTCTCCACGGTTGCCGTGAGTATTATGCTCAAAAATGTGGCGGTTGTAGGATGGGGGCCGGCCGAGACGAAATTTCCCGCTTACATCAGTGAGAAGATGATTCACATCTCGGGGGCCGGTATCGCTCCCCAGGAGCTTTTCTGCTTGGTGGCGAGCGTGACCACCATGCTGGCTTTGTTCTTGTTCCTGAAGCGCGCTCGCTTGGGAAAGGCGATGATGGCCGTGGCGAATAATGTGTCCGCTGCCTCGGTAGTCGGCATTAATCCTACTTTTATCATGGCCCTGGCCTATGCCCTCTCTTCGGGTCTGGCCGGGCTGGGGGGCATCCTGATCGCCCCGATTACTTTTGCCTTCGCGGAGATGGGCGCCCTCATCACCATCAAGGCCTTTGCCGCAGCCTTGGCGGGTGGCCTGGACAATCCCCTGGGCATCCTTCTGGGAGGATTGATCATCGGCCTCATCGAACAGGGCGCAACGATGATCAGTTCCGATATCCGCGACCTCTCCATCTTTGCCTTCGTCCTCCTTCTCTTGGCCCTTCGGCCAACTGGGCTTCTGGGAGTGAAAGCCATTGAAAAAGTCTGAAGGGCGCTTTCCCTCTCCCGTTCTTGCGGACTATTCTTCCTCCCGTTTCATAGGCTTGGCGGTGGCTGCGGTCATTATTTATCTCTTGCCCAAGATTTTCGCCGACCCGTTCTTCATTTTGATTCTCCAGACCATCGGCTTCACCTATATGGCCGTACTCGGGCTCGATTTTTTAGTCGGTTTTACCGGACAAAAGTCATTGGGACACCAGGGTTTTTTCGCGATCGGCGGTTATACCACAGTTCTTTTGACCACCAGGCTTGGCTGGGATTTCTGGTGGGCTTTTCCAGTGGCCATTGTTTTTTCGGCCATTGCGGGTTTGATCATGGCCGTCTCCGCTTTCCGGGCCAAGGGCCCATACATCGCCATGGTTACGATAGCTTTCGGATTCGTGATCGAGGTCATCGCCAACCGCTGGGTCGCCCTGACCAACGGGCCGATGGGCATTTTCGGCATCACCAAGCCGCATTGGTTCGGCGGCCCCTTAAATCCCACCGGGTATTTTTATCTGATTGCTTACATGGCGTTGGCCTTGACGATGACCACCCTCAACATGTTGACTTCGCGAGTGGGACGTACCCTCGTGGCCATGCGGGAGAGCGAAGTTGCCGCTGAAAGCCTGGGCATCAGCGTTTACGCTTGGAAGACGATGGCTTTCGTGGTCAGCGGAATTTTTGCAGGAATCGGCGGGGTCTTCTTTGCCCACCAAAGCAGCTTCATCAACTCCGAAAGCTTTCGCTTCAGCCAGGCGATCATGTTTTTGGCCGCCGCGATCCTTGGCGGCAGCGGTACCGTTCTGGGACCTTTGGTGGGGACGGTGGTCCTCGTCCTTCTGCCCCATATCTTCGCCGGATTGTACAAGTATTACCTTTTCATCTATGGCTTGATCCTCCTGTTGAGCATTATTTTTTTCAACAAGGGGATCGTCGGTTCCCTGGCCGGAATGGGAGGATTTGGCTGGCTTACTCCGAAGAAAAGCAGGTTGGACGTACCCGCCGAGAAGCTCGCCTTTGCGGTCAGTGCTCCCAACGATCGCCCCCTGCTGGCGGTGAGCGGCCTCAGCCGCTATTTCGGGGGCATTAAAGCCGTGGATGGCATCGATTACCAGCTTTACCCCGGCTATATCTACGGCCTCATCGGTCCCAACGGCTCGGGTAAGTCTACCCTGGTTAACGTCCTTAGTGGCGTGTACCAGCCTACAGCCGGCCGCGTCGAGTTTAAAGGCGAAACCATTTCCGGAGCGAAGTCCCATCAAATGGCGGTGAAGGGGATCGCCCGGACCTTCCAGACAATCCGACTTTTCAGACATATGACCGTCTTGGAAAATATCATGGTCGGTTTCCATATCCACATGCGGCGGGGGTTTTGGGGACACATGCTTCGCACCCGGGCCACGGTGAAAGAGGAAGAACATTTCATGGGTCTCGCCTTGGCGCTCCTGGCTCGCCTGGGGATGACCGATAAGGCTGACACCCTCGTGGAAAATTTGCCCTATGGCCACCAGCGTTTGGTGGAAATCGGCCGCGCCTTGGGCACTTTCCCGGCTTTATTATTCCTGGACGAGCCGGCTGCCGGCATGAATGCCCATGAAATCCGGGAGCTTCGAGAAATCATTCTGGGTCTGAAAACAGCCGGTATCCCAGTTATCGTGGTTATCGAGCACCATATGGACCTGGTTATGAACCTTTGCGAATCCATAACCGTACTCGACTTTGGCCAGAAAATCTGCCAGGGTTCTCCCTCTGAGGTCCAGAGTGACCCCAAGGTATGCACGGCCTACCTGGGACAGGCAGAGGTGTAACCGATGCTTCAAATTAGCGGCCTTCGCGTCAACTACGCGAAAGTGCAGGCGTTGCATGGCGTGGATATCGCTGTTCGCAAGGGCGAAATCGCCGCCATCATCGGCGCCAATGGGGCAGGCAAGACAACGACCCTGAACGCCGTGCTGCGTCTTGTACCCTGGGCCGCGGGGGAAATCACCTTCGATGGTCGCTCGCTGAAACATCTCCGTAGCCACCAAATGATTCGCGTGGGCTTGGGTACGGTACTGGAAGGAAGGCAACTCTTTAGCGACCAGAGCGTGGAGGACAACCTTCTTCTGGGCGCCTACGGCCTGGGGCGGCGGAGTCTGGCTCAAGTGAAGGAGAACATCGAGCGGGAGCTGAAACGTTTCCCAATACTTGCATCCCGACGTCGACAGCTGGCCGGAACGTTAAGCGGCGGCGAGCAACAGATGCTCGCTTTAGCCAGGGCGATGGTCGCTGACCCCAAGATGCTCCTCCTGGATGAGCCGACCATGGGGTTAGCGCCGGTGATTATCAAAGAGGTAGTGAAGACGATCTCGGACCTTCGAGCCCGGGGCTTGACCATCCTGTGGGTTGAACAAATGGCTTACGTCGCCCTGCAAATCGCTGACCGCGTCTATATCCTCGAAAATGGGAGGATCGTCCGGGAAGGCAAAGGCCAAGAACTCCTCAACGATTCTCACGTCATCGAGGCTTATTTAGGGGCGTGAGAAGAGGCGGAAAAATACCTCGGTGCGGATTTCAAGAATTTATTCGGCGACAATGCAGAGCTAAAGGGAAAGGTTCGGGACAAGGTCTATCTAGAATGAATTCTTCCCCTGCATTCAATCCGTCAAACGAAAGAGAGAACTGTTATGTATGATGTCCTTTTGAGACACGGAGAAGTCATAGACCCAGCTCAAGAAATTCACAGGATCGCCTCGGTGGCGATTCAGAACGGCAAAATTGCCGAAATAGCCGATGACATTTCGGAAGCGAAAGCAAAGAAAGTCATCCCTGCCGAGGGAAAGATCATTACGCCGGGTCTGATCGATATTCATTGCCATCCCGGGGCGGGCTTGGTCTGGATTGGCGTTTCCGCAGATGAGATAGGGCTGGACACGGGGGTTACCCTGCTGGGCGATGCGGGTACCTCAGGCTGGGCCAATTTCCAGGCTTTTCGCTCGCTTGTTGTGGAGAAGGCCAAGACCGATATCCTCTGTTTTTTAAACCTGGCGAGCACAGGCCTGGCAACTTTGCCGGAAATCTGGTCGGAAAAGGATATCGACATCCCCCGCTTGGTGGATGTGGTCGCTTCCAATCGGGAAGTCATCCGGGGGATAAAGCTTCGCTGCGTTCAGGCGCTGGAGGAAAGCATGGGGATAAAAGCCGTGAAGATGGCGAAAAAGATTGCCACCGACCACAGGCTTCCCCTCATGATCCACATTGGCGAAACCCGAAAGCGTACCGAAGACCATAAAATGGACGATTTTTCCCGGGCCGCTGTTTCCCTTATGGAACGGGGAGACATTCTCAGCCATTATCTGACCTGGGAACCGGGCGGTCTGATCTTGAAGGATGGAACCATCTATCCAGAACTCATCGACGCCCAAAAAAGGGGAGTGTTGTTGGATTCCTGCCACGGTCTCAACCACTTCAGCTTTGCCATCGCCCGCCATGCACTGGACATGGGGATGATTCCTGATGTGGTGAGCACGGACCTTGCCACGGTGAGCCAGCCGGCGGCGCAGTCGCTCGTGGTTGCCATGTCCAAATTCCTTAATTTAGGAGTCAGCCTCGACCGGGTTATAAAAATGGCGACCATCCACCCTGCCAGGGCGCTTGGCGAAGATGGAAGGCGAGGCAGCCTGAAGGCGGGGATGCCTGCGGACATCACCCTTTTGAAATTGGAGAGGGGGAATTTTATCTTCAGTGATGGGACGGGTGGAGAGAGGATTATAGGGGAACTCTTGTTGGAACCTACCGGGGTATTCAAAAAAGGCAGGTTCTATCCGGCCTTTTCAGGATACCACATCCCTCCGATTTATGCGTAGGATTCGAGGAAACATCTGTTTCTAGAAAAGAATCCGAAAGGAGGTGGGAGAGAGTCATGTATGTTTCAACGTGGCTTTCTCCTAATGGTTCGGAAAAATCCTGACTTGAAAGGAGGGTGAAAGATGAAAGGGGATCGTTGGTGGTTCTTGGCAATTTTGGGCATGGCTTTGAGCTTTTCGTTTTCGCCTGATGCCTTTGCGCAAAAGACATATCCGATAGGGGCCTTCTGGCCGATGACCGGCCCGCAGGCATATTACGGACGGGTAATGAGTCGCGGGGCGCTGACCGGGATCGACCAGATCAATGAATCAGGAGGGGTGGAAGGCTACCAATTCAAATTGATCATCACTGATTATAAGAA
>DASPRR010000036.1:0-11904 GCA_035624375.1 Thermodesulfobacteriota bacterium | reverse complement strand
ATATTCCGGAAAGAATCCTTCCTGCGGTCAAGCCCTCCAGCCAGCTCTACGGGTATACCTCCCCGGCGGTCTTCTTCGGGGGGGAAGTCCCCCTGTCCGGAATCATCGGGGATCAGCAGAGTGCTCTCTTCGGACAGACGTGCTTCCGCCAGGGGCAGGCCAAAAATACCTACGGAACGGGTTGCTTCCTCCTCATGAACACAGGTGAGAAACCGGTGGGCTCCCAAAACAATCTCCTGACGACCGTCGCGTGGGGGACCGGAAAGAAGGTAGAGTATGCCCTGGAGGGAAGCGTCTTCATTGCCGGGGCGGTGGTCCAATGGCTCAGGGATGGCCTCCGGATCATCTCCCGGGCTGCGGATAGCGAGCCCATGGCGGCCAGCCTTTCCTCGAATGAGGGGGTTTATTTTGTCCCCGCATTTGTCGGCCTGGGCGCTCCCTACTGGGACATGTATGCCCGGGGGACGATCCTGGGGGTAACCCGGGGAACAACTCAAGCCCATATTGCCCGGGCTGGCCTGGAGTCTATCGCCTACCAAACAAGGGATGTTCTGGAGTGCATGGAGAAGGACTCCGGCATCCGGCTGAAGGAGCTGCGGGTGGATGGTGGAGCCGCGGCTAATTCGTTTTTAATGCAGTTCCAGGCGGATATCCTGGGGGTTCCGGTCGTCATTCAGGAGACCACCGAGACAACTGCCCTGGGAGCCGCCTACCTTGCCGGCCTGGCCGTGGGGTTTTGGAAAGACACGCAGCAGGTGGCCCGGAATTTCAAGGTCCGGAAAAAATTCACCCCTCGGATGCCCTTCAAACAGCGAGAGTCTCTTTACCGGAAGTGGAAGAGAGCCGTGGAAAGGGCGAGGAGGTGGGAGGAAGAGTAAGGCCCGAGGTTCGAGGCACGAGGATGGAAGGGATTAGAGCAAAGGACCGGGTGTAGGGGCGACCCGATGGGTCGCCCGGCTCTTATTCATCGTTTGGATCAATCGATACAGGAGGACAATAATCATTACCGCTCGGGACATGAGCAAAAAAGAGAGGCAGTTCTACAAGAGGATGCAAAGATGAAAATTCCGAAATTTAAGAATATAAAAGAAGAAAGGGAATTTTGGGCGGCTCATGACTCAACGGATTATCACGATGATTTCGAGGTAACCAAAGATGTAGTTTTTGTACGCCCGAAGAAAGAGGTTCTTTCTTTAAGGCTCGAACCCAAAATTATCCAAAAACTGAAAGACCGAGCAGAAAAAGAAGGCCTTCCTCCCACAACTTACGCCCGGATGTTAATCATCAAAGGAATGCGAGAAGGGGCAGCGTAAAATTTCGCAAGAGAACCCTGGTTTGCCCGGAATTTCAAAATCCGGAAAAAATTCACCCCCCAGATGCCCTTCAAACAGCGAGAGGCTCTGTACCGGAAGTGGAAGAAGGCCGTGGAAAGGGCGAGGGGGTGGGAAGAAGAATAGGGCCCAAGATTCAGGACACGAAGATCAACGGGGTAAACCCAAGGACAGAATGTAGGGGCGACCCGGTGGGTCGCCCGAATGAAAAGCGGGGTGCAGCAGCGACTCAATCGCTGCTTTAGAATTTAATAGGAAGCGGAGAAAGTTATTTTTTCAATTGCAAGGAAGTCAACTCCCAGTTGAAAATTTCCTTTTTATCCTTCATCCAAACTTTATCATATTGGCATTTCGTGAAATATTTGGCATCGGGCGAATACCAATAATAGTGTTTGATTTCTTGATCTTTAGGCCCCCACGGGTGCGGAGAATTAGCTATTGCCTTATATTCCAACTTAAAAACCTTAAATTTCCCGGCTTTAACCTCTATATCTTCCCAGCCCAGAATCCTGAAATTTTCAGAATAATCTATGAGGTGCTCCAAAGCCCCTCCCCCAATGAGTTCTTTTGCTGAATAGGCATCTTTCCATTGCTTCCCAGCACTAAAAGGAAAATCTAAAATCTTCCTAAACCCCATTATGTATTTCTTCCTTTTGTCTCCCTCGACTGCATTGATTCTATTGCGGGTGTTTTTCTCGAATAATATTGCGTTACAGGTCTGTGTTTCTATGATGCATGTTTCATTTGAAAACTTCAGGATATATCCGCTCTGGTCTGCTTTGGCGACCTCAATACTCCCATTACCGGTAAAAGTCCATTTGTCTCCAACATTCCAAACTGGTGCTTCAACCTTCTCTTGCGCGCATACTGCTGGAGAAAGAAATAGAACCATTAATCCTAAAAGAATTATTTTCCTCGTTTCCGCAGCCTCCTTCCTTCTTATGAATAAAGAAAAAAAAGGCTCCCAGGGCAAAGAATTTCCCCTTGTAACCTTTCTTGTGGAGACCTTCTAGTAATCCTTATCATGACTTACTCCGGAAGGTTAAAATTTAGATTATTGTCTTTGCTGGGCAACGGAACGGTACTACAATTATGCCCAAATTACTCTCATCCTCATGGGTAGTCAAGCCAAGAATTGCCTTTGGAAATAGGCTTGGTCTTGCTGAGGGGCTTATAATTCTCGCGCGAGCGGGAATTTGATAAGCTTTCTCAAAATCGATTTAGCAGGAAGTGGGGATGCGTCACCCATGATGGGATTCACCCTCCTCCCTTATCCATTCAGGATATCTCCGACCTTCCTTTTTAGCTCGGGCAATTCCTGCTGAGTGACCTCCCAGACAGCAGCGATATCTACCCCCAGGTAGTCATGAATCAGAACATCTCGCATTCCTGCGATCCGGCGCCAAGGAATCTCGGGATGTTGGGAACGGAGTTCTTCCGATAATCTTTTGGTGGCCTCCCCGATGATTTCTAACTGTCGAATGACGGCATCTTGCCAATGGCTCTCCTGCATGAATACCGCCTTGCCAACCGAAACATAGGATTCTGTTTTCAGAATGGCATCTAAAATATGGTGCAGATAGACCAGGTCTGTTTTCATAGGCTTACGGCTTCCTTGAGGACGTCGTCGCGAATGTAGGGGCTGAGGGAAGGCTCCGTAACAACATGCACTTGCCTTCCAAGCAGGTCTTCCAATTCCTGCTTGATGGCTACCAAATCCAGCAAACTGCGCCCCCCCTCCATTTCTAAGAGGAAATCCACGTCGCTCGCCTCCGTGGCCGTCCCTCTCGCGATTGAGCCAAACAATCGAATATTCCGGGCGCCATAACGACCCGCGATGCCCAGGATTTCCATACGCCTTTTTTCCAGGACTTCATTGATTCTCATACCTTTGGCTCCTTCTAGGTACATAATACAGGATTCCCATATTGCGGGCAATATTTGGCGGCCGACCCACCTGTGATTTGCTTCCCCCACAGCATTAGGTGTTTTAGCGCGTTTCAAAGTTCTGGCGCTTCCCTTAGCCGATCGTCGCCAGCTCCAACCTTCCTTTCCATCTTTCTTTCAGCGTCTCCTTCAGAAAATAATGCTCCGGTAGGGATAGAATTGGGTCGCGGGAGATGATTCCGAAGGCCTCCTTACGGGCCTCGTTCAGGAGCGGGATGTCCCGGGCGAAGTTGGCCACCCGGAAGTCGGGAAGGCCGGACTGCAGCGTTCCCATGAGTTCACCCGGCCCGCGGATGGCCAGGTCTTCCTCGGCGATTTTGAACCCATCCGTGGTCTGCTCCATCACCCGCAACCTTCGCTCCGCCTCCTCGCTCTTCGGGAACTGGGCAATCAGGAGACATTGGGAAGGGTCTTTCCCTCTTCCTACGCGCCCCCGAAGCTGGTGGAGCTGGGAAAGGCCGAACCGTTCGGCGTGCTCGATGACCATGACCGAAGCGTTAGGAACATCGATGCCCACTTCGATGACAATGGTTGAGACCAGGATGTGAATCCGCCGGGCCTTGAAGTCGGCCATGATCGCCTCTTTCTCCTCGCTTTTCAACCGGCCGTGGATCAGTCCTATTTTGAATTCGGGGAAAATATCCCGCTGCAGATTCTTGGCCATCTGGGTGGCATCCTTCAAGTCCAGCCGCTCGGATTCCTCCACCAGGGGGTAAACGATGTAGGCTTGTTTTCCCTTAGCGATTTCTTCCCGCAAAATGCGATACACCCGGAATCTCTCCTTTTCGTTAAAGACCCGGGTGGTGATGCTTCCCCTCCCGGGGGGCAGCTGATCGATGACCGAGACCTCCAGGTCGCCGTATAACGTCATGGCCAGGGTTCGGGGAATCGGGGTGGCGGTCATCACCAGCACATCCGGGTTCAGCCCTTTCTTCTTGAGCGTGGCCCGCTGCAAAACCCCGAACTTGTGCTGCTCGTCGATGATGGCCAGGCCCAGGTGCTGGAACTCCACTCCCTCCTGGATGAGGGCGTGGGTTCCGATGACGACATGGATTTCCCCCTTCCGGATTCGTAAAAGAAAGGAATCCCTCTCCGATTTTTTCAGGCTGCTGGTAAGGAGAGCTGCCTGGAACCCGAGTTTTTCAACCAGGGGCCGAATGTTGAGATAGTGCTGTTCGGCCAGTATTTCCGTGGGGGCCATGATCGCGACCTGATATCCCCCCTCGATGGCCATGAGGCCGGAGAGAAGGGCCACGATGGTCTTTCCGCTGCCCACGTCTCCCTGGAGAAGGCGGTTCATCGGATGGGGCCGGCGCATGTCGGACTCGATCTCCGCCAGCACCCGTTCCTGGGCCGGGGTGAGGGAAAAAGGAAGAATCTCACGGAGCCGGCGAGTGTGCCGATGGCTGATCGGAAAGGGGATTCCCTTTTCCATGAGGGTGCCGCTACGCCGCAAAGCCAGACCCAGTTCTAGAAAGAAGAATTCATCGAAGATCAGGCGGCGATGGGCCGAGGACTTTCCCTCGTTCAGCAGGGAGAGGTCTTCATCGGCGTCGGGATAATGCGCACGGCGGAAAGCCTCGGACAAGGGGATCAGGCTCTGGCGCCCGCAGACCTCTTCCGGGATGCCGCTGAATTCCTTGCCGGCGAAGAGGTCCACCGCGTTTTTCATGATCCGACGGATGAGACGCTGCCGCTGATAGAGGCCTTCGGTTTCGGAATAAACGGGCACGACGCGTCCGAAATGGAGTGACTCCTCTTTCCCCGGGGGAGGGGCCGCATTCCCATCAGGAGATTCAGACTCTTCCTCCAAGATTTCCAGTTCGGGGTGATGGATTTCCTTCTGGAACTGGTAGAACTTCACTTCGCCGAAAAGGATCAGGCGCATTCCCTTTTTAAATCTCCCCTTCATGAACCGGGGGTTGAAGTTGAACCACTTGGCGATGAGGGTCCCGGTTTCATCGCCAACGGTCAATTCGAAGGTTCTCCGGCGGCCGTAAAAGGTCATGTCGGCCTTCAGCACAGTACCCATGACCGTTTCTATTTTGCCCACCGCAAGCTGGGAAATAGTCTTGATCTGCCTGCGGTCCTGGTAGAGGCGGGGGAGGAAATAGAGGGCGTCTTCCACGGTGAGGATATTTTTTTTCTTGAGGACCTCTGAAAGGCGGGGTCCCACGCCTTTGATAAACTGGATGGAGGTCTGTAGCTCTTTTCGGGACTGGTGGAATTCCGCCTGGGTTGGCCAAGGCTGGCAGGGGAGGGAGACTCCATCCCCACACTTCAGGTCTTGGATGATCTTCTGGACCTCTACGACTCGGGCCTTTTTGCCATCCAGGTCCAATCCTTCAAACCCCTGGACCTGAACCCGCAACCTCTGGAGAAGGTCCTCCCTCCTAGGGCTGAGGGCAAGAGCCGTGGCTTTGTCCAGCCAGTGGGCCAAATAGGGCTCGAGTCCCTTCACCGTCTTGAGGTTGGCGAAATCGTGCCCCGAGGCAAAATGAATAGGTTTCTCGATAGCCGCAAGGATTTCTTCAAGTTCGGATGGTATCATGAGAAAAAAGAAAATCGGGCAACCTTTTGAATTAATTGGTAACAAACTTTTCCCCGGGGGGCAAGAAGAAAAGTAAAGGGCAAGAGCACCCCTCAGAGAAGGTCCGAGGAAAAGGAGGCACTCGCCCGGACCCCTACGAGCAGGGAAAATTCGCAATGTAAGAGAAAACTTCGCTTATTGACATTTGGTCGGCCTTTCATTAGAAATAGGTATAAATTTTGAATGGGAGGATGGGAAGTGGGCAAGCGAATGACCTATCGAGGCGCCGGGGTCGACATCGACGCGGGGAACAAATTCGTAGATTTGATCCGGCCGCTAGTAAGGAAGACCTTTCGACCCGAGGTGGTGACCGACATCGGCGGGTTTGGAGGGCTCTTTGCTCTGAGGGCGAAAAAGAACAAGAATCCCATCCTGGTTTCTTCCACCGACGGAGTGGGGACGAAACTGAAGGTCGCTTTCACGACCGGGAAGCACGATACCGTCGGCATAGACCTAGTGGCCATGTGCGTCAACGATGTAGTCGTGTTGGGAGCCGAGCCTCTTTTCCTCCTGGATTATTTGGCCACAGGGAAGCTGGCCCTGGGGGTTTCCACCCGGATCATTAGAGGAGTGGCCCGAGGGTGCATTCAGGCCGGCTGCGCGTTGATCGGCGGGGAGACCGCGGAAATGCCTTCCTTTTATCGAGAGGGGGAGTATGACTTGGCCGGGTTCACCGTCGGGGTTGTGGAGAAGAGTCGAATTATTGATGGCTCGGCCATCCGCGCAGGAGACCGGCTGGTGGGGATCGCCTCCAGTGGGCTGCACAGCAATGGGTACTCCCTGGCCCGCAAGGTGTTTTTTGACAGGATGAAATTGAAGCCCAGCAGCCGGGTGAGAGGCCTTTCCAGGCCAATCGGCGAAGAGCTGCTGATCCCCACCAAGATTTATGTCAAACCGCTGTTGAACCTGATCCAGAGCTTCCCCGTCCACGGGATGGCCCACATTACCGGTGGAGGGATTACGGATAACTTGCCCCGGGTAATTCCCGCGGGATGCAAAGCAGTCATCCGTAAAGGCTCGTGGCCCGTTCATCCCATTTTCAAAGTTCTCCAGGAGGCCGGAAATGTGGCCGAGGAGGAAATGCTCCGCACGTTCAACAATGGGATTGGAATGATTCTCGCAGTACCCCCAAGGGTAGTGGAAGGAGTCATTGCCCGGTTGAGGCGGTGGAGAGAAAAAGCATACCCGATCGGGGAAATCGTTAAAAAAGTAAATCCAAAGGATAGTCCCATCACCTACCTGTAAGGAGGAATATGGTTAACCTCGGGGTCCTGGTTTCGGGGAGCGGCTCCAACCTTCAGGCCATCATCGACAACATCGAGGCCGGCCGGGTGGACGCGAGGATTAAAATCGTAATCAGCAACCTTCCGGAAGTCTATGCCTTGGAGCGGGCCAATAAACACGGAATTCCCTCCCTGGTCATTCTGCACAAGGGACTCAAGAGGGAAGCGTATGACCAGAAGGTGGTGGAGGCCTTAAAGGCCCACGAGGTGGAGCTGGTGATCCTGGCGGGCTTCATGCGAATCATTACTTCCGTTCTTCTCCGGGCCTTTCCTATGAGGGTGATGAACATCCATCCGGCTCTGCTTCCTGCCTTCCCGGGAACCCATGTCTGGCAGACCCAAATCGACTACGGGGTCAAATTTGCCGGCTGTACCGTGCACTTTGTGGATGAAGGCACGGATACGGGGCCGATCATCATTCAAGGCGTAGTTCCAGTCTACGATGATGATACAGCGGATACCCTGAATGCCCGGATCTTGAAGCGGGAACACAAAATTTATTCTCAGGCCATCCAGATGTATGCTAGAGGGCAGCTGGAAATTCAAGGGCGCCGGGTCCTGGCCAAAGGAGTCCCTCAGGTCCCCGATTCCTTTATGATCAACCCCCCGCCGAGCCATTTGGACCCATAAGGGGGAGAAGACTTTTTCCCTTCCTGAGCATCGCAAAGTAAAGATATTTCTTGCCAGAACTAGAGCAACATGCTATAAATTACCAAAGCAGGGGGTTGCCCCTGCTATTTGTTTTTCTTTTTGGGAGGAGCACTATGGCCCGGGCTTGTGAGGTCTGCGGAAAGAGTCCTAAGGTAGGGCATAAAGTAAGCCATTCCAACATTAAATCCAAACGCCGGTGGTACCCGAACCTGCAAAGGGTTCACGCCATCCAAAATGGGACTTCGCGCCGCATTCGGGTCTGTACCCGTTGCCTTCGTTCCGGCCGGGTCGTCAAAGCCATCTGAGGAATGTTTCGAGTCTCGAGTTCAATAAGACAAAACCAGAAACCTAAAACCCGGAACTGGGTTAGGGTTCCGCCCCCGGTTCTTCCCTTTCCCCTGAAGTCGCCCCCCGCATTCGTTCCACCTTCAAAACATCTTTCAACTTGGTCAGGGTACGGAAAGCCGCCTGGAGATGCTTGAGGTCCCTCACCTCCAGTTCAAAGTTGCAGATGGCCTTCCGGTCCTCGGTAGTGACCACATGGGCCTGGAGAATGTTGATCTCCGACGAAGCCAGAGCCGCGCCGATTTCAGCCAGCAGCCCTTTCTTGTCGTTACAGGTCACCCGTACCCGTACGGCGTGAACCGCTTTTTCTTGCAGGTTCCAGGAAACCTGAATCAGGCGATCCGGGTCGCCCCCCAGAACATTGGGGCAATCTGCGGTGTGTACGGTAACCCCCCGCCCCCGGGTGATGTACCCGGTGATCCGGTCTCCGGGGAGGGGATTGCAGCATTTGCCGAAGCGGACCATCATGTCCCTAATTCCCCGGATCTGGATCCCCGAGGGTTCGCGGCGGATCTTGTCCGCCAGGCGCTTTAGACGGGATTCCTCGACCTTCCCCTTTTCTAACTTGTCCGGCGGCAGAAGCTTTCCCACGACCTGCTTGCAGGAGATGTTGCCGTAACCGATTTCAGCCATCAGGTCATCGACCGACTGGAAGGAAAAGTCGCCCATGACCTTTTTCAGGTCCTCGGACTTTAGAAATTTTGGGAAGTCCAGATGGTATTTCTTGAACTCCCGCTCGCAGATCTCCCGCCCCAGGTCCACCGATCGCTCCCGGGCTTCGGCTTTGACCCACTGGCGGATTTTGGTCCGTGCCCGAGAGGTCTTCACATGCTTGAGCCAGTCCTTGCTGGGGCGGTGCCCGGGGGAGGTGACGATTTCCACCCTGTCACCGTTCTGGAGCTGGTAGCGCAGGGGAACGATCTTGCCGTTCACCTTCGCCCCCACGCACTGATGACCGATCTCGGTATGAATGCTGTAGGCGAAGTCGACGGGTGTGGCTCCGATGGGAAACTGCTTCACATCCCCCCGGGGGGTGAAGACGTACACTTCATCGGGGAAGAGGTCGATCTTGACCGTCTCGATGAACTCCCGGGGATCGCGCAAATCCTGGTGCCACTCCAGAAGCTGGCGGACCCAGGCAATCTGCCGGGTGTCTTTGGGGTCAAAGGCCTTTCCTTCCTTATACTGCCAGTGGGCGGCGATACCCTCCTCGGCGGTTCGGTTCATCTCTTCGGTCCGGATCTGGATTTCCACCCGCTCGCCATAGGGTCCGATCACGGTGGTCTGGAGTGATTGATACCCGTTGGCCTTGGGCATGGCGATGTAATCTTTGAAGCGGCCCGGGATCGGTTTCCACAAGGAATGGATGATTCCCAGGGCTTCGTAGCAATCTTTGACTGAGGAGAGGATCATGCGGAAGGCGATGATGTCGTAGACCTGCTCGAATTCCAGGTTCTGGGCTTTCATTTTTCGGTAGATGCTGTAGAAGTGCTTTAAACGGCCGCTGACCTTTCCCACCAGCCCGTAAGAGGCCAGTTTCTCCGAGATGATGGAACTGACCTCCTGGATGTATTTTTCCCTTTCTTCCTTTTTCCAGGCGATGGCCGCCATCAGACGGCGGTACTCCTCCGGGTGGAGATAAGGGAGGGTGAGGTCTTCGAGCTCCGTCTTGATGCGGTCGATCCCCAGCCGCCCGGCAATGGGAGCATAGATGTCCAGGGTTTCCTGGGCGATCTTGTTCTGGTCTTCCGGGGGCAGGTGCTGCAAGGTCCGCATGTTGTGGAGCCGATCGGCCAGCTTGATGAGGACGATACGAATGTCCCTGGACATGGCCAGGAGCATCTTGCGAAAATTCTCTGACTGTTGCTCCTCATGGGTGGCCAGGGTCATTTTGCTGATTTTGCTGAGGCCGTCCACCAGGGCGGCGATCTCTGGCCCGAAGAGGTCTTTGATCTCCTCCAGGGTGGCGAAGGTGTCCTCCACCGTGTCATGGAGCAGCCCGGCGGCCACCGTAGCAATGTCCATCTTCATATCGGCCAGGATAGCGGCCACTGCCAGAGGGTGGATGAGGTAAGGTTCTCCCGAAAGCCGGACTTGTCCCTGATGCACCTTGGCGGTGTAGACGTAGGCCTTTTCGATCAGGCTGAGGTTGGCCCCCGGGAAGTTGCGGCTGACTTTTTCCAGTATGTCGTTGAGACGTATCATGACAAAGCAGTTGCCCGTTGCCGGTTCCCGGTGTTGAACCATCAATAGGATCCGTTCCCGTCTTTGACTTTCAACCGGCAACAGGAAACCGGGAACCGGGAACTATTTCTTCCTTTGGTCGTCGATCCAATCCCTGACCCAGGAAACAGCCCGATCCAGAGGGATCATATGGACCTCCCCGGACCTGCGGACCTTGATTTCCGCGGCTTTCTCCTTCAGAGTTTTGGCACTCAGGGTCAAACGCAGGGGGGCCCCCAGGAGGTCGGCGTCCTTGAACTTTACCCCCGGGGCCTCCTCCCGGTCGTCGAAGAGCGTTTCGACCTTGGCCGTGGATAATCCCTGATAGAGTTTTTCCGCTTCTGCCCCGATCGTTCCCTGCTTCAAATTGACGGGCAGGAGATGAACCTCGAAGGGGGTTATGGAAAGCGGGAAGATGATTCCGTTCGAGTCGTGGTTCTGCTCCACGGCAGCGGCAATGATCCTCGCCGGCCCGATTCCGTAGCTCCCCATGACGATCGGCTTTTCCTGCCCCTGCCGGTCCAGGTACAGGGCCTTGAGCGGGATGGAGTACTTGGTCCCCAGCTTGAAGATATTACCGATCTCGATGGTCTTTTCCACCTTGAGAGGCGCCTGGCATTGGGGGCAGGCATCCCCCGACATGGCTAGGTGAATGTCGGCGAACCGGGCGGAGAAATGCTCTCCCGGAACGACCCCCCGCAGATGATAACCCTCCCGGTTGGCGCCGGCGACGAAAACCCCTTCCTTCAGGGAGGTATCGGCGATCATGGAAATGGGCTGTTTGGGAGAAAGCCTGGCCGGGCCGAGAAACCCTGCTTCCACCCCGGTAAATTGCTTGACCTCTTCCCGGTGGGCGGGCCTGAATTCCCCCACCAGGGACCGGAATTTTTTCTCGTGGAGCTGCTGGTCACCCCGGACCAGGGCCATTACGGGTTTATCGTTGGCCATTAGTAGCAAGGACTTGATGGTGAGTTGGGGAGAAATCCCCAGGTAGGAGCAGACTTCTTCGATCGTCCGGGAATCCGGGGTGGCCACTTCTTCGAACTTCCAGGACGGGAAATCAGGGGGGAAAGAGGTGGATTTGGCCAATTCCACATTGGCGGCGTAGCCGCAGTTCTCGCAGCGGGCCACTTCGTCCTCGCCCGCCTCGCTGGGGGCCATGAACTCGTGGGCCCCTGCTCCGCCCATCATGCCTGGGTCGCTCTCCACTACATAGAACTTCACTCCGCAACGCCGGAAGACCTTGACGTAGGCGTCATAGTGAAGTTGGTAACTCTGGTCCAGCCCGGCGGCATCCAAGTCCAGGTTGTAGGAGTCTTTCATCAGGAATTCCCGGGTGCGCAGAACCCCACTTTTAGGGCGTGCTTCGTCCCGCAGCTTGGTCTGGATTTGGTACCAAATCTGGGGGAGATCACGATAGGAACGGACCTCCCGCGCGGCTAGCCAAGCGATAATTTCCTCGTGGGTCATCCCCAGAACCATATCCCGCTGGTTCCGGTCTTTTAAACGGAACATCTCGTCCCCGATTTCGTAC
>DASPRR010000026.1:0-10339 GCA_035624375.1 Thermodesulfobacteriota bacterium | reverse complement strand
GGAGTCGATGTAGGGCGCAAGGGCATAGGCCGTGGAAGCCATAAGACCCCCGGTCATGAGGTGAACCCCATCTTTCTCCACCAGCTTCCGGGTCTTGGTGAGCCCGGTAGCCGGATTCGCCTCGTCGTCCTCCACGATGAGCTCAATCTTTCGGCCGGCGGCCTGGGACCCGATCTCTTCAAGATAGAGCTGAATCCCTGCTAGCATGTCTTTTCCGTTGGCCGCCATCCCTCCCGAAAGAGGAGAGATGTACCCGATTTTGATCGGGCCTTTCCCCTGCGCTGGTGAAACCGAAGGATTCAAAAGGACTAAACTCACCGCCGCCACCATCCAGAGAATACTGAACAATGCTTTCTTCATGGCTCCAAACCTCCTCTCCTGATATAGGTGTTAACTCAAACCCCCTGCTCACGGCTTCAACGGCGGAAACTCCCTCGAATAGACGGGCTGTTTCAGAAACTCCTCGGGTTTGTACTTCCAGAACTGGGAGACGTTGGGAATCGTGTGAATCACCGTATTCTGGAGCTCTCCCCCGACCCTCTCCACCTTTCGGATATACACATTCTGCACCGGGTTTCCGTAGTCATCCAGCCGGAAGGACCCGCGGGGAACATCCCGGAGTTCCACTTTTCTCAGAGCGTCCATGAATTTCTGCCTGTTTTCCACGTCTCCGTTTATGTTCTTGATGGCCTCTACGATCCACCGCGCCCCCGTGTAGGTCCCCTCCGAGTAGTAGGAGGCGGCCTTCTTGGCCTTTTCCCGGTAGGCCTTCACGAATTTCTTGTTGGCCGGGTTGTCGAGAGCCTCGCTGTAATGCAGAGAGGTTATGATTCCAATCGCCTCATCCCCCATGGAAGGAAGGGCGTGTTCATCCGTGGTTGTCCCTCCACCGATCAGAGGGAGTTTTCCCTTCAGGCCGAATTCCTGGTATTGCTTGGTGAATTGGAGCGTCGTGCGGCCCGTGAACATCGCATAAACCCCATCCGCTTCCTTGGAGAATTGGGCGAGGTAGGGGCTGAAATCGGTTACCGTCAGCGGGGTCCAGATCTTCTGGATCACTTTCCCGCCCGCATCCTCAAAGGTCTTCTGGAATCCTCCCGCGCATTCCCATCCGAAGGCGTAGTCGAGCCCGATGATGATCACTTTCCGGAATTTGAGAACCTGGTAGGCATATTCTCCCAGAGGATGGTTGGGCTGGCTGCTGTTCCATCCCGTCCTGACGATCCATTTGGCCCTCTGCCGCTGGGTCAGGTCATCCGGAGCCATGATAGGGTAGGTCATGGGGATTTCTTTGGAGTCGATGTACGGCACCAGGGCGTATCCCGTGGAGGCCATCAGGCCCCCGCTCATGACGTGGACCTCATCTTTCTCCACCAGTTTCCGGGTCTTGGTCAGCCCGGTCGCCGGGTTCGCCTCGTCGTCCTCGACGATGAGCTCAATCTTCCGGCCCGCCGCCTGGTAGCCGATCTCCTCAAGATAAAGCTGAATCCCGGCCAGCATGTCCTTTCCGTTGGCCGCCATCCCCCCGGAAAGGGGGGAGATGAACCCGATCTTGATCGGTCCCTTGGCCTGCCCCCAGGAAACGAGCGGGGTGAAAAGAATCAGCCCTGCCACCATTCCGATGATGACCGTACGAATCGATCTTCCGCCCATACCTTTTACCCCCTTTTTCTGTTCTTATGAGGAATCTCTACGCGTCTTACCTAATCATCGTAAATTGCGCATTGACCATTGATCATTGCCCATTGCCCGGCCGCTTCTTCTTCAGCAACGCATGGAGAGGCCTCGGCATCCGGCAGTCCGGAACCAGAGAGGGAGCTGAAAGGGCCACTTCCACGGCCAGCTCAGCCCCTTTCTGGTAGATGTGACTGCAGGAATGTTCCCGGTCCATCTTCTGATAGAACGGGCGCAGCATAGCGCAACACTTTCCCCCCAATTCGTCTTGAAACCGTTTGTGGAGATGAGCGGAAAGATGACTGATGCATCCAAACCTGGGCCCCACTGGCGCGGAGCGCCCATACAGGACACCCAGCACGATGACGCCGGCCGCCAGGGCCCCACACATGCAACCGGTGGGAGTTCCTTTCATCCCTTCCTCGTCGGTCTTTACGCCTCCGCCGCCTCCATGAAAACCCGAGGCTATCTTGGGAGGGGCCGGCTTGACTCTAAGTTCCAGGACCGCCGCGACCGCAGCGAAGACCGATTCGCTTCAATGGTAGCCCGTCTTTCGCTGCTTTTCGGCCAGCCGGCCCGCTCTCTTCGCCAGAGTGGTGATCCGGCCGGCCGGGATGGGATTTGGCCTTGAGCTTGTTTTTCCAAGATTTTTCACTTAAGCATATCCTCTTCGAAGGGAAAGAGGGTGAAGAGTTCGTGTCCCTTGTCGGTGATCACCAAATCACATTCCAGTCGAACCGTTTGTTCCAGCAACGGGTGTCCGGCAAAAGTTTCCACCGCGAAGTACATGTTGGGCTTAATCTCCGCCGGGTATTTCATGGAATAGGCCCGGGAAATCCACATCCCCTCGTACAGCGTCAGGCCGATGGAATGGGCGAACTGCTGGAGGGTCACGGTCCCGTACTTGTCGTCATCATAGACCGGGAACTTTTCGGCCACGTCCTTGCTCGTTTTGCCGGGTTTCATCATTTCAATGGCCCCCATCAGGGAATCGTAACACTCCTTGTAAAGGTCCTTCTCCTTGGGGGTAGGCTTAGCTTCAATCTTCCAGCAGCGCACGTAGTCCACGAAGTATCCGGAAGGCCCGACGGTGTTGTTGTCGATGATGATCAAGTCTCCCTGGCGGATCATCTTGTCCGTGGGCCAGCGCCGGTAGGGGCTCGTATTCCCGCCGGAGGCGACGATGATCTCGTAGACGATCTCGCAACCCTTGGAGTACATGTACTCGATCATCTTTCCGGAGAGCTCCCGTTCGGTGATACCCGGCTTGGCCCATTCATACCGGGCTTTGTACATGCAGGCGTCGCCGATGGCCGCGGACTGTTTCAGGAGTTCGATCTCATCCTGGGTCTTGACGACGCGGGCGGCGGACATGGCCGGCCAGGCGTTGACCACGTTGATCTTCTTCTTCTGGAAAGCGGCCAGAGAAGCCATGTCCAGCGAATCGATCCCGATCTTCTCTTTCTCCACTTTATTTTCTTTCAGGACCTCGACCACGCTGTCCACCATCCGGTCCACCATGTACTCCACCGCTCCCTCGGACCATTTCCAGGTGATAGCCGGGCGGATCCTGCCCTCCATCCATGGCAGGTCGATCTTGGCGCACTGCAGGTCGGAGCCGGCCGTCTCGAATAAGATGGGTTCCGCGCCCCGGCACAGGACGGCGTAACGGATGAAGATGTTGTATTTCCAGTTTCCCTGAAAAGAACTGGTCAGATAACGGACATTCGCCCCGTCATAAACCACCAGGGCTCCCAGGTCATGAATCTCCATCTGCTGCCTGGCTCGAGCAAGCCTTTCCTTGCGTAGCCGGTCAAAATTGACCCGATCCTGCCAATCGGCACCGGTGAGGGAAAATACCCTCCGGGCGTCGTACTCATGAGGTCGACCGATAAATGATAAGTCCCTTGCCATAACCCTTTCCTCCTTTTGTGGTAGTTAAGACTCCGAAGCCGTCTCTTCTCCCCGATCGGGAAGAAAGACGGTTCAGCCTTTTCCCTTTCCCAGCGCGGCCACCAGGGCCTTCTCCTCATCCAGCATGTGTTGCTTCATGGCTTCCACTGCTTTCTGCGGGTCTCTGGCTTTCAAGGCCAGATAAATTTTCTTATGAGCGGAGAGAGCCTTCCGGGGAGACCAGGAGATGCCGTAGATCTTGCTTTGGCTCTTCCGAATGAGGTTGGCCAGCATGTCCCATATCAAAATCAGAATCTCATTCTGGGCCACTTCAGCGATCAGTCGATGGAACCGGATCCCCGCGGAGATGAAGGCCTCCTGATGAGTAATATTCTTCTCCATCTCCCCGATGCACCACCAAAGGCTCTTCAAGAAGGACTCGGTGACCTCTTTGGCCGCCAGGTCCACGATGCCCGCCTCCAGGATTCTCCGAGCCCTCCAGAGCTTGACAAAACTGTCCCGCTCCAGGGGAAGCCTGGAACTGATGGAGAGATTTAAAGATTCAATGTAGGGGAGGAAATCCACTTCCTTGGCGTAGATCCCGTCCCCCACTCTGATTTCGATGAGGCCCATCACGTCCAGTATGCGAAGGGCCTCCCTCAGGGAATGCCGGCTGATATGGAAGTGCTCAGCCAGGGCCCGCTCGGAGGGCAAACGGTCTCCCGGCTTATATTCGTGGCTCAGGATCAAGGTCTGAATCTGGTCGACTGCGTTCTCGTAGAGCCGAACCCTTCGGATGGGTTTCAATAAGCTCCCATTCTCCGTCTCTGCGTTTTCGCTGAGGGAGGGCGGCGGGACGGGTGAAGATCGGTGAGCACCGACTCGGCTCAAAGGGTACCTGCACTTTCTTCGGGGAGGTCCTGCTTCATGAGGAAGGAGTGTTTGGGAGAAGCCTCCCTCCAATGGATGAATGATCCAATGGTTGGACCAATTTCAATCCAACCATAGTATGTCCGAAAAACTTTGTCAATTAAAAAAAGGGACTCTGGTTCTCGGGTTGTTCCATTCGTCGCTATCCCCGTGGACGGCGCAGGAATAAATGACATCATCCCCGGGAGGCTCCGACCTGGCGCTTGGGAATGATGGGTACAAGCAAGAAGGAAGGGTTTTTCCCTCCCCCATAAACCGTATTCTTGCCGCCGAAAAGGGATTCGGGTCTGTCCTGGGGATCGTTATGGAGGAAGGGGCCGCATCCCTTCAACTCATTCACGAAGGACTTGATCCGCGCACCCTTTCCCGGGTGCTCGTAGTCTTTGCCCCTGATCGACAGAGCCATGCGGTACCCTTTCGGCACCACAATGCAGGTGGGCCAGATTTCCACGTCGAGCTCGTAAATCTTGCCGGGGGTCAAGGGTTCAACCTCATCGTGGGGGTGATAGGGTCGGTACTCTTTGCTGAGCACAGGGTCCAGTTTCCGGTGCGAAGCCCGGAGCCAGCCTTGAGCGATGGGCGTGTGGGGGTCCAGCGCTCCCTGGAAAACCACCTCTGTTCCATCGGGCGAGAACACCCGGAACACCAGGAAGAAGTCTGCATCCTTTGAAGAGGAAGACATAAACACTTTTGCTGCGAGGGGGCCGGTGATCTCGGTTTCTTCCTCCATTGGAGGACTCAGGAAAGTGATACCATCCCCCAGTGCCTCATACTCTAGGTTGCCCGCAGCATCTACAGGTTTTGGGCTGAGGCTCCGGTCAAAGGGATTGAGGTAGAACCGGGTCCACCGGGTTCGGGCCAGAGGCCACTCATTCTCCGAGCGCTGCCCAAAGCCGTCCACTCTTCGGACCTGGAGCTGCACCCGGGGTTGACCCTTCCAATCATTGTCGAGCCCTTTCAGGAAGTGATCGAAGAAACGCTTCTGGAGCCTGACTCCATACCGGGTGTAAAATTCGGTCCAATGTTCCAGGCCGTGGGCCTCCAGCCACTTCTGCTTTGAGGCTGCCTGGGTAAAACCCTCGAAGTTTCCACGGGGATGAAGCCCCTGACCGCCCCAGTTGGCCGAAGAGAGGAAGGGAACATTGATTTTGGACCAGATGGGGGAGCGCTCCCGGTGGTAGCGGTCATCCAGGGGATGGTCCTGAATGGCCGCCGCGAGGTCGGTCCGATTCCGCAGCAGTTCTTCCTCCGACAGCGTCTCCGGACCGGAGGCCAGCTCGCCGGTGTTGGGATTGGTGTATCCCTTCCGGCCGAGTCCGTACTGGACGGTCATCACCTGTTTCTTAAACCAGTTCCCAAAAAACACGCACCGGATTCCCCCGTGATAGGTCATGTCCCGGTACCAGTCGGCAGCCCCCTCCCAGGGAATCATGGCCGCCAGGTGGGGAGGCTGCAGGGAGGCCACATGCCACTGATTGATGGCGTAGTAGGAGATGCCCGACAGGCCTACCTTGCCGTTGCTCCATGGCTGGGTTCCCGCCCACTCGATACAGAGGTAAAAGTCGCGGGTCTCCCTTGGAGAAAAGGGGTCTACATATCCTGGAGAACGGCCACACCCGCGGGAATCGACCCGCACGCAGGCATAGCCGTCCGGTACCCATTTCTCCGGGTCGGCGACCTCCCAATTCTGGTACTTGTTGGTCGAACCCTCGGTCACATCCGGGTGCTGGTCGGCCATCCTTTGCCACTGATCCGGATAGCCTTCCTGGAAGGCGAGGCCTTTGGCGTAGGGGCCATAGCTTAGGATTACTGGGTACCTGCCTTCCTGGGGCGGACGGTAAATATCAGCCCGAAGTTCCAACCCATCGTCCATGGCGATCGGAACATCCCAATCAATCCTCATCCCATCCCGAATCTCACTGCTCTCACTCATGGCCTCTCCTCCTCTGAAACGGCTCTTGGAGATGGTTCAGGCTCATCCGGCGGGGCCCGAATTCCTTTTTTGAGCAATCAGTATAAGAGAGCCTTGGTCTGCCTGTCAATCCGGAATGCCAGCCTGCCCCCTTCACTTTTGTGTTTTTCATTTCTGCGAAAAAGCAAGCTTGTGGCCCGGAAGTGAGGGCGTTGCGCGGAAAAAGCATCGGCGGGAAAAGAATTCCAACCGGAGGGCCGATCGTGTTTCCGCAGGATGAGGCGGGCCTATCTGGCGCCCGGCCGGGCGCCCTTATAACGGAATAACCATGTTCTTGGGGAAAGAACAACTTGCCCGCCTGGGCCAAGAAGTGATCTGGGCCTTATGGTTTTTTCGCGCAACGCCCTCACTCCCGGGCCGGGCAATGCTTGAAATTCAATAGGGCTCATGCCTACTTGCCGAAAAGGGAAGTAGGGCAAGGGAATGCCAGCTCAGGCCCGAACCCAGCACCTATCCCCCCGACCCTATATTTTTTTGGGCTTGACAGTGGCCGCTTTTCCCCCTTATGCATATAGGATAAGAAAACCCGGGGGTTCTAGGGATGCATCTGGGAAGGGATCCTGCCCCGGAATATCAAAGATCGGGAGGCTATCAATGGACCTTTACGAAGCGATCGAGAAGAGGAGGACGATTCGTATTTTCAAGAAAGGGGCCACGGAAGAGCAATTGCGGAAAATCATTCTGGCAGGCTCGAAGGCACCCTCTGGCGGAAACCGTCAACCCTGGGAGTTCATCATGATCGACGATCGGAAGATCATTGATCAGCTTGCGGAGATAAAGTATCAATTAAACAGAAAGATGGCTCCGGGAGCGGGAGAAGGGCAAAAGGAAGTGGAAGAAAGGGCTTTGAACCAGAAGAAATGGTTCCAAAATTCCAGCGTCGTCGCCGTTTGCACGAGCTCCGGGCAGGCCACCAATGGATGGCTGGCCGTAGAAAACATGTCACTGGCGGCCGTGGCGGAGGGGCTTGGCAGCAACATCATCTCCTACTGGGGAGAAGAAAAAAAAGAGGTGGAGAAAATCCTCGGTCTTCCGGCGGATTACGAACTCACCTGCGTCCTGAAATTCGGGGTTCCGGGTGAGGGAGGTCCGGTCCCCAAGCGAAGGCCTGAAGGGAGCTGGCTGCACAAAAACAAATTCTAGCTTAAATTTTCACCCGGTAACCCCTGTTTCTCATACCTCCGGCTCTGCCGGAGGTCGCAATTTCAAGAGGTTCTCAGGGAAAACTCTTGGGATAGAGAATCTTCGGCAACCAGAGGGTGATCTGGGGCACATAAGTTGTGATGAACAGAGCAAGAAGACTCACGATGATGAAGGGCGTCAGCCCTGCTATGATCTTTCGCATCGGCGCATTGAATATGCTCATGCTGACAAAAAGATTGAACCCGAATGGAGGAGTGTACATGCCGATGGAGATATTCAAAACCAATATGACTCCAAGGTGGACGGGGTCGACTCCAAGACGCGTGGCGATCGGGTAAAAAAGAGGCGTCAGCACCACAAGCGTAGAATTGGGTTCAAGGAACATGCCGGCGATGAGGAAGACGACGTTGATCAATAAAAGGACCAGGAACTGCGATGCGCCCACGCTCTGGACCCAGTTATTCACCATATCAGGAACCCCGCCGACAGTAAGGATCCATACAAAGACGCCGGAGGAGGCAATGATGATCATGATCTTGGCGGTGATCAGCCCGGATTCAATGGCAATCTGAAAAAGCTTCTTCAGGGTCATTTCCTTGTAAATGAAAAACGCAACGAACATGGCATAAATCGTGGAAATGGCGGAGGCCTCCGTCGGGGTAAAGACGCCTGAATAAATCCCTCCCAATATGAGCAGAGGCATTCCCAAGGCCCAGCCGGCGGATTGGGTTCTCTGGCGCACCAGGCGAAAATCGAATGAGCCCATCTGAGGCACTTTTTCCCGGCGTGTGTGAGCAGCGACCCACCCAGCAAAGCAAATTCCCAGGAGTATTCCCGGGCCGACTCCCCCCATAAAAACGGCCCCCACGGAAGCTCCGGTAATGGCCGAATAAACAATCATTCCAATACTCGGGGGGATCACGCTGGCAATCGCGCCCGTACAGGTGACGAGGCCCAGGGAGAAGACCTCTCCATATCGGCGTTTTACGAGCGAAGGGTAGAGAATTGACCCCACGGCTGCGGTTGTGGCCGCACTCGAGCCCGAAACCGTACCAAAAATCTCGCAAGTGAGAATGGTGGTATAGGCAAGCCCTCCCCGCACCCATCCAACCATAGCCTCTACCCAGGCGATGAGCCTCGTGGTCAGTCCTCCTGCGCCCATGATACTTGCGCCGAAAATAAAGAAGGGAATGGCCATCAACGCAAATTTGTCGATGCTGCCAAACATCTGGGTGGCAATGAGCATGAGGGGGGCTACGTCATAAGCCCAGATGATGACGGCGGATGTCGCCACCATCAGAACGAACATAGGCACATTGAGCAGAAGCAGCAAACCCCCGAGGGTACAGAGCGTGGTCAGCATTAGGAGTCGTGCCTCCCCTGGTCCAAGGAGATGTCCGACCCTTGAATAGGTTTTTGCACTGAATGGCGCAAGGCCGTTTCGGCGTACCCGAGAATCATCAAGATGCTTCCAACCGGAAAGGCGCCGTAAATGATCCACATGGGGATGAAGGCGGCTTCGCTGGTCTGCCCGGTTTCAATCACCATTCTGACGATTCCCATACCGAAAGACAATATCGTCATAATGGTAACGATGCAAAAGATATTGATGGCCAGAAAGCCGATCCTTCGGGCCTTCTCCGGCCAGAGGTTGAAGAAGGCTTCCATGCTCACGTGGGTGCCTTCCCGAGCGATTACCCCAGCCCCGATAAAAACCGTCCACAGCATGGTATAGCGCGTCACTTCCTCAGCCCAGGAAATGCCATACCCGAACCCATACCTCAATACCACGTTTACGAAAAGCACAAACGCGGCGCCGGTCAGGATGGCGCCCACTAGGACCTTCCCGCCGAGCATCACGTATTGGTTGAATTTAAAGAATCTCTCCACGACACTTCCTTTTTGAAGGGGCCTTTCTCATATTTTTGAGTCTTTTAAGAGCAGGAAACCGATACCATTGGTTCCGTCCGGGATACACAATCTCCAATGTACCCGCCCAAAAAAGAAATGCGCCCTCAAGCGGGCGCAAGACCGTCAGCTCTTATTCTCATCCATAGCCTTATTGCGCGCCAGCGATTGCCGCCTTCAGCTTATCCAAATAATACCCGGACTTGCCCCCGTACTCGGCAACGAATTTATCCCATACGCCGGGGGCGAGTTTCTGGAATTCCTTCCACTCCGCGGGAGTCAGATTGTACAGAATGTTTCCATGTTTCTCAAAGACCTTGAGGGCTCGGGCATCATCTTCATCGATCCATTTCGCTTCATGAGGCGCAATTTCTTTGAATATCGAGATCATCTTCTTCTGGATATCCCCGGGGAGTTTATCCCACCATAATTTGCTGACAACTACGATCTCCGGCATAAGGGCGTGGTTGCTTATGGTGATATATTTTTGCACTTCGTAATACTTCATTTCCTCGATTCGGTAGAGCATGTTTTCCTGGGCATCGACCGTTCCAAGTTGGAGGGCGTTGTAGAGTTCCGTAAGATCGATGGGGACTGGAGTGGCGCCATAGGAACGATACTGCTCCATGAGCGCCGGCGACGGCATGACCCGAACCTTGCGGCCCTTGAAGTTGCCCGGTTTACGGACAGGGAAGTTGAGGTGAACTGTTTCCAGCCGGCGGTCCAGAAGGCGAGAGTCACCATCTTGGCCTTCTGGGACTCCTGGCCCAATTCCTCCCCGAAGGGCCCGGTCATCACTTTATAGTAATTATCAATATT
>DASPRR010000005.1:0-9135 GCA_035624375.1 Thermodesulfobacteriota bacterium | reverse complement strand
AACTGGATTTAATCCAGATTTTATTCTTTACCATGAAACCAATCCCGGGGCAAGGACCTTTCCAATATGAAATTCGAATCAAGGAAGACGAGCTTCCTGCAAATGTCTCCTTTTCCGTCATTCCGGCGTAAGCCGGAATCCAGAATCGTTTTAAAATCCTGGATTCCGGGTCGCGCTTCGCTTGCCCGGAATGACGACTTCTGCTTGCTTCAAGAGTCTTTCAGGAGGCTCATACGAAAGGCTTTTCTTTCCTCCATAGCTCCCAAAAGACCGCTAGCCATCTTGGGAGACCCTTTTGCGGGAATGCTTTAAAGGGGATTTTCTGAGCATTTTGGGGCTCAACTGGAATTTCCCCTTGTAGGGTGCCGGCCCCGGATCAGAATGCTACAGGGCCCGCGCAGACGGGTATCCTGCACTTCGTAGGGCGGGGTGCTTCCGAAAACTCTGGACCCGTTGGAAAGGTTCTTGGGACAGACTTGACTTTCTCCGGTCGATTGGATAAATAGAATGAAATATCCTGAGAGGACGAAATGGTTACCAAGAAATCAGTGGAAATCCCGCCCTTCATCGTGATGGAAGTGATGGAAAAAGCTGCCTCCCTCGAGCGGCGGGGAGAGAACATCATTCACCTGGAGGTGGGAGAGCCGGACTTCGACACCCCGGAGTGTATCAAAGAAGCGGCCATCCGGGCCATCCGGGATGGCAAGACCCATTACACCCACAGCCTGGGGGTGGTGGAGCTTCGGGAGGCCATTGCCGAAGATTACCACAAGAGATACGGGGTGGAGGTGAGTCCGGATCAGATTCTGGTGACCTCCGGGACTTCTCCGGCCATGCTCCTGCTCTTCATGAGCCTGCTGGAGCCGGAGGAACAAGTAATTCTTCCCAATCCCTATTACGCCTGCTACCCGAACTTCGTCCGTATGGTGGAGGGGGAGCCAGTTTTTATAAATGTGTACGAGGAGGAGGGCTTCCAGTACCGGCCGGAGGAAATCAAGCCCCTCATCGGTCAAAGGACGAAAGCCATCTTCGTGAACTCTCCGGCCAATCCCACAGGGAACCTGACCCCCATGGAGAGGATGAAGGCCATCGCTGATTTCGGCAGGACGGTGATTTCCGACGAGATTTACCACGGGCTAGTCTATGAAGGGAAAGAACACAGCATCCTGGAATTCACCCGCAACGCCCTGGTCATCAATGGCTTCTCCAAGCAATACGCCATGACCGGCTGGCGGCTGGGATATCTCATCGTTCCCCCCGAATTCATCCGCCCCTTGCAAAAAATGCATCAGAATTTCTTCATCTCCGCCAACGCCTTCGTCCAGTGGGCGGGCATTGCTGCGCTGAAGGAGGCGGACGCCGACGTGATTCGGATGAAGAGCCTGTACAACGACCGGCGGAAATTTATCATCAAAAGGCTAAGAGAACTCGGATTCGGAATCACGGTGGAGCCCACGGGAGCCTTCTATGTCCTGGCCAACGCCAAACGATATACTCGGAAATCCTTCGATTTCGCCTTCGAGGTCCTGCAGAAGGCCAAAGTCGGGTGTACGCCGGGGATCGATTTCGGAAGTAACGCGGAAGGCTATTTGCGCTTCTCCTATGCCAATTCCATCGAAAAGATCCACGAGGCCATGGACCGGCTGGAGGCCTATTTGCAGGAAAATTTTTGGGCCAGAGAAAAAAAGCCATGAAGGTTCTTTCCGCCGAATTCATCAAGAGCGCCACCAAACCTTCCGAGTACCCTGAGGGAATCCTGCCGGAGATCGCCATCGCCGGGAAATCCAACGTGGGCAAGTCTTCCCTGATCAACACCCTGGTGAACCGCAAGAACCTGGCCAAGATCAGCTCCCAGCCGGGAAGAACGCAGACCCTCAATTTTTTCCGGGTCAATGAAAGAATCTCCCTGGTGGACCTCCCCGGATACGGATTTGCCAAAGCGCCCCTGGAAGTCCGTAAGGCATGGAAACCCATGGTGGAGACCTACCTCCAGACCCGGGAAGCGATTCGCTTGGTCATCCTGATCCTGGACTCCCGGAGGGGGCTCACTTCCGAGGATTCGGACCTGCTGGACTGGCTGGATTACCACAACATCCCCACCCTGATTGTTCTGACCAAAGCAGACAAACTCTCCCAGTTGGAACGGGCAAGACAAAAGAGGAACCTGTCCGCCAATCCTCTTCTCTCCAGAAAGCCCATCCTTTTTTTTTCCGCGTTGACCGGAGAAGGGAAAAGCGAACTCGGGGGACAGATCGCGAAGGTTTTAGCCTAAGGATCCCTTCGGCTTCCTATTCCGGGTCTGGGACCTTTCGATCCGAGAAAAGGCCTTGCGAAAAAAGAGAAAATTCTTTATCTTTATAGTAGGGGATTCAAATTGCATCCCCTTTTTTTCGTCACCCCCGTACCGAAAACATCAGAGGAGGAAATTCCATGAAAACAGTCCAGGACCTGCTAAAGGCGAAGAAATCTCAAGAAATTTGGTCGGTCACTCCTGACACCATTCTCTACCGCGCCTTGCAACTTTTGAGCGAAAAGGAGATCGGCGCTCTACTGGTCATGGAAAAAGAAAAATTAGTGGGAATTGTGTCGGAGAGGGACTACGCCCGCAAGGTCATCCTGGAGGGAAGGTCCTCCAAAGAAACTCATACCAAGGAAATCATGACTGGGAAGCTATACGTCGTCAATCCGGAGACTACCATGGAAGAGTGCATGGCCCTGATGACCGAAAAGCGGATCCGGCACATCCCGGTGGTCGAAAAGAAGACCAATCGGGTATTGGGAGTCATCAGCATCGGAGACGTGTTGAAGGCGATCATTTCCGAACAGAAGATTTTAATCGAGAACCTCAGCAGTTACATCATGGGCGGGAAATATGCCTAGTCACCCGATGAATCTGTAAGCGATATGGGCGAATGAAAGTAGGGGCAATTCATGAATTGCCCCTACGGCGATGTTGCTTTCAGGATTCTGATGAGCCGGTCCGGGTAGTTGGTGATAATTCCGTCCGCCCCCCACCTTACGAACTGCTCCAGTTCCTCCTCCGTATTCACTGTGTAGACGTTTACCTTCATCCCTTCTTTATGGACCTGGGAGATTTTTTCTTTGGTTAAATGGATATTGCGCAGGTTCAGCACTTCGTATTCCTTTCCGCGGGTCATTTCCAGGAAGGAGTTCCAGGGACGGTGGAAGAGTAGGGCCACCCACGCGCGGGATTCTATCTTCTGGATATGCTCCAAAGAGACGGGGTTGAAAGAAGAAAAGATCACCCGGTCCAGCATTCCCGCCTTTTTCACTGCCTGGAACGATTTGTCCGCCAGGTCGGTGATGGGATACTGCCCATGGGTGGGATTCTTGATTTCGATGTTGACCAGGACCCGCCCCTTGGCCAGGTCCAGAACCTCCTGCAGGGTGGGAATCCTCTCCCCGGAAAATTCGGGGCCGAAGCAGGAGCCGGCGTCGAGCTTTTTCAGCTCCTTCAGGTTGTGATCCACTACCTTACCCCGGCCGTTGGTCGTTCTCTCCAGGGTTTCATCGTGCATGACGACAATCCTGCCGTCTTTGGACAGCTGGATATCCAGCTCGATCATGTCGCTGCCGATCTCGATGGCTTGGCGAAAGGCCGCCAGGGTGTTCTCCGGGGCCGCGCCAGAAAACCCGCGGTGAGCGACGACCAGGACCGGGAAGCGGCCTCGCCAGTAAGACACCCTCTTTTCTTCGGTATGCTTCAGCGCGCAACTCATCGGTCCTCCAAAGGCCAGGAGAATGGGAAAAACGACGAATGCGGGGGGAATTTTCATTTCCTGGGAGAGAAATTCATTTTTCGGTCTCCAGCAGTCCGTGCATGAAATACCGCTGCATGAGCAGGACGATGAAAACCGGGGGGATGAGGGCCATCATGGCCACGGCCATGACCAGGTTCCACTCCGGGGGCTGGGTGCCGCTGGGGATGGTCGCGGCGATCCCCACGACCACGACCTTCATCTTGTCCGAACTAGAGGCCATGAGGGGCCACAAGTACTGGTTCCACCCGTAGATGAACATGACCACGAAAAGGGCGGCCATGCTGGGGCCGGAGTTGGGCAGGAGGACCGACCAGAGGAACCGCAGGGGGCCCGAACCGTCGATCTTGGCCGCGTCCACCAGCTCGTCCGGAATGGTCAGGTAAAACTGGCGGAAGAGAAAGGTGGCCGTGGCGGAGGCGATGAGGGGGATGACCAGGCCCATGTAAGTGTCCACCCATCCCAGTTCACTGACCACCTGGTAGGTGGAGATAATGCGCACGGGGACCGGGAGCATGAGGGTCACGAAGATCATCCAGAAGAAGATCTGCTTCCCCCGAAAATTGAAGTACACGATGGCAAAGGCGGAGAGGATGGATATGGCGATCTTCCCCAGGCTCACGCCCAGAGCCACCACGGCGCTGTTGAAGAGAAGCTGGCCCATGTGGACTCGGTCCCAGATCTTGACGTAATTCTCCCAGAGATAGGACGAGGGCCAGAGCTTCTGGGGGGTCACCATGACCTCTTCCATGCTCTGGGTGCTGAGGACGAAGGCATAGTATAGGGGAAAGCAGATGAGCAGCACGGCCACGAGGAGGAGAAGGTGAACGACCACCTTCGACCCGTCAAGCCTTGCTTTTTTCGACGCCGGGAATGAGGGGTTCATGAATAGGAAACCTTCTTCTCCGTGTACCGAAACTGCAGGACGGTCAAAAAGATAACCAGGGCCATGAGGATGAATGATTGAGCCGCGGAGAGGCCCATGCGCATATGGACGAATCCGTCGACGTAGGTCTTGTAGACCATGATGCTCGTAGCGTCCCCCGGGCCTCCCTGGGTGACCGCGTGGATGATTCCGAAGGTCTCGAAGAAGGAGAAGACCATGTTCATGATGAACAGGAAGAAGGTCACGGGGGAGAGCAGGGGGAAGGTGATCGAACGGAAGAGCCGCAGGCCGCCGGCCCCGTCCACCCGTGCCGCTTCCACCACCGCGTTGGGGATGCCCTGCAGGGCGGCCAGGAAGAAGGCCACGTTGTACCCCAGGTGCGCATAGCTGGCGGCAAAGATCACCAGGACCAAGGCTAGCCAGTCTTTGAGGAGCCAGTTGAACTCGTAGGAGGTGACCTGGGACAGAAGGTAGTTCAGGATCCCGTAAGTGGGGTGGAAGATGAAGAGCCAAATGACCCCCGAAATGGGCGGGGCCATGCCGAAGGTCCAGAGGATGGCGGAACGGTAAAAGGCCAACCCCCGGATCTTCTGGTTGACCAGGACGGCCAGGAAAAGGGCCAGGGTAAGACAGGAGAACGTGACTCCCAGGGAGAAGAGGAAGGAGTGGTACACGCTCCGGTAGTATTCGGAAGAGGTAAGAAGAGCGATGAAATTGTCCAGCCCCACAAAAATCTGCCGGTCCCCGAAGGGAGAGATCGTGAATACCGACAGATGAAGCGTTTCAAAGGCCGGCCAGAAGAAAAAGACCAGGACGACGAGAAGCTGGGGAGCGACCAGCAGGTAGGGGAGGATCGGATTATTGAAGATGCTTTTTTTCATTCCGCGACAGCCCTCCGGTTCAAAGAGGGAGAAGCATACTGGGACGCAGGGGCGGTTTGCGAACCGCCCCTACGGAAGGTCAATTACGGAACGGATTATTTATACATCGAGGCAAATTCCTTCAGGGTCTGATTGCCCTTCTTGACCGCGTCATCCAGGCCCTGCTTAGGGGTTTTCTTCCCGGAGAAGATGTTTTCCATCTCCCCTTCAATCGTGTCCCGGATGGCCACGAAGTTTCCGAGGCGGATCCCCTGGCTGTTGGGGGTCGTCTTGCCGCCGGTGATCTGGGCAAAGGCGGTCCAGAGGTTGGGGTTCTTGCGGAAATGGTCTTCCGGGAGAGCCTTAATCGCCGCGCGGGTCAACGGGAAATAGCCCGTGTTGGCATGCCACCAGGCCTGCTGCTCCGGCTGCCCCAGGAATTCAAAGAATTTTGCCACTCCTCTGTACTGCTCCTTGTTGTGCCCCTTCATGACCCAGAGGCTGGCGCCGCCGATGATCGAATTGCCCTGGGGGTACCCGCTCAGCTTCGGCAGGTTTCCCGTGCCCCAAGCGAACTTCGAGGTCCGGGTCATGGTGCCGACGAGAGCCGTCGAGGCCAGGCTGATAGCGGCATCCCCGTTGATGGTGGGCTGATCCCCGTTGGCCGCCCGGCCGGAGTAGGTGAAGATACCTTCCTTCTGCCACCGGCTGAGGATTTCCATAACCTCGACCCCGAGTTTCCCGTTGAACTTCAGTTCCGTGGCCATGGCCGCAATCCCGTTATTATTATTCGCGAAGGGCTGGTCGTTCCAGGTATGCATGTTCTCCATGAGGGTCCAGGAGGGCCAGGACACGGTAAACCCGATCTTGGCGGCGCCCTTGGATACCACCGCCTTCGCGGCCTTTTCGATGTCCTCGAAGGTCTTGGGGGCAACCTGGGGATTGAGGCCGGCCTTCTCGAAGGCGGTCTTGTTATAGTAGAGAATTGGAGTGGAGGAATTGAAAGGCAGGGAATAAAGGTTCCCGCCCTTGGAGTAATAAGTCTTCACCACACTGAGGAAATCCTCCCAGTCGACCTTGATCCCCTGGTCTTTCATGAGTTGATAGACCGGGTAGATGGCTCCCGAAGAGAGCATGGTCTGGGTTCCGACTTCAAAGACCTGGATGATTTGGGGGTGGGTCTTGGCCCGGTAAGCGGCAATCCCGGCGGTCAGCGCTTCGGCGTAACTCCCCTTGTTGATCGCCTTGATTTCATATTCACTCTGGCTCGCGTTGAATTTGTTGGTAAGGTCATTCACTCTCTCCCCCAGGAAACCGCCCATGGCATGCCACCAGACGATCTCCGTTTTGGCCCAGCTTGTTAAAGGCAAAGCGAGAGCTCCTGCCAGGAGCACAAAAACCATCCAAGCCTTCGCCATTTTCATGATCCATACCTCCCTGTTGAATTTTGCCCTGAACATTTTATATTTTAAAAACAAGAATAAGGCAAGCGTTTTTTCTCTTTCGACGATTTTGTCGATCCCGTAGATTTCGTCGAAAGCCCAAAGAAGTTCCACAGAACCGAAATCATTTAGCTTTATATGAATAGGCCGCATTGGGCTCGACAATTTTTACACCTCCGGTTCGCGAGGTTTTTTGCCCAAGTGGAATTCTCAAGAAAAATTGTTTCATGCTTTCCGTGCCTTAAAACAAAAAACCGGCCAGACCGGGGCCTTGGCACGGGGGTTGCTAAAATTGAAAATCAAAAGCGAGCGAGAACAGCGAGCAAAAAAAAAGAAGAGGAGAAAGAAAATGAAAAAGATGATCGTTGGATTGATGGTAGTCGCCCTGCTGGTTACCGCTGGAATGGCCATGGCCCAAGGATGGGGAAGGGGCATGGGATACGGGCCTGGTCCTGGTGCCGAATATGGTCCCGGATACGGCCCCAGGGGGTCTTGGGCAGCGAATCTGAATTTGACCGCTGAACAGACCCAAAAGCTGCAGGCCATGCGGGAAAGCTTCTTCAAGGAAAACCTTCCCCTGAGGAATGAAATGCAGATCAAACAGCTGGAACTCAGGACTCTGTGGGCCCAGACCACTCCCGATGAGGGGAAAATCCTGGCCAAACAGAAAGAGATTAACGCCCTGAGAGCGCAGATGCAGGAAAAAGGCACCAAACATCGGCTGGAAATGCGAAAGATCCTCACCCCCGAGCAGCAAGCTCAGGTCGCGGCTATGGGACTCGGCTTCGGTCCCGGCGGCGGAATGAAAGGCGGCTTTGGCCACGGTCGGGGAATGGGTCCCGGCAACTGCCCCCGTTGGTAGTTAAAAACTTCATTCAACCTCCTTCCAGCAAGGGAGAGCCGGAAAGGCTCTCCCTTTTTTGTCTTTTCCTCGCCTTTTCCGATATGTTATAGTCTTTAAAAAAAATACAGGGACAAGGCATTCGTCCGAACGAGTCAAATGGGGGGGGGTAAGGGTGAAACAAGAAGAAATTATGGCCAAGCTGAAGGAAGCAGCCAGAGAGGGAAAAATCCCCTGCGCCATGGCCTTTAAAATTGCCAAGGAATGCAGCGTGTCCACCAAGGAAATCGGCAACCTGCTAAACCAGCTGAAGATCAAGATAACCAGCTGCCAGCTGGGTTGCTTTTAACCAACAACCTGTTTCCGGTTCCGGGTTTCGAATTTCGGGTTAAAACACGAAGCCCAAAACGCGAGACTCGAAACTTTTAAGGGACTATGAAAGGTCGAATCACCATTATCTGTGAAAACACGGTCACCATGAAGGGGGGAATCGGGGAACACGGGTTCTCCGCCTATGTGGAAACCGAAAGGGGCAATTTCCTCTTTGATACGGGTCGGGGAGATGCGCTCATCCCTAATCTTCTGACCTTTGACAAGGACCCCCTGGCCATACAAAAAATCTTCCTTAGCCACGGACACCAGGACCACACGGGGGGATTGGCCTCCATCCTAGGGGTACTGGGAGGGGTGGACATCCTGGCCCATCCCGATATCTTCTCCGTCCGCTACAACATCTCCCGGAAAGACGGAAAAGAATTCCGGCGTTATGCCGGATTAAAGTTCGTCCGACCCTACCTGGAGACCTTGGGAGGAAGGTTCATTCTGGAAAAAGGCTTCAAGGAGGTAACCCGGGAGATGTTCCTGACCGGCGAAATTCCGCGCCGGACCCCTTTCGAAAAGGGGGACCCAAGGCTTTTTGCCGAAATAGACGGGAAATTGATTCCCGATCCCTTCATGGATGACCAATCCCTGTTGATTGACACGCGCCAGGGACTGGTGATCCTTCTGGGGTGTGCGCATTCCGGGATGATCAACATATTGGACTATGTGATCGAAAAGACTGGCCGGGAGAGGATTTACGCCATTCTTGGGGGGACTCACCTGGATTTTGCTTCGCCTGCGCAGATGGAAGAGACGGTCGGGACCCTTAAAAAATACGGCGTGGAACGCATCGGAGTGTCGCACTGTACAGGGCCGAAGGCGGCGTCCCGGCTGCTGGCGGAATTCGGAGAACGATTCTTTTTCGGCTCCGTGGGAGAATCGCTGGAGTTTTAGGCGATGGGCAGAATCCGTAAACTCATATTTTTTTTATTCCTCCTTTCTATCA
>DASPRR010000622.1:0-16724 GCA_035624375.1 Thermodesulfobacteriota bacterium | reverse complement strand
GTAATAGAATTTTCTTAAGAGAAGTCATGAATTTAGAGAATCCAGCGGGCCAATATTGCATCTTAATTAACGGTAATATCCTTGAAGGGGGTAAAAATGAAAAAAATCGCATTAAAAGAAGGTTTTGGAATTGGCATTCTTTCCGCGATCACACTTGCTCTGCTAATCGTAGGGCTGTTTGCAGCGCGTGTTGAGGCAGGCCCGCCCGGGGCAAGAATCGAATACCAGGTCATGACAAGCGATGGACTCGCGGTTGGCTACCCGTTTGAATCCTGGGTTGTTTTTGATATTCCTTCCAATCCCGCCGTACCGGGTATTGCCCTGCCCGCTGGGGCCACGTTCCGCTTCACATTCCCTTCGGCCTTCACACCTCAGTCCAATTTTCGCCCTCAGGCAGTCCTCCTGTATGGCTGGTCTCAAGGTCCCATCGCGGTGCCTTTCACCGTCGGGTTGGACCCTCGGGATGACCGAACAATCGTATTGAGGTTGACGAACGCCTTACCGGCCGGTCCACCTGAGCGTCCTGGCCTGAAAGCAATCCACTTGCGCTGGGGGCCTCTTAATCCCGCTCAAGCTGGCGACTATCCGATAACGGTTCAATTGTCGGATGCGGGGGATTTCTCAGGGACTACGCAAGCCATCGCTCACATTGGCTCCAAGCCGGTAGCGAACATTGCGGCCTATAACACCCTCCACGATGGGCGGAATGAGAATTGGCAGCGCGTGAAGGTAGGGCAGCCTGCGGCTATTCCCATTGATTTTTTGGTCACGTTACCCGATAAAGCCCGTTCTTTCATTTCCCTCCGACCGGCCAGCGAAGGGAGTCTTGATATCCTAAGCGACGGAATGCCCATCGGCGCCATTTCGAAAAGCGGTGTTCCCCTCACGCTAAAGCCGGAGCCTTTTGGCCCGGGTTTCGCCCGCTTAGGGATTATACGACTTCACGCCACAGCCGGCCCGGAACCTGGAGTCGCGGAAATCGATGCCCACCTCACCGGGGGAACCAGTTATAAAATTACGGTTCTTGTCGAACGATGAAAGATCCCGTTTGCCGTAAGAGGGGGATGGTAGAATTATCCATCCCCCGGAAAAGTGGTTATTATTTCGAGGAAATTCAGCAACAATCACTTAGAGAGACCTTGTTTCTTGGGGAACTATATATTGCGGTGATGGCGTGAGACAAGAAGTTTCGAGGCCTCTTTCTACCTTATTACCAATCATCAGAAAAGTTTCAATAACGGGATCATTTGTTTGAATCAGGTTCCGCCATTTCCACCTTTAATAAGCAATTATTAAAGGTACCCTCGCCCGAGTGCTTGTAGGGGGAAAGAGATAACCAAGGGGGGCAAAGTCTTTCAAATCTTGGGAGGCAGATTCTTATGGTGGCTAATTCGGGTCCCCAGCAGCGGGGGAGAGGTTGAAGAGGATTGTCCCCCGGGCGTCGATCGGGCCCGGGATGCCCATCAGGCTGGCGATAGTCGGGGCCAGGTCGACGGCCCGGATGCCCGGGACCGGCTCCTGCTTGCGGATCCCCGGGCCTGCCGCCACGAACACACAGCGCATATTAACCTGATGAGGGATGTCAACCAGATTCGGAAGGTACCCATGCCCGCCAAAGAAGGGCGTGGGAGCAATCCTTTTGCCGGGGGTAGAGGCATTAAACTGGTAGGGCGGCCTGAGCACTACAACCACATCTCCGCTGCGGGTTGGGTGGAGCGAATCGCTACCCTCCACGTTGCGCAGCTCCTCTTTTTTTAGAATCTTCAAGACCACCTGCTTGCCCGGATTCTCCGGGTCCGTCAAGTTCCGGAAAGCGGAAACAATCTCGTTGCGGACGTTTTCATATTCGGCGGCGGGAACCAGACCGCCTGGATCGCGCCCGCTGAGGCTGATGTAGACCTGTAGGGTGGCGCCCGAATAGCAGGCCTTGGCCTTGGTGGGCGCTCCTCCTGACCGGCAGTTGGCGGTCTGCGCAGTGGACTGCAGCCCAGCATCCTCCAGGATTTTGCCTGCGTTGACCGCGTACCAATGAGGGGCAAAGCCGTGGTCCGATGCGGCGAAGACCGTGGGATTGGGCCCCATCAGCCGCTTGGCCAAAGCCAGCTTGGCGTCGGCACCGGCATAGGCATTGCGGATGTAGCCCTGGCGAATGGCTAGACGATCTTCCAGGGCCCCTTGGCATCGCGCCCGGTCGTAGCAGGGGTTGGGCGTCCCATCCATATCCGTGGGAGTAATGAGTCCCAGGAATTGATGTTGAAACTCATCGGGGACCGGATAGCCTATCAAGGCGAGGTCCGTATTGGGCTGGAGAGTCCCAAGGATATAGCTCATCACCGCATTTCCGTAAATAGCTTCCAATTCAAGCCCCTGCTGGACAAAGGTATCTTCATCGATGATCCCCGCCTGCAGCGGCTCCGGGTCGGACAGGATGAAACCGGGCAGGTTGTCGGCGATGTATTTCTCCAGCCGATCTTCCCCAGGCGCTCCCGGAGGAAGGAAATTGCAAGCATCCATGCTGCAAGTGGCTAATACGCGGGCCACGGGGGTGAAATAGAGCCTGAATGTGGTTAGATCAGGGGCCAGGGAGATGAGCTTGACATAGAAGCTAGCGGTTTGCCCGACCTGGATCCCGTTTAAGCCTTCCCCGCCGCGGAGCTTGACTTCTTTGAAATCCCCCGGGGCCAGATCGGCTGATTTGCAAGCCCCATTTTTGGAGCAGGCGCTGGGGACAAGAATGACCCGATCGTAGGCCGGGATGCCGTCCACCACGCTGTCGTAAATATACAGGTTGTAGACCCGGTCGGGATTCTCTGCCGGTTTTTTGGTTGGAATGATGAGAATAGCTTGTTTAGGGGGAGCGGCAGGGTCGCCCGCTGGAGCATTGATCCATCCATCTGCAGGAGCCAGGGAGGCATTCTGATAGGAAACCCCGAAGGCGGCGGCGCTGGCCTCTTCCGAAGAATCGAATGGGGCAGCAAGCACGCCCCGGTTGGAAAAATAATTTCCGAATTCGACGGTGGGCCCTGCAATCCTGGCGTTCAGCCCGCCCACCCAATGAACCTGAGCAACCTTCTTGCCGGCTCTCTCCGCAGCCGAGGCCAGGGTGTCGGCCTGGAGGACTCCGGGCATGGAGTATGAAGTGCGGTTATTGAAATCTTCTTCGCCGATTCGGTGGAAAGTATTGTTTGTCGACCCGTGCTGGGCGGGGTAGGCACCGGTGGCGAGGGAGTACCAGCAGACCCCGGAATTGGTGGGGAAGGGTGGAATCATTCCGTTGAGGCCTCGGACGCCTTCGTCCATGAGCTTCGAATAGGCGGGCATGAAGCCCTGCCGGGCATGGCTCTCCATCAGGTCGGGCCGCATGCCGTCGGCGACAAAGAACAGAACCCTGGCTGCTGCCGGTTTTGCGGGTATCGAACGATCCTGTGGAGTTTTATACCCGGGAACGCACCCTTCAGCGAGGCATAACCCAAGGAGGAAAGCAAGCCACAACATCCTTCCCATGTTCATTCTCCTTCGCCTTCAGGACGTAGTCGGGAAAATATTCTTTTCCTGCCTCAAAATCATCCTATATACCCCGCGTTGATTTCAGAAGCCCTGGATCGCGTCGGTATCATCGCTTTTCCGCCCGACGATTAAACCCGTAACCCGGAGGAGGGCTCAAAGCCGAAAATTAAACCATTGTAACCGATCTTTCATCCATCCGGAAGTTCAAAGGTGTATCCTTAAATTAATGCGAACAGCTCGTCTCCGATAGAACATCCTCCCGGTATTACTGTGAATTTGTGACGGAAATGCTTATCTTTCTGAGCCCCCTCTATTCCTTTCCAGGGATTGGACTGCAGGACCCCGGGTGAGGTTGATCCTCCGAGGCGGTCTGTGATAGGATGAGCCGATGCCCAAGAAAATCCTAGTCATCGAAGATGAAAAGGACATCCAGGAGCTCCTGCAGCTTTATTTGAAGCGGGACGGATACGACGTCCACATTGCCAAGGATGGGGAGACAGGACTGCGAAGAGCTTCCCAGGAGCGTTACGACCTGATCCTGCTGGACCTGATGCTGCCCCAGCTGGACGGCCTGGAAGTATGCCGGACCCTCCGCTCCCGTCCCCAGACCGCCGACATTCCCATCATCATGATCACCGCCAAGGCGGAAGAGTCTGACCGCATCGTGGGCCTAGAGATCGGAGCCGACGACTACATCACCAAGCCTTTCAGCCCCCGGGAGGTTCTGGCCCGGGTCAAGGCGCTCTTCCGCCGGATGGAAAAACCCAAAACCAAAGAGGTCAGGCACGAATATGGAGGGATCGCCCTGGATCACTCCAGGCACGAAGTCACCTACAAAGGAAAATCCCATTCCTTGACCACAAAGGAATTTAATCTATTGGAGTATTTTCTGGCCAACAAGGGACGGGTTCTATCCCGGGATATCCTCTTAAATGAGATCTGGGGGTACGATTATTTTGGAACGACCCGGACGGTGGATGTCCATGTGGCCCATCTGCGGCACAAATTTCAGGTCCTGAACAAGTCCCTGGTGGCCATTAAAGGTCTGGGGTACAAGCTGCAGGACGAACCGGTCAAGACATGAACTGGAAAAGCCCGCTGCAGTGGAAAGTCTCCCTCATCTTTGCGGTTCTCCTGGCGGGTGGCCTATGGGCCGTCTGGGAAGGGAAGGGGCCTCATGGGGAATTCCCCGGGGTCCTTTTTTTGATTGTTCTTCTGGCCATCGTGGCCATCCTTTGGTTCGCAGAGGAAAAGGTTTTGATCCAGCCATTGAACGAAATGACCGGGGTCGTTGAAAAATTCGCGGAGGGTCTTTTCAACTGGAGGGTGCGTTTGGGAACCCGGCGGGATGAATTGGGCCACTTAGGGAATGGGCTGAACCGGATGGCCCAGGCCGTGGCGGAAAAAGTGGATCGGTTGGCCAAGAACCTAGCCGAAACCGAAGCTCTCCTGGGGGGAATGGAGGAGGGAGTCCTCATCCTGGACCTAAACGGACGGATCAAGAATATCAATCGATCCATGGGAGTGATTCTGTCCCAAACTTACCCTTCGGACGTGGGGAAGCATTATCTGGAAGTCTTCCGGGACCCGGAACTGAATGACCTCATCCAGGCCACCCTGGCCGACAAAAAGGGATATCGAAGAAGTCTTGCTCCCCTGGGCCAGCCGGGCAGGACCTTTCAGGTGCAGAGTTCCCTGGTCCAGTATGCGGAAAATGGAGCCGAGGGGGTCATCGTGGTTTTTCACGACGTGACCGACCTGAAAAGACTGGAGCGGGTACGCCAGGATTTTGTGGCCAACGTGTCCCATGAACTTCGCACCCCCCTCACGGCGATCAAAGGGTACGTGGAGGCGTTGCGCGACGGAGGATTGCAGGATCCCGTTCAGGCGGAACAGTTCCTGGAGGTGATTCAGCGCCATTCCGAGCGAATGGACAAAATCGTCTCCGACCTTCTGCTCCTGTCGGAAATGGAGTCGGCAGACCGGGTTCTGCAGATCGAAACGGTCCATCTTCCGGAGCTCATCCGGACCGCCGTGGAAACCTTACGGCCCCTGGCGGAGGGGAAAAAGCAGAACCTTCGGATTGGGCCTCTGGAGGGGCTCCCCAGACTGCGGGCCGATGGCCAGAAGGTCCATCAGGTAATGATCAACCTCCTGAATAACGCGATCTGCTACACCCAGGAAGAAGGCTCGATAACCGTAGAGGCCAAGCCGGTCTCCGAAGGCGTAGAGGTCTCGGTCATCGACAATGGAATCGGAATTCCGCCCGATGATCTGCCTCGAATTTTCGAGCGGTTCTACCGGGTGGACAAAGGGCGATCCCGCGAGCTGGGGGGGACGGGCCTTGGCCTTTCCATCGTCAAGCACATCGTCGAAGCCCACGGCGGACAAGTTCGCGTAGAAAGCAAACCCGGCAAAGGGTCCCGCTTCACCTTTTTTCTTCCCCGCTGAAAAATCACCCCATCCATCACTTGCGCCGGTTCCTTAAGGAACATCTCCAGTCTCCAAACTCCTTCTTCAGGAAAAGCCCTTCCATCGACTGGCTGAATTTACAGAAATTTTACCCTGCCTTTATGCTGGCTTAATCAAGAGCCCGTAAAATACAGCCAAACATCTGAAGGGAGTTCCCGATGAGTTGCCCGTACCTAGAAAGAGGACGAATCGCTCTATGCAGGGCAGTGGGGAAAAGGGGAATGGAATTGAACCCGGAGGGAATGGAGACGGATTGTTTCTCCGGAGATTTCAGCCGGTGCCCCCTTCTTTTATTCCCTCCGGCTTATGAACGCTCGCCCCGATGCTACGCCCCTCCTTCAAGGAGGAACATGAAAAAAGGAGGGGAACCAGATGCTTGGAGAAAGTATCTCCCGGCCTTCTAAAATCCTGATCACAGATGATGAGAGAGACTTGGTGGAGATGCTGGCCTTATCCCTGGGCCGGAGGGGATATGAAATCGCCCGCGCCTATGATGGCCTGGAAGCATGGGACAAGGTGAAGGAAGAGAAGTTCGACCTCCTGATCCTGGACCTGATGATGCCCCGCTTGGACGGGTGGGAAGTCTGCCGGTTCATCCGCAAGAGCGACGACCCGCAAATCCGAGAGACCCCCATCCTCATTCTGAGCGCCCGGGCCATGGCCGAAGACCGGGTGAAGGGGTTGGAAATGGGGGCAGAAGAATACGTCACCAAGCCTTTCTCCCTCATGGAACTGATGTTGCGAATCGAAAAACTCCTGAATCAACGCCGGGCCTTTGCTTCCCTGAAGTCGGACCTGGCCCATCTGCAGAGGCAGACCCGTGAGCAGGAAGAAAGGGTCTGCAAAATCGTTCACGATCTGAAGACCCCCCTGGTTTCCATGGGAGCTTCGGCCAAACTCTTGATGAAACCGAGGGAGAAAGACGAAGCGCTGGAAATGCTGCGCGGGATCTATGAGAACAGTCACCGGCTGAACCGGAGGCTGGAAGAAATCCTTCTGTTTTCCTCATCCTCATTTTCCGAACGAAAAATTCTGATGAAGGAGATCAACCTTCCCCTCCTGACGGACAGGCTGAGAGAATCTTTTTTGGCCCTGGCCCGGGAGAAAATGATTGAAATGAAGTTTTATCCTCTTCCCTCTTTTCCCCCTCTCTGGGGGGATGAGCGGTGGCTTGAACGGGCGTTGGAAAACCTCCTTGGCAACGCCCTGAAGTACACCCCGGAGGGAGGCCGGGTGGAGGTGGGGGGGTCCGTGAGCCCGGAAGAGGGGATGGTGGAAATATGGGTTCGGGACAACGGAAGGGGCATTTTCCCCGAGGAGGTTCAACAGATCTTCCACCCCTTTCATCGGGGGAGAAATGCCCTGAATGAGCCGGGGATGGGTCTGGGACTTTCCTTGGTAAAGGAAGTGGCAGACCTCCACGGTGGCAAAATTCTGGTGGAAAGCAAGCCGCAAGAGGGGAGTACATTTTCAATCGTTTTGCCCGTTGGAGAAAATGGGCGAAAAAAAGGAGGTGAGAGGGGGGCCGCAAATTTTACAAATAATTAACATTCGGCTAACAGACTGCTAACAGAGGAATACTATTTTAAATAAGAACAAGTTCGATTTCTAATTCCAAAGGGAGGAGTATTAATGAAAAGGGAGCTGAAAAGCCGCGAAAAAATTCTTTTTAGGGGGTTTAGGATGAAAATGATATTAAGAATCTTCACGTTATTCTCCATTTTCTTTGGCCTTTGCAGTTTAGGAGGGGCCAAAGAAAGGGAACTCATAGGCGCCGGGGCTACTTTCCCCTATCCTCTGTATTCCAAGATGTTCGATGTTTACCATAAAGAAACGGGAGTAAAGGTTAACTATCAGGCGATCGGCTCTGGCGGGGGGATTCGGCAACTGATCAACAAAACAGTGGATTTTGGCGGGTCCGATGCGATCATGAGCGACAAGGATTTAAAGGAGGCTGGCGGTCCCGTTCTCCATATTCCCACCTGCGCTGGCTCAGTGGTGATCACCTATAATTTGACTGGCGAACCCCGGCTCAAGTTTACGCCGGATATTATTGCCGATATCTTCCTCGGAAAGGTCAAAAAATGGAATGACTCGCGGATCACGGCGGTCAATCCTGAAGTGAAACTTCCCGATACCGACATTACGGTGGTTCACCGATCCGATGGCAGCGGTACGACTTTTATCTTCAGCAGCTATTTGAGCAAGGTCAGCCAGGAATGGAAGGAAAAAGTGGGTTCCGGTCCTTCATTGAACTGGCCCGTGGGGTTAGGGGGCAAAGGGAACCCCGGAGTCGCCGGTCTGGTGAAACAGACCCCTGGAAGCTTCGGGTATGTGGAGCTCATCTATGCCCTCCAGAACCAGATGCCCTATGGGACGATCAAGAACAAGAAGGGAAATTTTATAGAGCCCACGATCGCATCGACAAGCCTGGCAGCAGAGACTGCCTTGCCGGATGACATGAAAGTGGATTTGACCGATACGGACGCTGCCAAAGGCTATCCCCTCAGTGGTTTCACCTGGATTATAGTCTATAAGGAACAAGACTATGCCAAAAGGCCTGAAGAAGAGGCTAAGGACCTTGTGGACCTCCTCTGGTGGATGACCCACAAGGGACAAGGATATGCTGAACCTTTACATTATGCCCCCCTCTCCAAGGTGGCTGTAGAAAAGGCAGAGAAACTGATTAAGTCCATTAGCTACAAAGGAAAACCGATCCTGAAGTAAAAAAGGGGTGGGGCGCGAATTTCCTCCCGCTCTGCCCCTTATTCTCATTCCTGCTCTGCAGGGGGAATATAATTATGGCATGGAGAGAAAAATGAATCATACGGTTGCGGATGTGGGGATTCCCATGGCCCGCTCCCAAATGACCCAGCGCTACAAATGGGGTATTTCGGAAGCTGCCTTCCGCAGATTCCTTTATATGGCTGGCCTTATTTTGTTGATTCTCCTGGTGGCCATTTTTTTTTCGTTGGTAGTGGCCTCCTTTCCTGCCCTGCGTGAATTCGGCCTCAGCTTCCTGATCGGCCGGACCTGGGACCCCGTACGGGGAGAGTTTGGCGGCCTCGTCTTTCTCGTCGGAACGCTGATGAGTTCTCTTATGGCTTTGATCATTTCCATGTTCTTTTCGCTACCGGCTTCCATTTTCTTGGGGGAGTATTTCCGGCATGGAAAGGTTTCCGCCTTCATGAAAAGCGTGATCGAATTACTCGCGGGAATCCCTTCGGTCATCTACGGGTTCTGGGGACTCTTCCTTCTGGTTCCCCTGGTACGAGTCTTGGAGATGAAACTGGGGGTGGCGCCTCAGGGGGTCGGAATTTTCACCTCCTCGCTGGTCCTGGCGGTCATGATTGTTCCCTATGCTTCATCCATTGGCACGGAAGTGATTAGTCTGGTCCCCTCCGACCTGAAAGAAGCGGCCCTTTCATTGGGGGCCACTCGGTTCGAAGTAATCCGCAAGGTCATCCTGCCATACGCGTATTCAGGCATTTTCGCAGGAGTTCTTCTGGCCCTCGGAAGAGCCCTGGGAGAAACGATGGCTGTGACCATGGTCATCGGGAATTCGAATTTTCTTCCCAAGAGCATCTTCAGTCCCGGCAATACGATGGCCAGCGTCATCGCCAACGAATTCACGGAAGCGACCGGTCGCCTGTACCTAGCGAGTTTGATCGAACTAGCCCTGGTCCTTTTCGTCGTTACCACGATCATCAATATCCTGGGGAAACTGGTCATTCGCAAAATGACTACGAGGGTAACATGAACAGGATGACTGAGGTCTCGATTCACCGCCGGATCTGGGCCGACAAATTCTTCAAAGTCCTCATCATCGTGTTTTCGCTGGGCTCGATTGTGCCCATGTTTTTGATCCTCTTCATGATCACCCGGAACGGGATTTCCATGATCAGCTGGGAATTTCTAACCCAGCTTCCGAAACCCGTCGGGGAGAGCGGCGGGGGCATCTCGAACGCGATTATTGGGACTCTCTGGCTCATCGTTCTCTCCTCTCTTTTCTCTGTTCCTCTGGGAGTTTTCGCGGGGGTTTTTCTTGCGGAATATAAGGGTGGAAAATTGGCCCATTTGGTCCGCTCATCGGTTGAAATCCTGCAGGGGATCCCCTCCATCGTGATCGGGATCATCGCCTACGTGTGGGTGGTGATGCTGATGGGGTCATTCTCGGCTCTTTCCGGGGGGGTAGCCCTGGGGATCATGATGCTTCCGGTGATTGTCACGGCCACGGAAGAAACCTTAAAACTTATTCCCGACACCCTGCGGGAGGCCTCGCTGGCCCTGGGGGTTTCTTATCCCCGGACGATTTTAAAGGTAATCCTGCCGGCGGGATTGAGCGGAATCCTTTCCGGGATTCTCCTGGGTATTGCCCGCGTGGCCGGGGAGACGGCGCCCCTTCTCTTTACCGCCTTCGGCAGCCCTTTCATGAACCAGAATATTTTAAAACCCATGAGCAGCCTGCCCCTGACGATCTTCAACTATGCGACAAGCCCTTATCCTGATTGGCATACCCTTGCCTGGGGGGCTTCTTTCATCCTGATCGCCTTTGTGCTGGGCCTGAATCTCATAACCAAACTGGTGACCCAAAGATGGAAAGTTCAGTTCTGAGGATTGAGAATTTCAGCGCCTCGTACGGCGAACATAGCGTCTTGAAGGAGATCAATCTTTCCTTTTTCCGGAACACCCTGACCGCGGTCATTGGACCCTCGGGATGCGGGAAAACAACCCTCATCCGTTGCATCAATCGGATGCACGAGTTGGTCCCCGATGCCCGGGTCTCAGGCAAAATCCTCCTCGATAACCAGGATATCTATGACACCGATCCCATTATTGTACGTCGCCAGATCGGAATGGTTTTTCAGAGGCCCAATCCCTTCCCAACCATGAGCATCTATGACAATGTGATCGCCGGATACAATCTTAACGGGATTAAATTGAGCAGGGCCGAACGGGATCATACGGTCGAGGAGTCGCTGAAAAAAGCTGCTCTGTGGCAAGAAGTCAAAAACTCGCTCCACCGGAGGGGGACATTCCTTTCGGGCGGACAGCAGCAGAGGCTTTGCATTGCCCGGGCTTTGGCCATGGACCCGTCGGTCCTCCTCCTCGACGAGCCCACCTCGGCCTTGGACCCCAAAGCCACGGCCCACATCGAAGAGCTGGTTTCCCAGTTGAAGAATACGATCACCATCATTCAGGTTACGCACAACATTGCTCAGGCCGCCCGGGTTTCCGATTTTACCGCCTTTCTTTATCTGGGGGAGCTCGTTGAGTTTGGACCCACAGCAAGAATGTTTACTGGGCCCAAGGACAGGAGAACAGATGAATATCTTAGCGGGAAATTCGGCTAAGCGAAGGTTTAGAGAACCTAGTGGATCGGGAATTGATTTTTATGATGCACCACTGAGGCTGGCTTGCGGAAAATAATATGGACAGCCGATTTCAACATGAATTGGATCGATTGAAGGAGCTTCTCTTGCAGATGGCCGGACTGGCGGAGCGGGCCATCAGTAATGCCATCGAAGCCCTGGTCAAGAGGGATAGCAGTTTGGCGGAGAAGACCATTGCCCAAGACGAAAAGATCAACCACCTGGAGATCGAAATCGACGAATTGTGCCTGGAACTCTTAGCCCTGCATCAGCCCCTGGCTGCGGACCTCCGGTTCATCGCTTCGGCGATGCGGATCAATACCGAGCTGGAAAGGATCGGGGACCAGGCGGTCAATATCGCCGAACGGGCCATTTCTTTGAATCAGGAACCTCAGCTCAAACCCTACATCGACATCCCCGAAATGGCGGAAATCACCCAGAATATGCTCCGGGACGTGTTGAATGCCTTTGTAAACGGGGATGCTTTACTCGCCCGCTCGGTCTGCGAACGGGACGATCGGGTGGACGGGTTGAACAACCAGGTCTTCCGTGAACTCCTGACCTACATGATGGCGGATTCCAAGACCATCACCCGGGCAGTCCACCTTCTCATCGTGAGCCGCTGCCTGGAACGGATCGCCGACCACGCCACGAATATCGCCGAGGGGGTCATTTTCATGGCCCAGGCCAAGGTCATCAAGCACCATGCCGATGCAGCGCCCGAAAGACAGGAAGAAAAAAGATGATCCCCCCGTGAACTTGCATCGTTCGGGAAAAGACGGTTTTCCCGAGCTGGAAAGGATAAGATCATGCGCCACATCGAAGTGAAATATGAGAACGGGACCCACGCCTTCGTGGATGACTATCTTCTGGGCGCTCTGATCACCTCGAGACAAATCCAGCAGTTTTACCGGCCCTCGGAAAAGCGGTGGATTAGGATCGGGGTCGACCCGATCCGGAAAGAAAAAGTCGGGTATTCCGGCAGGGAGAGGAGAAGGACCGGCCAGTACGGGGAAATGCTTCCTCTGTTACCCAATCCCGCCTTGGGGGATTCCCGCACCCCAGGGCGGATTTAACCGTCCCTTTACGTTCCGTCTCATCCGGCAAAATCCGGCTTTTCCGAGAATGATGGGAAGCCTCTGGAAAGATTCTTCCTCAGAATTGACAGAATCTTGACGGCGCCCCTTGGGTTGGGGATTGCCTTCGCTCCTATGCCCGGGCCCTTCGCCCGTAGGGTATCCCCAGTTGATTCATGCGATTCCTCAGGGTGCTGGGGTTGATCCCCAATACCTCGGCGGCTCCTCCCTTACCGTGAACTTTCCCTTTCGTCATCTCCAGCACCCGCTGAATGTGTAAGGAGACGACCTCGTCGAGATTCAGCGATTGGCCCTGGGGCGTAGCGGCAGCCGGGGGCCGGTCGCCGGATTTAGCCCCGAGCAGATCGTCGAAAGCCAACGGTTCTCCTTTACTCAAGATCAACGCCCTTTCGACCACGTTTTCCAATTCCCGCACATTCCCCGGCCAGTGGTAGGCCAACAGTTGGTCGATGGCTCCACGAGCCAGGGAAGGGGAGGCGGCCAGTTTCAGTTCTCGGGATTTTCGTCCCACGAAGTGTCGCACCAGGGCCGGAATATCCTCCTTCCTTTCTCGGAGCGGAGGTATGCGTATGGGGAAGACGTTAAGGCGGAACCATAAATCCTCTCGGAACTTTTTCTCCTTGACCATCTCTTCCAGGTTGCGATTCGTGGCCGCTATGAGCCGGATATCCAGGGTGATGGAGATCGTGCCTCCCACTCGCTCGATCTCTTTGTCCTGGAGGACTCGGAGCATTCTGACCTGGGCTTGAGGCGGGAGTTCCCCGATCTCATCGAGAAAGATGGTTCCATGATCGGCCCGCTCGAAACGTCCCCTTTTTTGCGAAATGGCTCCGGTAAAGGCCCCTTTCTCGTGGCCGAAGAGCTCGCTGTCCAGGAGGGTTTCCGGAATCGCCCCGCAGTTGACTTTGACAAAAGGTCCGTCCTTGCGGGGGGAAGAATAATGGATGGCGTTGGCGATAACGTCTTTGCCCACTCCCGTCTCTCCCAGGAGCAAAACCGGACTATTCAGCGAAGCCACCTGGCGGGCCATAGCCATGACCCCCTTCAGGGCAAAATCCGCGCCGACGATTTCGTCCCCGGAGAGATGGAAAAGCTCGCGGTGCAGGTAGCGGTTGTCGTCGGCCAAAAGGTCTTTCAGCTTCAGGACTTCCTGGTGCTGCAGAGCGTGGGAAAAGGCGATAGCGAAAGGCTCATTCAAAAGCGACATGAGCCGGGCATGTTCCTCAGAGAACTTACCTCGTCCCATAGCCACGAGAGACAACGCCCCTAATCTCTCCCCCTCGACATCTAAATGCAGAACCATGCCTGATGCATCCAGGGTCCCAAAATGTTGAAACATGTTTTTCCCGAGGGGATCCAACTCGGGCTCATTCAGAATCATGACGTGGGGATGTCTTTCCTCGACCCGGGTCCTGACTTCCTTCGTCAACGGATGGAGACGGTCTATCTTTTTTCCTTCGGAGGGCGTGGCCATGGCGATCGTCCGCATGGCCCCAAGGTCGCGCTGGTACAGGTGCAGGAACATCATATCCGCAGGAATGAATTCCCTGAGAAATTTTAACGCGCGCCACATGGCCACTTCGATATCCAGGCTGCTTAATACCTGCATGGTTGCCCGGCGGAAGAAATCATTTTCGTCGAAACCCATAGCTTTTCCCCCTGCAAAGAAAACCGACTCGCAGATGAATAGAGGACATTGCCATATACCGCAATTCTGAACTCAATTGCCGAATAAGGCAATCTGTTTTTGCGAATATCGGCAATCGCAGGGGGAGAGATTTTATAACTCCTGAATATTTTTCGGTTTACCAACTTGGCACGGTTGAAGCAATAGGATGTTTTGCAAAGAGAGCTGATAAAGAAAAAAAAGGTGAATCGGTAATCGGCCTTCTTTATCGCGAAAGGAGAAAAAGATGGAAAATTTTTTCGAGATTCTGAGGCATACGCCATGGTGGGTTTACCTTCTCTTCGCCTATATCCTGTACGTAGGGATCACAGCAATGAAGCTGCGCAGCGTGCCGGTGTTCCAGTTATTCATCGTCCCGGCTATTTTTACCATCCTCTCGATTCATACCCTCGTGGGCCGAATCGGCGATCATTTTCTGTACATCATCCCATGGGGCATCGCTGCCGCCATCGGAATTGCCATCGGCTGGATCGAAATGAAGAGATTGAACATTATCGTCGATCGGAGAAACCGTCTTTTGAAAATACCGGGTTCAGCCTTTACCTTGATACTGTTACTGCTCTTCTTTGGCTGCAAATACTATTACGGTTTCATGAGCGCCACTGCGCCAGAGCGAGCCAAGGAAATCCAGTTCGTTATTTTCATCCTGCTGATTACCGGAATGGGCACCGGGGTTATGTGGGTCCGGGGGTTTGGTTATTTTTCCAAATACGTCAAAAGTCATTCCGTTGAGGTTATCAAATAAAAGGCTGGCAACCCGGCACCCCTCGACGGGCGAAAGGAAATAAAATGACAAATTTAATCTCTGCTTCATCGTCAAATCTGGATAGCCTGAAAAGGATCGGAACGGGCCTTTCCTTTATTCTCTTCCCGTTGCTTTTCATATTAGGGTTTGCTTTCCATCCTGGTTTGTTAAGCCCCCGCCTGCTTTTGCCGGCAGATCTGGTGTTGAGAGCCCGCCACGCAGACCTAATGCAATGGGGACATGTCTTGGATATCATCGGTGCCGTCCTCCTCGTAGTGATCGCCCTGCGGTTTATGAAACTGTTAAACCGGGGCGGTTCCGCTGCCTGGGCCGGATTCATCGGCGCTGTGCTGGCGATCTGGGGGGTTATCATGCTGGTGGCTTTAAAAGGTGCCTTATGCCTGACCATGAGCGCCATCGATTCGGTGCCGGAGAGTGAATTCGCGCAGATGATGCCGGGCCTGCTGGCCATGTTTTCTAGAAAGGGTTGGATGGTCTTGTTGTGGGGTATTGTGTGCCTGCCGATCGGTTTCGTCATGCAGGCCATCCCTCTGGTCAAGACCCGTGCCATTCCTCGCTGGCAGGGCATATTGTTCTTAATCGGCGTGCTCCTGGTGGGGACTCCCGATGGTCTTGAAATTGTCAATCTGACCGCTTGCGTTCTAATGGCCTTGGGGTTAATGCCGTATGGGATCCAGACTTTGAGAAATTACAGCGCTTAGGGTTGTATTCTCCCATGAACTCGCAAGGGCCATCCTCAAAAAACAAACAAGGAGATGAGAAATGAACTCGATAGTAGGTATAAAGATGATGGGGTATCTGATTGCGGCCTTTTTAGGAGCCACTCTCTTCTGGCCCTCTGAAAGTTGTGCCGAGGAGGGAAAGGTTTCCGAATTCGGCAAGTATCAAGGGTATTCCGAGGCGATCTATGATGGGACCCAACGGATTTCCGATTACCTGACCCTCTCCAACGGAACGCGTCTGGCTTATGATCTGATCCTCCCGACCAAAAGCGGTGTACCTGCGGATCGGCCCCTGCCAGTCCTGTTTAAATATACGCCCTATCTCCGCACCTACATCCTCTACGACAAGAACGGGAAAAACATGGTCGCCGAGCTGTACCGCTGGTCCGAGGAGGAGCAGGAATACGTCCGGAAGAGCTCTCGCGTTGACCCGCGGGGAAACCTGCTGGACCCCCTGCTCAGGAACCGGTATCTGGGAAAGATGGTAAAATATGGCTATGCGGTTGTGGTGGTGGAACGCCCCGGAACCGGCGCCTCCTTCGGCCGAACGAACATGTCCTTCGATGCCCTAGCCAAGGAGGCCAACGAGGTCCTCAACTGGATCGCGGCCCAATCGTGGTGCGACGGCAACATCGGCATGTACGGCGACTCCTGGCAGGGTCAGACCCAACTAGCCGCCGCCAGCGCTGGCAACCGCCACCTGAAGGCCATTTTCCCCGCGGGAACCTGGCTGGACAACTACAGCTCAATTATCTACCCGGGGGGTGTGTATGACAAGGCCTTCGCCAACTTCTTCGCCTGGACCCAAAAAATCCTGAGTTCCGAGGTGATCACTCCCGTGGATCGCGACCGGGATGGGGCCCTGCTGGCCCAGGCGCGCCAGGAGCGCGCCCAGGGAACGGGGCCATCTTTTGGGGATTTTACCAGGATGTTTGCCTACCGGGACAGCGCCATTCCGAACGGGATGAGGCCCTGGATCGACGCTGCGGCGGCCTATCCCTTTTTGGACCGAATCAACCGGGCGGGGATCCCCATTTACCTCGTAGCCGGCTGGTATGACTTTTGTGCTCGCGATATGTTCCTCTGGTACAGGAATTTAAC
>DASPRR010000621.1:0-4596 GCA_035624375.1 Thermodesulfobacteriota bacterium | reverse complement strand
TTCTTCCATTTTTCGATGTTAAATCCTTCCTCCGCCCCCTTTTTCAAAGGGGGGAACGGGGAGATTTCTGCGGATCCCTTGACCAAACGGGAGATGAAGAGAAGTATATCGGCTTTTTCAAAAAACTAAAGTGTTCAGCCCCTTCTTATCTGATATTTTCCAATTCTGAACATCTTCGTTTATCTGCTGCCAGTTATCAGTTTTTCCTCTGTTGCCTTTAATAGGGATTCGGCGTCGGATTCTGTAGGGGCGCCGAAAACAAGGAGGAGATAATCTTTCTGCTGACGGCTGAAGGTCCATTTCCGGTCTTCAGTCTTCACCCGGTCCTTCTCGCCGGCATCGGGCATGTAGGCCTTCCGGAAGCTTTCCAGCGAAATTCTCGCTTCATCTGCACTCGGGTATCGAATAAGAAGGAGGTGGGCCTTCTGCCCTCCCCGCAAATACACGGCCAATACCGCGTCTGTTTTACGGCTGAGGTTTAAAATGTTTTGGTGGGAGATAAAAAAACGCTGGTTTAAGAGGACGTGGCTTTTGAGAAACCGGATACTTCTATCGACCAGCCCGAATTCCTTACCCGGCAGAAACTGGACCAACTTCGGTTCTGGTCCGGTTATGGGGATGGCCTGGGCCGCAGCTTTTCCGATGTCAAGGATGGCCGCTTCCACACCCTTCCCCTCCCCCTCCGCATAGACGCTGACGAAATAGCTCCCCTTCCAGAAGCGGAGCAGCCCTCCCCCAAACTCCGACCCCTGGCCGACTCCGGCCGGTTCGTCCTGCTGCTCAAAGGAAAAAACGCCATAGGCGTCTTCAGAGGAACCCTGCTCATAAATCTCCAGGTTAATGGGGGGTGCCCCCGTCTTTTCATAGCGCCAGACCTTCAACCCAAGGAAACCGTAGGCGAGGTAGAGCTCCGCCGCTCCGTCGATATACTCGAAGACAGTCTTGGTATTGAACGATTTCCCCTTCCCATCCCATTTCCACCCTGCCACCTCTGAGGGGAGCGCGATCTTCGGAGCCATTGGTTCCTTCCCTTCTACTCCCGCTTCCAGGGTCACCCCGCACAGGAGAAAAAAAACCATGGAAAAAATCAGAAATTTCATTTCCGTTTGTAGCAGACGCGGATTAGAGATAATGGCTCAGATCGTCACTGGGGGCCTTTTTGCTTCGTCTTTTTCTCCGCTTTTTCCCTGTCTATCGATATCTTCAGGAAATTACGGATGCTTGCAGATGACATTCAAAAGGGCCTGGCGTTTCTCCTGCCTGACAGCCTTCACCGCCCGCTTCAGGGCGGGGATGATCTTATCGGGGTCTTCCACCCTTTCTCCATACCCTCCGAAGGCTTCTACGATCTTCTCGTATGCAGGTTCAGGTTTCAGATCGCAGAGGACAAAATGTTTCTTCTGCACCGCCCATCCTTCCGGATAAAGGTCGAGGACCGAGCCCTTGACTGCGTTCCAGCATTGGTTATTGAAGACCACCAGCACCACCGGGAGGTTCTGGGCCATGAAATGGCAGGCCGTTGCAGCGGTAAAATGGTACGTCCCATCGCCCATGCAGACCATGGGAACAGTGTCCGGTTTGGCCAGTTTCACTCCCAAAGCCGCTCCGAAGCACCAGCCCAGGCCGCTGGACATGGGAGAACTGAAAAAAGAACCGGGTTCGTTGAGGGAAACCTGATGGGCCCTCAAGTCATACTCATTGATAAGGATCGTTTCCGCATCTCTCACTTGCCCCACACAATAGGAAACATATTCCATATCGATGGGCCGTTCACTCTTCAGCCTCTCTGCCGCCGCCTTCCAGCCGGCCCTCTGGGTGCGGTGCTCCTGGGACAGCCTTTCGTACCTATTCTGAATGTCTCTTTTGCTCTGTGGTGGTTGAGCCTCCAGGGCCTCCCGCAGAGCCTTTAAGCCGGCTTCGGGGTCACAGGCCAGAGGGATATCCGCTGGAAAGGAGCGCATGGGATAGCGGGAGAAGAAAGGATCGATTCCCAGCTGGATGACTTTGGCTTCCGGTTTGGGCTTGGCCCGGATCGGAAACCAGGGAACATCCGCTTCGACTACCAGTATCACGTCTGCCGTGGGCACAAACTTCATGGGGTCGAATCCCAGGTGCATGGGATGGTCGGTGGGAAAATTCAAATAGAGGTTGCTCATGGGGATGGTGACCGGAAGGGCAAAGGACTCGCAGAGTTTCACCAACTGCCCCACGGCAGCCGGATTCTTTCCCACCATGGAGGTGATCACCAGGGGGTTTTCGGCATTCTTCAGGAGCAGAGCAGCCTGGCGGAGCGCCTCGGCGTCCGGCCCGGGTTTCGCATAGAGCCGGGGTCCGGCAGGGGTGTAGGTAAATTCATCATGGGCTTCGGCAAGGACTTCCCTGGGAAGGCTCAGGTACACCGGCCCTTTAGGCTCGGACATGGTCATGTTAAGGGCCCGGTCCACCACTTTTTCCACCTGGGCAAAGCAACGCAACTCGTAATCCCACTTCACGTACTCGCGTACCATGGATGCCTGGTCGAAAGACTCCTGGGCCCAGTGGATGTGAAGGTTCCGTCCCCCCCGCACTTCCCCTTCGGTAATGGGGGTCCTCCCAGCGGTGAAAATCAACGGGATGTTGGCCCGGGAGGCGTTCATCACCCCGGTGAGGGCGTTCGATGTCCCCACATTCACATGGACCATGACCACCTGGGGTTCTCCGGTGACCATGGCGTACCCGTGGGCCATGCTAACCGCGGCAAATTCATGGGGGACCAAGACGGGTTTCGGGTATTCTTTTCCCTCCGCCGCCAAGCGGGCAAACCCGTCGATGAGCGGGGCGAAATCCGTTCCCGCATTCCCGAAGAAATATTTGATTCCCCGGTCCCGCAGGACTTCCAGATAAGCCTGTCCCGTATTGTCGATGGGAACGGTTACCGGTCCATTCCCGGCTTTGCCGGAGCCTCTTCTCCCAGCCATTCAAACCCTCCTGTTAAAACGAGTCCGAGGTTCCAGTCCCTAGGTCATGGGAATAAATTCTTTTTTCCTCTGTGGCCCCGGGACCTATTACCTATTACCTTAGTCCTTCAGCAACTCCCTGGCGATGACCATCCGCTGCACTTCGGAGGTTCCCTCGAAAATCCTGTACAGTCGCATATCACGATATATTCGCTCGATGGGAGACTCTTTCATGTATCCCATGCCTCCGTGGATTTGCAGGGCCGAGTCTACCACCCGGTTTACCATCTCCGTGCAGTACACCTTGACCATGGCCGCCTGCTGGGTCACCCTCTGCTTCTGATCGCGACACCAGGCGGCGTTGTAAACGATCTGCCTTGCCGTATAGATGGAAATGGCCATATCGGCCAGCATCCACTGAATGGCCTGGTTGGTGCAAATGGGTTTCCCGAACTGCACGCGCTGCTTGGAATAGGCGACGCTCGTATCCAGACAGTACTGGGCGGTCCCCACGCACACTGCGGCGATGGTTATTCTCCCTTTTTCGAGGACTTTCATAGCCGTGACGAACCCCCGTCCTTCTTCCAGTCCTATGATATTCTTTACCGGCACCTGGCAGTCCTCGAACACGATCTCCGAGGTATTGTTCCCGTGGATTCCCATCTTCTTGTCGATCTTTCCCACAGAATATCCGGGAAAGGTTTTTTCCACGATGAAGGCCGTCACTCCCCGAGGGCCTTTGGTCTTGTCGGTCACCGCCATGACCGTGACTACGTCGGCAATGTCCCCGTTGGTGATGAAATGCTTCAGCCCGTTGAGAAGGTATACATCCCCCTTTTTCTCGGCCTTGGTCTGGATGTTGGCCGCATCAGACCCGGCGTTCGGTTCGGTGAGGGCGAAGGCCGCCGTCCACTCCCCGCTGGCAATCCGGGGGAGGTATTTCTCTTTCTGCTCCGGGGTCCCATCGATCAATATCCCCTGGCAGCCAATGCCATTGTTGGTTCCAAACCTCGATCGAAAACTGGAGTTGACTCGCCCGAATTCCTCATTCATAACGCATTCGCCCAGAGTTCCCAGCCCCATTCCCCCATATTCTTCCGGGATCGACATGCCGAAAAAACCCATCTCCCTCATCTTTTGCACCACGCTCTCCGGTATCTTTTCTTCCTCCTCCACCTTTTGGGAGATGGGTTCCAGCTCATTCTTCACAAACCGGCGGGCCGAATCGCGCATCAGTCGAAGGTTTTCCGGCAGTTCGTAATCCATACATCTCCTCCTTGTGAATGTAATCGGTTCTAAATGATAAAGGCCTGAAAATCATAGCACAAAACAGGGGCAAGGGTAAAAGAAAAAGCGTGCAAGGGGTATAAGATACTAGCTGGGCCTGGACGAAAGGCCCCTTTAGGTGCACCCGTTTCAATCCGCTTTGAGCGTTTCACTGTTTTTCATACCTCCACCTCTGGTGGCGGTCATGATTTTTCGCGGTTGTTCAGTTGGCCCGAGAGAACGATGAATCATGTACCTTTCGAACAAAGCCGATAAATGAAATCGCCCGCGAGGGGGTAATGAATTGTGGGGGGACCCCCGCGGGCGCCCATCTTGCGGGCGGCCATCCCGCTAAAGGCGGGACCGCCCCTACGATATCTTTTCTGGTTTGGGC
>DASPRR010000615.1:0-2914 GCA_035624375.1 Thermodesulfobacteriota bacterium | reverse complement strand
CAACTTTAAGGTGGAGGGATGAAAATGAGAAGGAAAGGATTTTGGACATTCTTTGGGGGAGTCATCGGAATCCTTCTTTGCTGGTACTCGGTGGCGCCGGCCGCGGAAACGTTGAATGCTTACTCCATCTGGCCGGAGAACTGGGCCCGGCCCATGTTCCAGGAATTTGAGAAAGCAACAGGGATTAAGGTAAACTTCATCCGTTTCTCCTCCGGGGAAGCCCTGGCGAGGATCATCGCCGAAAAGAACAATCCCCGGGTGGATGTCCTCTTTGGCGGGCCCGTGGAAACCCACATCGCCGGGATCAAAGAGGGAGTCTTTGAACCTTACAAATCTCCCAGTTTCAACGCCCTCCCGGACCGGTTTAAAGACCCCCAGGGGACCTGGTTGGGAATCGCCGATGACCCACTGGTCTTCATGAGCAACAACAAATTCCTGAAGGAAAATAAATTAACCCCTCCCGCGTCCTGGGATGACCTGCTTCATCCGGCCTACAAAAATATGCTCCAGATGGCCGATGCCCGCACCTCAGGCACGGCCGTGACCCGGATCTTTTCCATCCTCCAGGTGTTCGGGCGGGATGAGGCCAAGGCCTTCGATTATATGAAGAAGCTCCGTCGCAATGTCCAGGTGTACACCAAGAGCGGCGGAGGCGGAACCATTCCCGTCGGCCTGGGACAGGCGGGCGCGGGGATTTTTTTCATCGTGGACGCCCTGAAAACCAGGCAGGAAGGGTATGACGTGGCGATCTCCTTCCCCAAGGAGGGGATCGGAACGTCCGTGGAAGCGATTGCCCTCCTCAAAGGGGCGAAGAACCCAGAGACGGGGAAGAAGCTGATCGACTGGGCCACCGGCCCAGGCATGCAGAGCTTCTATGCCAAGTACAAGATCAATTTCATCCCCGCCCATCCGGAGGTCAAGATCGAAGCCAGTCTGGCTGAGGTTATTAAAGGGGCCAACATCTTCCCCATCGATGAAAACTGGGCGGGGCAGAACCGGAAACGGATCGTCGACCGCTGGATTAACGAGGTTCTTCCGCAGCAGCAGTAATCGAGGCGTGATTCGGCCCAAAAGGGGAGCCCATACCCGTGCATCCCCATTTTCTTAATAACCAGCCGCTTCGCTCAGACTTTCTCTCATCCGTCCGGGGGTTTTGCGGCAATTAGACAAAAGAGTCGTCATTTCCGCGAAAGCGAGAATCCAGGAAATACATAAAGCCTGGATGCTCGCCTCCGCGGGCATGACGGATTGCGACGAAGTCTCCGGGGGAGAAAGATACATTGTGCGATAGAGTTTTGAGTTTCAAGCAAACTATGTCCGATTTGGTTCTGGCTCGTAATCCCAGGAATCCCCTTCGCCTGGTCATCCGCGACCCGGTTCTCCTGGCCACCCTCGTCATCCTCTGGGTCCTGCTGATTCTTTTCATTCTTTTTCCCATGATCCGGCTCTTTCTCCAGACCTTTGAAGAGGAAGGCCGTCTCACCTTGGCGAATGTCCTAAAAATCCTGGGTGATCCGAACCAGCGCCAGGCCCTCTGGAACAGTCTCATCCTGGCCACCCTGGTAGGTTTTTGGGGGACGGCCCTGGGTTTTCTCTTCGCCTTTACCGCGGTGCGGACGAACCTCTCCCGGGGCTGGACGTTTTTCCTGGATGCCGCCATCATCCTGCCCCTTATCTCCCCTCCCTTCACCACGGCCATTGCCATTATCTTTTCCTTTGGGCCCAGAGGTTTGATCACCTATGAGCTTCTGGGAATCAAAAACGTCGGGGTCTACGGGCTGACCTCTACCCTCTTCTCTGAAACGATAACCTTTTTCCCCATCGCCTACCTCACCCTAAAGGCCATCCTGGCCGGGATTGACCCGAATGTGGAGGATATGGCTTTCAGCCTAGGAAGCTCCCGGTGGCGGGTATTCCGGACAGTGACCCTCCCACTCACCGTCCCCGGGTTGGCCAACTCTTTTCTCCTTCTCTTCGCGGCTTCCCTGGCCGACTTTGCGACCCCTTTAATCCTCGCCGGCAACAGCTTTCCCGTTCTTCCCACCCAGGCCTACCTTCAAATCACCGGCCTCTTCGACCTGAAAGGGGGAGCGGTTCTTTCCTTTGTTCTCCTCGTGCCGGCGTTCCTCGTCTTCCTCCTCCAGCGCTTCTGGGTCAGCCGGAAATACTACGTAACCATTTCCGGGAAAGTCGGGGCTCAAACCCAAATTAAGAGCGTTGTGCCAAGGGCCCGGATTTTGCTTCTTGCCCTGTGTCTCTTTATCTCGGCCTTCATCCTCTATTTTTACGTCCTCCTTTTTTATGCTTCCATCGTGCGGGCCTTCGGCGCCAACTATCAAGTCACCTGGGCTCATTATCACGTGGTCTTCACCGAAGGGATGACCGCCATCCGCGACACCCTGATCATCGCCGGGGCGGGCATGCCTCTGGGAGGGATTTACGCCATCGTCCTGGGATACCTGGTGGCCAAGAAGATATTTCCCTCCCGTCAAACCATGGAAATGGTCTCCATGATTAACTACTCCCTCCCCGGGACCATCGTGGGGATCGCCTATCTCCTGGCCTTCAATGATCCGCCCGTCGTGCTCACCGGAACCGCGATCATCATTATTGCGTGCTATGTATTCCGGTACGGCCCCACGGGCATCCGTACCACGGTGGCGATTCTCCAGCAGATCGACCCCAGCATCGAAGAAGCCTCCTTCAGCCTGGGGGCCAAGTCCGGCACGACCTTCCGGCGCATCACTCTCCCCTTGATCCTGCCCGCATTTTTTGCTGGCCTGGGGGTCGTCTTCATCCGCTCCATGACCGCCATCAGCGCGACGATCTTTCTCATATCCATCAACTGGACGCTCATCACCGTGCGCATCCTGGAAAAGATGACCGAACTGGAGCTGGGCGTGGCCGCCGCCTT
>DASPRR010000614.1:0-2695 GCA_035624375.1 Thermodesulfobacteriota bacterium | reverse complement strand
ACGGCGCCGATCCGATCGGCGTCGCCGTCGTACCCGATTCCGACTTCCGCCCCGGTTTCTTTCACTTTGGCGATCAGGGCTTGCATGTATTCCGGGATGGTGGGGTCGGGATGATGGTTGGGAAAACGGCCGTCGACCTCGGTATAGAGATCGATCACCTCGCAGCCCAGGTCTCTTAATATTCCCGGGGCCACCAGGCCCGCCGTTCCGTTGCCGCTGTCGATCACCACCTTGATTTTTCGCTGAAGCCAGATGTTCTGCCCCAGAAACTGCCGGTAGGCGGGAATGACCTCCTGCTGGGAAACCGATCCTTCGCCGCGGAAGAAATTTTGAGATTCGATGATTCGCCGCAAATCCTGGATTTGTTCCCCATGGAGGGTGTCTTTTCCGGAGCAGACCTTGAATCCGTTAAATTCGGGGGGATTGTGACTTCCGGTGATCATGGCCCCGCCGTCCCGGTTCAGGTGGAAAATAGAAAAATAGAAGACCGGAGTGGGGCAGACCCCAATGTCCATCACTTCCATCCCTCCTGCTACCATACCCTGCACCAGAGGGTCGCGAAAGCGGGGGGAGCTTAACCGGCCGTCGCGGCCCACCACAACTCTTCGCTTCCCCTGCCGGGATAAATAAGTAGCCAGGCCTTGACCAATCAGGCGGGCCCCCTCGACAGTTAAATCCTGATCGACCAGGCCCCGGATGTCGTATTCCCTGAAGATTCTGGGGTTCATGGGTTTTTTCGGCGTTAATTTGCTGCTTTTCTTTTGAATTTCAATAAGATCCAAGGGGTGATCCTAAATTAAAGTAACACACCGATGCTTTACGGTCAAACAAAATGGCCCAATAAGGTGAAGTCACAGATTACCTGCCGCAGGTCGCACAATAAATGATCGGCCCCATTTCCTTATAACTTGAAAAGTGAGACCTGCAACTTGGAGTCTTTGACCTGCCATCCTTAATTTGCGATTTGCGATCCGAGTCCTGCAGCCTGCATTAAACCTGTTTACAGACCCCCTCCAGGACCTCCAGGGCCATATCGATCTCCCGTCTTCGGACGTCAAGAGGAGGGAGGAAACGGATGACTTTGTACCCGCAACCCAGGAGCAGGAGACCCTTTTCGAAGGCTTTACGAATCATGCGGTTTCTCCTCTCCCGGGAGTCGATCTCCACGGCATCCATCAGGCCGATCCCCCGCACCTCGTAGATGAAGGGGTATTTCCCCTGCAGGCTCCTCAGTTGTTCCAGGAAATAATTTCCCATCCGGGTGGCGTTATCCAGGAGGTTCTCCTTCTGGATGATCTCGATCATCCGATAGCCGATGGCCGAGCTCAAGGCGTTTCCCTCCCCCCACGTGCTGGAGATTCGGTATTCCTGTTGGGGGAAGAGCTCCCTCCGCCCCAGAGTTGCCCCTACGCGAAGAGGTTTGGCGACGGTGATGATGTCCGGTTTGATGCCGAAATGTTCGATGGCCCACCACCTTCCGGTCCGGCCCATTCCGGCCTGAACCTCGTCGGAAATCAGGGGGATAGAGTGCTTCTTTGCCAGGCGGTTTACCTCTTTCATGAACTCTATGCTCGGGACGTTGTATCCGCCCTCCCCCTGGATGGGTTCAATGATGATGAAGGCAACCTCCTCGGGATCGACCAGCCCAATGTCCGGGTCCAGGAAATGATCCAGACGGCTTCGCATGCCTTCCTTCCCCGTGCAGCAGACCATCCAGCCGCACCGGCAGGGGTGATTCTGGCAGGTGCAGTAGGGGAAATCGATAATATTGGGAATCTGGGGAAACCAGTCCCGCTGGGTCTTTTTGCTCCGGTTCAGGGAAAGGGCTCCCAGGGTTCGTCCGTGGAAGGCCCCGTAAAAGCAGACCCCGTAGCCGTAGTTCTTTTTATGGTCGTAGCAAATTTTAATGGCATTCTCCACGGCTTCGGCGCCGGAGTTGGAGAAGAAGGCGGAGCCGAACCCGAATTGAGAAGTGATCTCCATGAGCTTGTAATGGAGGTGGGAGGGAGTAGGGACCTCACTCTTGTCCGGGTCCTCGCCCCAAGCGCCGATAAAGTCGCAGCCCGCATAGCGGTCCGGGTCGACAGACTGAAGCCTGGAGGCCATACTCACCAACTCGGGGTGATTGTATCCCAGGCCGGAGCTGGCCACATGGGAGACGAAGTCCAGGATCACGTTTCCGTCCACGTCCGTGCAGAAGGGGCCGATAGCCGGTTTGGACCGGTCCCAGATGAACCCGTCGTAATAGGTGGAACGGGCCGCATAGCGGCGGTGGAATTCTGCCCACTTCCGGGCATTCGGGCCTGGAGGTGGGGTTTTAATGTCCACGCGAACCTGATCCCGGTTCATAATTCCTCCTGTCTCCTTTCCCCCGGAAAAGGAGGGGAAAAAGCATGGGGAAGGCTTCGGTCTGTGGGCCGAAGATTCTTTTCCCCGATCCGCGATAGACCCGAGGGAAAGATAAGCCTCCACCCTGTCTTTTTTAAAAATAACAGAGAATCGAACGTGGATCAACGCCTGGCTCAACTTCCGCCTGCTTCTTTACCTATTTTTTGGTATATTGCAGATGGGGGCGTTCCAAGGACGTTCGCTTCCTGTATTGTATTCGGAAAGAACCTTTCTTATCACCCTGGATTACAAAAAATGATCCATTACGCATGGATAATAGCGTTCACCGGAACCCTGGTTACTATCC
>DASPRR010000606.1:0-5021 GCA_035624375.1 Thermodesulfobacteriota bacterium | reverse complement strand
CAACTTTTTTAATGAAATGCCTGGGAGCTGAATAAACTTCCCAGGCATTTTTTTTGATGTCTTAGTGGCGGTCGTGTAGGAAAAAGTGTACAGTGGGAACTCAGTTCTTGATTTTTTCCCACGCTTTATCGCTTTCCCAACGGGATGGTGATGGTAAAAAAGGTTTAGGTTGAAAAGAAAAAATGGGACTGATATATTCAAAAATTAATAGATAAACATCCCTCCGCTCGCCTTTTCATAAAGAAAAGGTTTCTCTCCAGCTATGAGGAATAGGGGGTGGATTGGAACAAATAATTCTTAAGCCCATAGGCAGGGTTCGTAACTCCATTCGAGCGAAGAAAAGGGAGGGGTGGGAATCCGTGGTTTCCAGGATTGAACTCCTGCCGAAATACGCGGGGGCCCTGGATGGAATCGAAGGTTACTCCCATTTTCTGGTTTTATTCTGGTTGAGTCGGGTTCCCCCCGTGGCAAGGGGGAAAAAATTGAAAATCCACCCCAGGTCCCGCCCTGACCTACCCCTAGTGGGGTTTTTTGCTACTCGGACCCAATATCGTCCCAATCCCGTTGGCCTCACCCAAGTCCAATTCATGGGAAGAAAGGGGAATATTCTTGTCGTGAAAGGTTTGGATGCACTGAATGGCACCCCTGTCCTGGATATCAAACCCATCTCGCCCAAGACGGAAATGCCGACCAAATTTCGGGTCCCTGATTGGTATCCTCGGCTGTGGAAGAAACCCTCCAAGAAAGCGGGGAGTCGACCGGTCCGCCAATAAGAGGCCTGAAAGGGAAGGTGAGGGGAGGATACAGGATTTGCTGATACATATCATGGGAAGGTGAAATCATTCTTATCAGAATGATTTCTGAAAAGAGAAAGAAGAGGATGACCAAAATCGAAGAGGTGAAGGCCTGGGAAAGGTACGGCGGTATTCCGAGGAGCAGAAGTCTTTTATAGCTTAGGGGAGGTTTGAGTGCGATGGGAGACAGAGGACGGAAGGACTCTCGAGGATTGACCGGGCTGGAGGTCTTAGGGGTGGCCATCCGGGCCGAGGCGCAAGCGTACCGTTTCTACACCCAGGCCCTGAAAGGGGTGCAGAATCCGCTGCTGCGGGAAAAGCTTTCCCGCCTCGCCGCGGAAGAAAAAAGGCACCGGCAGGTCCTGGAAGAGAGATACCGGAGAAGCTCGGGAGAAGAGTTCCCGCCGATTCCCCGCAAGGGAGGGGTAGAGGGAAAGGGGAAAATGCCCAAGGACTTAAGCCCGGAAGAGGTCCTGAAGTTAGCCATCCAAAAAGAGCAGGAGGCGGCCCGATTCTACCAGAAAGAGGCGCAGAGGTCTGGGGATATGAGCGGCCGCTTCATGCTGGAATATCTCGCAGACTTTGAGCGGAATCATGAACGCAGTCTCCAGGCGGAGCTGAAAGCCCTGACCCGTTTTCCCGAATGGTTTTCCATCAAAGACCCCATGGTGTTGCTGGTCGGGCCCTGAGAGGGAAGGGCTCTGATTCGAAAGAGGGCAGTGGCCATGAAAAAATGGGAATACCAGATCACCCGGTACCAAATGGAGGATTTGAGCCGGGGCAAAGACGCGGAGGAAAAAGCCTTCTACTGTGACCAGAAGGGTCAGTGTTTTCTCCATGACACCTCCCGGGCGGCGGCTGACATGATCCGAGATACCCTCAACGAGGAGGGGAAGAAGGGGTGGGAACTGGTTCAGTTTGGATACCACCGGAATGAGATGCTGTGCGTCTGGAAGCGGCCGGCGGAACCCCTTTGAGAAAATCCTACCTTATCCTCCTCATTCTTGGCTTGGTGGCGGTAGTCGTCGGAGGGCTCGTCTATCTCATGATCCCGGGTCCCCGCGGCGGGGGAGATTTCTTTAATGGAATCGAGCTCCATGGGAATATCCACCGTCTGAAAACCCTAATCCTCTCCTTTGGCCTCTGGGCTCCCCTCATTTCTGCTTTCTTGATGGTGGCCCAATCGGTGGTCCTGTTTCTCCCCGCCTTTCCCATCTTCGTGGTCAATGCTCTGGTTTTCGGCCCCTTTTACGGCCTCCTCCTCTCCTGGAGCAGCGCGGTTACGGGGTCCATGGCTTGTTTTTCGATCGCCAAAACCCTCGGTCGGCCGGTCGTTGAACGGTTCGTGAAGAAGGATCACTTGGAGACGGCGGACCGGGCCCTGAAGAAGTACGAGAAGTACGTCATCCTTCTCTTTGGCTTCGTCCCCGTGGTTTCTTTTGACGTGATCAGCTATGCCGCTGGCCTGACTCTCCTAGCTTACTGGGAGTTCCTTCTCCTGGTCTGCATCGCCCAGGTCCCCAGCGCCCTGTTCTACACCCTCCTGGTGCACCGGATCGACCGGGGAACCCTGGATGTCTACTGGATTGTTGCCGCAGTCCTTTTTTTCCTGTTGGGATTCGGAAGCACGGCGATGCGGGCCTACCTGAATCGGCGCCGGCAGAAGGAGTCACCCGAGTCCGCCCCTTGAACGCCCCGCATTTGCGAACCACCTGTTCATATATGGGTGGGGAGTTGGAAGGGAAAGGAAAATACCGGGGGGATGAAGATCGGGGATGTAAGGAAATGAAGAGACATGCCTGAGTTGCCGGAAGTGGAAACGGTCGTGCGCGGGCTGCGGAACCGCATCGTCGGGTGGGAACTCTCCCAGGTGGAGGTCTGCCAGGAAAAATGCCTAGGGGGGCGCAAGGAGGCGCTGGCCGCTCTGCTGCAAAAAAAGAAAATCCTGGCTGTGGAGCGGCGCGGAAAGAATGTCATCCTCCGTCTGAGCAGGGGGGGTGCCCTGTTCGTGCACCTGGGAATGAGCGGGAGACTGAGAGTCTTGCCCCGGAGCGCCCCCCGCGAAAAGCACACCCACCTGGTCTTCTCGTTCCTGAAGCACGGGGACCAGCTCCGATTCATCGATCCCCGCCGGTTTGGACGAGTCGTCTGGGAGGGAGGGAAAAAGGGAGAATGGGCTTTCCTCTCTCGGCTCGGCCCAGAGCCCCTGGAAATCCCCCCGTCTGAATTCGCAGCCCGCATGCGATCCAGGCATCGAGAAATCAAACCGCTCCTCCTGGACCAGCATTTTCTGGCAGGAGTAGGAAACATCTATGCCGACGAATCCCTGCACCGGGCAGGAATCCATCCCCGGAGGAAGTCGGATTCTCTGTCCGGGAAGACCCTGTCCCGGCTTCACCGGGCGGTGCAGGGGGTGTTGAGCGAAGCCATTAAGGCCAGGGGAACATCGGTCCGCTCCTACGTGGATTCCAGCGGGTCCGCAGGGGGATACCAGCATTCTCTGCGGGTTTACGGGCGCGAGGGGGAATCCTGTCTGGCCTGCGGCGTAAGAATCGTGCGGGAGATCGTGGGGGGTAGGAGCAGCTTCTATTGCCCCCGGTGCCAGCGCAAACTTTCTGCGGGTCGGGCAGGAAAGCAATAAAATCATGTTGCATAATCCTCCACCCCGTTCTAAAATTGAAAACGAAATCGACTTCCCTTCAAAAACTGGCGGGGGCGGATGGACCGGCTGCAGATATTGAAAAAATCCTTTTTCTTCTCCTCCCTCTCAGAGCCCACCTTGAGGGAAATCAGCCGCCTCTTCAACGAAGAAAAATATGACCGGGAAGACTATATCTATTTCGAGGGGGACCTTCCTGAATGGCTCCACATCGTCCTGGAAGGCAGGGTCAAACTCCTCAAACACTCGGACACGGGCAAGGACATCATCCTCCAGGTCTACACTCCGGGCGACATGTTCGGAGAAGTCTCCCTTTTTGATCGAAAGCCATACTCATCATCCGCGCAGGCGATGGAACCCTCCACCATTTTGAAACTCTCGCGCAAAGATTTCTTCCTCTTTGTGGGCCGACACCCGTTTGTTTCCAACGAGATGATCATCGATCTGGGGAGGCAGCTGCGGGAAGCCCACGCCACAATCAAGAGCCTGGCCGTGGACCGGGTGGAACAGCGGATCGCTCATATTCTTCTGAAACTGGCAGATAAGGTAGGGGTCTCCGAAAAAGGGGGGATCATGATTAACCTGCCCTTAACCCGGCAGGACCTGGCCGATATGGCGGGGACCACGGTAGAAACGGCGATCCGGGTGATGAGCCGGTTTACCAAGTCCAAATTCATCAAGCCGGCAAACGGGAAGATCTTTCTCCTCCATCCCCAGGCCTTGCAGCGGGTCCTGGAAGGCAAAGAAGATTTCGAATCTCCAGCGACAGGCAAGAAGGCCTGATTTTTCCCCTTGGTCGGGGCAGGATTGGAAATAGAATATTTCCATTCCTGCAACCTGTGTCATTATCACAAAAATGATCCTGTGGGCAAACTCCAGCTGGTCATGGACAGGATGAAAAAGGAATACTACAAATAATCAAGGCGCGTTTCCGGAGAAAGGCGGGAGAGTCTGAAGGGATTCCCGCCTTTCTTCTGTTTATTCTTTGCCGTTGGCCAATCGCCAGTTCTGCCGGAAGCCGATGGCATAAATACGAATTCGGCCGGGAGAGGATCTTTTCTCCCTCGTAAATTCAGAGTGAAGATTTTCTCCCAGGAAGGCGCAAGGCACGGCTCTGGAGAAAAGAGAAACAGGAATCAAAAGGTGAAAAGCGGAATTGGTGGAAGAAAAATTTGGGTAATCCTTGTACTGTTGGCAGTGATCCTTTTGCTGGGATACGGTTTGGGCAAATTTGATCTTTCAGCGCGGAAACCGTCGAAGGTGGAATGCCTGGGGCAAGAAGAGCTTTCCGCCCCCGTTTTCTCCCTGCCGGACCTGAAGGGGGACCGGGTGGACCTCTTTTCCTTTAAGGGAGAGGTGATCATTATCGAATTTTGGGCAACCTGGTGCGGTCCCTGCAAAGAGGAAATCCCGGTGCTCAGCCAGCTTTACAAGAAATACAGAGATAAGGGACTGGTGGTCATCGGGGTCTCCCTTGACCGCAAGGAACCGCAGGAAGTCAAGAAATTCCTGGATCAACTTCAAATCGAATATATTAACGTCATGGGGGATGAGGAAGTATTGGAGAG